>NZ_JBSFKI010000006.1:0-313132 GCF_053598475.1 Kitasatospora sp. NPDC001119
GCCGAACTCAACGGCCGCCCACGCAAAACGCTCGGCTGGGAAACCCCAGCCGAGCGCCTGCATAAACTGATCGCGGCTTGATCAACTAACCACGTGTTGCAACGACCCCTAGAAACCGCCGCGTCTGCCGGGGGCTCTCGGTGTTCGGTGGTGCCGCGCGTCCGGCCGGTGCCGTCTCAGCAGCTGCCGGTGGCGGTCGGGGCGGGGGAGGGCTTGGTGGCCAGCGCGAGGGCGGCGGCCGCCTGGGTCTCGTCCAGCAGGGCGTTGTAGCTGTCGCCGATCACGAAGTCCACGGTGGTGTCGGTGCGGGCGTCGGCGGTGACAGCGGCCCCGGCGATCTGCGAGCCGACCAGGGTGCCCGCGCCGGCGCCGGCCGGCCCGGCGATCACCTGGGCGGTGCCGGGCACCTTCTTGTCCAGCTCGGCCGGGGCGTTGCCGACCTTGCCGATGACGAAGCCGCGCTTCTTGAACTCCTCGGCCGTCCGGCCGGCCAGCCCGGCCTTGGTGGTGGCGTTGTAGACGTTCACGGTGACGGCGGAGGCCTGCGGGACGGCGTGCGGGTCGCCCTGCGCGGCGGCGGGCGCACCGGAGGCGGCGGGGGTGCCCGGGGCGGCCCCCGGCGTCGGGGCGGCCAGCGGCTTGCCGGACGGGTCCGCGCAGGCCTGGGCCGAGGCGTTCTTGTTCCTGCCGGTGAAGATGTCGTACAGCTGCACGCCGCCGAGCGCGACCAGGGCCAGGGCGAGCAGGCCGGCGAGTGCGGCGATCACCTTGCGGCTCTTCTTCGGAGGCCGGCCCAGGCGCGGGTAGGTGTTGCCGGTGACGCGGTACTGCTTCCCCTTGAGGCCTTGGGGAGTCAACATGCTCACGGTTTGTCTCCCCCTCGTACCAGGGCGGGGTCGGGATGACGGATCGGCCGGGTGGGGGCTTCCCCCGGTGCGGGCGGAATCCCCTGGTCGCGGCCGTAGTCAGCAGCGTAGTGCCGGACAGCCTCGAAGGTACTAAACGATCATCATCTGGCGTACCCCGGTACCCGAAAGGGGGTACCGGGGTACGCGCGGACCGCCCTCCGCCGGGTGGCGAGGGGGCGGTCCGGAAAGCCCGTGGGGGTCCGACGGCCCGGTCGGGGGTCCGTCACTCCATTTCGAGGACGCGGGCGTGCAGCACCTGGCGCTGCTGCAACGCCGCCCGGACGGCCCGGTGCAGGCCGTCCTCCAGGTAGAGGTCGCCGTGCCACTTCACCACGTGGGCGAAGAGGTCCCCGTAGAACGTCGAGTCCTCGGCCAGGAGGGTTTCGAGGTCGAGTTGGCCCTTGGTGGTCACCAGCTGGTCGAGTCGCACCGGGCGCGGGGCGACGTCAGCCCACTGGCGGGTGCTCGTCCGGCCGTGATCCGGGTACGGCCGCCCATTGCCGATGCGCTTGAAGATCACACGGAAAGCCTACCGTTCGGACGGCGGATGGCGCAGCAGCCGAGGCTCCGCCACGCGCGCCGGTGTGAACTGCGCATGGACGAATGCCGCTGTTTGATGGGAAATGTCGCGAACATCGCCCGGTGCCGATCGGGTTCCGTGCCGATGCCGAAGCGTTCCGAAGCGTTCCGATCCGCTCAGGAGTGTTCACCGATGGACTCCGACCTCACCCCGCAGGCCGTCCGGGAGATCGCCGCCGGGTACGCCTTCACCGGCCCTGCCCTCGACCTCGGCGCGGTGCTGCTGGACGGCACCGCGTACCCGGACGCCCAGGTGCGCATCCCGCTGGGCGTGCTCAACCGGCACGGGCTGGTCGCCGGGGCCACCGGCACCGGCAAGACCAAGACCCTCCAGCTGATCGCCGAACAGCTCTCCGCGCAGGGCGTGCCGGTGTTCCTGGCCGACATCAAGGGGGACGTCTCCGGTGTCGCCGCGCCCGGGACGCCGAGCGAGCGGACCGGTGCCCGGGCCGCCGAGGTGGGGCAGCAGTGGGAGCCGCGCGGCTGCCCCGCCGAGTTCTACGCGCTCGGCGGGCAGGGCGCGGGCATCCCGATCCGGGCCACCGTCACCAGCTTCGGGCCGCTGCTGCTGGCCAAGGTGCTCGACCTGAACGAGACCCAGGAGTCCTCGCTCACCCTGGTGTTCCACTACGCCGACGCCAAGGGCCTGGAGCTCTACGACCTCAAGGACCTCACCGCGGTGATCGCCTTCCTCGCCTCGCCCGAGGGCAAGGAGGAGCTGCGGACCATCGGCGGGCTCTCGGCCGCCACCGCCGGGGTGATCCTGCGGGCGCTCACCGTGCTGGAGAACGAGGGCGCCGGGGCGTTCTTCGGCGAGCCCGAGTTCGACACCGCCGAACTGCTGCGGACGGCCCCGGACGGCCGGGGCGTGGTCTCGGTGCTGGAACTGCCCGCCGTACAGGACCGGCCGCGGCTGTTCTCCACCTTCCTGATGTGGCTGCTCGCCGACCTCTACCAGGAGCTGCCCGAGGTGGGCGACCCGGACAAGCCCAAGCTGGTGTTCTTCTTCGACGAGGCGCACCTTCTGTTCAAGGGCGCCTCCAAGGCCTTCCTGGAGGCGATCACCCAGACCGTGCGGCTGATCCGCTCCAAGGGCGTCGGCATCTTCTTCGTGACCCAGACGCCGCGGGACGTCCCGTCCGACGTGCTGGCGCAGTTGGGCAACCGGGTGCAGCACGCGCTGCGCGCCTTCACCCCCGACGACGCCAAGGCGCTGAAGGCCACCGTCTCGACCTTCCCGCGCTCCTCGTACGACCTCGGCGCGGTGCTGACCTCGCTGGGCACCGGCGAGGCCGTGGTCACCGTCCTCTCCGAGAAGGGCGCGCCGACCCCGGTCGCGGCGACCAGGCTGCGGGCGCCGCAGTCGCTGATGGGGCCGATCGAGGCGGCGGACCTGCGGGCGGCGGTGGACGCCTCGCCGCTGACGGCGCGCTACCGGGACGCGATCGACCGGGAGTCGGCGTACGAGAAGCTGGCGGCGCGCGCCCCCCGGCCGGAGGCGGCGCCGGCCGGGGGGCGCGCGTCGGCTCCTCCCGAGCCGGCGGCGCGGCGGGAGGAGCGGGAGGGGAAGGCGCGGGAGCAGGCGGGCGTGGGCGGGCTGCTCGGGTCGCTGCTGAACAACCCGAGCGTCAAGTCCTTCGCGCGCTCGGCCGGGAAGCAGCTCGGGCAGGAGATCTCGCGCAGCCTGTTCGGGACGTCCAAGCGGCGGCGGTGACCGGTTCCGGGGCAGGCGGCCTCAGGCGGAGAGCGCGGCGCCGATCCGGTCCAGGGAGGACAGCCGCATCAGGCCGTAGTGGTAGAACTCGACCTCGGGGACGCCGAGTTCGCGCAGGGTGGCGATCTTGGCGGCGAGGTTCTCCGGGCCGTCGCAGTCGGAGGACATCGGGCGCAGGATCACCGCCATGGACTTCGGGTGGACGCCGTGCAGGGCGAAGGCGGCGAGCTTCTCCCGGACGGCCTCCGGGGTCCTCGCGTAGCCGAGGGTCTCGATCTGGTCGGCGGCTCCGGCGAGGGCGGGCAGGTCGATGCCGGCCAGCCAGCCGGTGCCCGGGCCGCCGCCGTCCATGAAGCTCAGCCGCATGCCGTGCCGGCGGGCCTGCTCGGAGAGGTCGGCGGCCAGCGCGGTGACGGTGGCGGCGGAGGCGTCCACGTAGGCGGCGAAGGCGCCGTCGGCGAGGGCGCTGAGGTCGGCGGGCCGGGCGGCGGCGGACTCGTCGGCCAGCCGGTGGCGCAGCTCGGCGCGGACCGCCTCGGCCACCTCCTCGGCCGGGACCCCGGCGGCGGTGGCGGCGGCGCGGCAGTGCGGGCAGAAGCAGACCCCGAGCAGGGCCTCGGCGGTCGGGCCCAGCTCCTCGAAGTAGCGCTCGTGGTGGTAGCCGTGGCGCAGCCCGTGGAAGTGCAGGGACTCGGCGCGGACCGCGTCCACGCCGTACCGGGCCAGTTCGGCCACCAGGGTCAGCGCGTACTCCCGGACCTCCGGGTTCGCCGGGCAGAGCTCGGTGAGGTGGCGGTCGCCGAAGGCGTTGGCGGGGGCGCAGTCGGGGTGGGCGAAGCCGAGCCGGTCGTTGTGGCAGAAGACCGTCCAGGCGTGCAGCTTCAGGCCGCGGCGGCGGGCCTCCTCGCCGGCCTCGGCGAAGGGGTCGCGGTCGCCGATCGCGGTGGACGGCGCCGGGGCCAGCCGGCGGCCCCGCCAGGCGGCCGGGTCGGGGCGGAAGTACGCCGCGCCCGGCTCCAGGTAGCGGACCACCCGGCGGGGGTTGTGCGGGAAGACGTCGCGGGCCTCGTGGTAGACGGAGGCGAGGGTGACGCCGCCGACCCCGGCGCGGTCGGTGAGGTTGCCGAAGAAGGTGTCGGCGCCCTCGTCGAGCAGGTCGGTGGCGAAGGCGAGGACGGACGACTCCACGGTGCGGCTCCGGAGCTGGGGGAGGGTGAGCCGTCCACGCTAGCCGCAGGGGTGGGATTGGTCTATACCTGATGGCCCGGGTGGGCTACCGGGCCGACGGCCGCCGGGCCGGGGGCTACAGGCCCAGGTCGTCCAGCTGCTTGAGCAGGGCGGATCCGGGGCTGTCCGGGGCGGCGGCGGGCTTCGGGGCCCGCTGCTCGGCCGGCCGGCTGCGGAGCAGGAAGGCGGCGGCCAGCCCGCCGATCAGTCCGCCCAGGTGGCCCAGCCAGCTGACGCCCGGGGTGACCGGCAGCACGCCGATCAGGATGGTCGAGTAGACCGCCGCGATGACGATGCCGACCGCCGCGTCCAGCACGTTGCGGTCCAGGACGCCGCGCAGCACCACGTAGCCGAGGTAGCCGTAGACCAGGCCGCTCGCCCCGGCCGTCACGGTGTTCGGGCTCTCCAGCAGCCAGACCAGCAGCCCGTCGGACATCGTGATCACCAGGCTGGCCAGCAGGAACTTCTTCATGCCCCGGTAGGCGGACAGGAAGCCGAGCAGGAACAGCGGCCAGGCATTGGCCGCGATGTGGTCCCAACCGAAGTGCAGGAACGGCGAGGTGAAGATCTCCGGCAGGTCGCCGATCCGCTCCGAGCGCAGGCCGAACTCCTGCGACAGCCCGTAGTCGTCCAGCCAGTTGACCACCTGGACGGACCAGATGACGGCCTGGAGGCCGATCATGGTGAACAGCGCGTCGCGCGAGTCGGAGAGCAGACGGGTCATTCTGGAGGCCATGCCGTCGACTCTAGGGGCGGCGGGATCGCACACGCACCCGATTACGGCGAGCCGTTTAGAGTGACCTGTGTCATTCCGACCGTGAGAGGTGACCAGCCCATGAGCAAGCGCGCGCCGCTGCCGTACGAGTTCCTTCCGCAGGTGCCGTCCTTCCCGCTGAGCAGCGAGGACATCACCGAAGGCGGCACGCTGGGCCCGGAGTTCGTCCACGCCGACGGCAACCTCTCGCCGCAGCTGGCCTGGTCGGGCCTGCCGGAGGGCACCCGGAGCATCGCGGTCACCTGCTACGACCCGGACGCGCCGACCGGCTCCGGCTGGTGGCACTGGCTCGCCCTGAACCTGCCCGCCGACACCGCCGGCCTGCCGCGCGGCGCCGGCTCCTCGGACGCCGACCTGCCCGGCGAGGCCTCCTTCCACGGCCGCAACGACTTCCCGGGCAACCGGTACGACGGCGCCGCCCCGCCGCCCGGCGCCCCGCACCGCTACGTCTTCGCGGTGCACGCGCTGGACGTGGAGGAGCTGGACATCGCCGCCGACACCCCGCCGGCCCAGGTGGGCTTCAACCTCACCTTCCACACCCTGGGCCGGGCGCTGCTGACCGCCGAGTACGGGGTCTGAGCGGGGCCCGATCGATGTCGATACCGGTGTCCGACCGTCCGGTCGAGGTCTGGCGGCTGCCCGCGGAGGACGTCCGGGCCGGCCACCGGGCCCTGACCTGGACGGTCGGGCCGCAGGGGGAGCTGGCCGTCCTGGTGGTGCCGGAGCGGTACGCGGCACCGGCCGGTTCGTGGCCGTGCGCCCGGCTGCCGTTCGACGGCGAGGTGGTGGTGCGCGGCCCGCGGGGCGAGTGGCGGGTGCCGCTCACCGGGGTCGGGGTCCCGCCGGACTTCCTGGCGCTGCTGCCGGGCGGCCGGGTGCTGCTGGTCGGAGGCAGGGCCGAGGAGTCGGCGGACGGCTGGGAGCGCAACGGCCAGGTCTTCGGGCCGGACGGCCGGCTGACCCGGGAGCTGCAACTCGGCGACGCCGTCCAGGCGTTGACCACCGACCGGGACGGCCGGATCTGGCTGGCCTTCGGGGACGAGGGCAACTACGGGGACAACCCGCTCGGCCAGTACGGCCTGCTCGGGCTGGACACCGCCGGACGGGTCGTCTGGCGGCCGGACTTCGGGCAGCTGGGCGACCAGCCGCTGGAGGGCCTCGCCGCCGCCACCGAGGGACGGCGGGCCTGGCTGGCCTGGTACGGGGACAGGAGCCACCTCACCGGGATCGACCCGGACGGGGGCGAGCCCGTCGTCATGCGGCTGCCGGCCCGCCAGCCGGTGGGCTTCGCGATCGCCGGGGACCGGGCCGTGTTCCTCCAGCCCGGCGGCGAGCTGATCCGGTGCGAACGGGAGAGCCGGAAGGGCTGGCGGGAGGTGCGCCGCGAGCGGGTCGGCGTCCCCGGCGGCCTCGACCGGGGGCGCGCGCACGGCCGGGACGGGGCGCTCTGGTTCCGCTCCGGCAACGGCTGGTTCCGGGTCGAGGCCTAGGTTCCGGCCCTCGGGTCGCGGCCTCAGGTGCCGGCTTTCAGGGCGGGGCCCGGGGTCCGAGCCTCCGGGCCGGCCGCGTGGTGGGCGCGGTCGGCGAGCCGGCGCAGGTGCTCGCGCAGCGCCGGCGGCTCGTGCACCTCGAAGGGGCAGTCCAGCGACAGCAGCCGCATCGCCGTCCACTCCAGCGAGTCGGAACGGGAGCGGAGCCGGCAGCTGTGCCCGTCGATCGGTTCGACCTCGGAGTCGCCCGGCCGGAGGCTGTCGCGGACCCGCTCGGCGGGGGCGTGCACGGTGGCGACCACGGTGCCGCTCGGCGACGGGCGGCGCAGCTTGCCCGCCACGTACGCGGCGGCGTCCTCGGCGGGGAGCGGGCGCGGGGTGAAGCGGACGCCGGTGGCGGCCGGGCCGCTCAGCCGGTCGACCCGGAACAGCCGCCAGTCCGCGCGGTCCAGGTCGTAGCCGACCAGGTACCAGCGGCGGCCGACCGAGACCAGCCGCTCGGGCTCGACCTGCCGACTGGTCTCGGCGCCGTCGTACGCCCGGTAGCCGAAGCGCAGCCGCTCCCGGGCGGTGACGGCGCGGGCGAGCACGGTGAGGTCCTCCGGGTCGACGGTCGGGCCGTCCCCGGCGAGCAACGGCACGGTCGCGGAGTTGAGCGTCCCGACCTGGTGCCGCAGCCGGCCCGGCAGCACCTGGAGCAGTTTGCCGAGCGCCCGTACCGAGGCCTCCTCGATGCCGACCACGGCGTGCCCGGCCGCCGCGCGGAGCCCGACCGCGATGGCCACCGCCTCCTCGTCGTCCAGCAGCAGCGGGGGCATCGCGGTGCCCGCGACCAGCCGGTATCCGCCCTCCGCGCCCATGCTGGCCCGCACCGGGTAGCCGAGCTCGCGCAGCCGGTCGATGTCGCGCCGGATGGTGCGGGGGCTGACGCCGAGCCGTTCGGCGAGCTCGCTGCCGGGCCACTCGCGCGGGGTCTGGAGCAGCGAGAGGAGGTTCAACAGCCGGGCCGGGGTGTCGCTCATGTGCGCCTCTCGATGCTTCGCTCGCTCGTGCCGTCGCTCGTGCCGTCCAGAATGCCGGACCAACTGGGACAGATTCTGACCTAGATGCCCGCTACTGTCGTGGACGTGGAAAAGGTAGAGGAGTACGGAATGGGCACCGCGGCAGCGGAGCGCCGGAGGTGGATCGCGCTGACGATCGTGATGGTCGCCTCCTTCATGGACCTGGTGGACGTGACCATCGTCAACATCGCCATCCCGAGCATCCAGCAGGACACCGGCGCCTCGTTCAGCGCCGTCCAGTGGGTCACCGGGGGCTACGCGCTGGCCTTCGCGATCGGGCTGATCACCGGCGGCCGGCTGGGTGACATCCACGGCCGCAAGCGGGTGTTCCTGATCGGGATCGGCGGCTTCACGCTGGCCTCGGCGCTGTGCGGGCTGGCCTCCAGCCCGGAGATGCTGATCGCGACCCGGGTGCTCCAGGGCGGCACGGCCGCGCTGATGGTGCCGCAGGTGCTGTCGATCATCCACGCGACCTTCCCGGCGGAGGAGCGCGGCAAGGTGTTCGGCCTGTTCGGCGCGGTGGTCGGGCTGGGCGCGGTCTCCGGTCCGATGATCGGTGCGCTGCTCACCGAGTGGGACCTGTTCGGCCTGGCCTGGCGGCCGATCTTCCTGATCAACCTGCCGGTCGGCATCGCTGGACTGCTGCTGGGCCGCCGCTTCATCGACGAGTCCAAGGCCGACCAGGCGCTGAAGCTGGACCTGGTGGGCGTGGCGCTGGCCAGCCTCGGCCTGCTGATGCTGATCTACCCGCTGACGCACGGCCGGGAGGCCGGCTGGCCGCTGTGGGGCTACCTGTCGATGGCCGGGAGCCTGCCGGTGTTCGCGCTGTTCGTGGCGTACGAGAAGGTCAAGACGCGGCGGGACGGCTCGCCGCTGGTGGAGCTGGCGCTGTTCCGGGTGAAGTCCTTCGCGGCCGGGATCTGCGTGCAGCTGGCCTTCGGCGTGGCACTCGGCATCTACTTCCTGGTCTGGACCCTCTACATGCAGATCGGGCTGGGCTGGAGCCCGCTCAAGGCCGGCGCGACCGGCATCCCGTTCTCGATCGCGGTCTCCACGGCGGCCGGACTGTCGGTGCAGAAGCTGGTGCCGCGGTTCGGGCGGAAGGTGCTGCAGACCGGCGCGCTGGTGATGGCGGCGGGCGTGCTCGTCTACATCTGGGAGGCGGACCGGTACGGGACGACGATCACCGCCTGGCAGATGGCGCTGCCGCTGGTGGTGATGGGCCTCGGGATGGGGCTGATCGTCGCGCCGATCACCGACGCGGTGCTGGCGGAGGTGCCGCGTGAGCACGCCGGTTCGGCGTCCGGGCTGATCAACACCGTGCAGCAGGTGGGCAACGCGCTCGGGCTCGGCCTGGTGTCGGTGGCCTTCTTCGGGGCGATGGACGACGTGGTCGCGCCGGAGGCGGTCGGGACGGCGTTCGGCGGGGCCTTCGTGCACGCGATGTGGTGGGTCGCCGGGGTGCTGCTCGCGGTCTTCCTGCTGATGTTCGCGCTGCCGCGGCGGCGCAAGGCGCTCGGGGCCGTGGCCGGTTCCGGGGGCGCGGGTGGCTCCGCGGACGGTTCCACCGCGGAGCAGCAGGCGCCCGTCGTGGCCTGACGGAGCGCTCCCGTTCACGGGCCCCGGTCGCGCTGCGCGGCCGGGGCCCGCGTCGCGCTCTGGGCGGGGCCGGCCCCGGTACGGCCGGCCGGGTGGGTCAGCCGGTGCTCAGCGCACACCGGTCGGGGTGGGGGCGGCGGACGTGCGGGTGGTGGTGCGCGGCTTGGCGGCGGCCTTGGCCTCCTTCGCGGCGCGCTTCACCTCCTGCTTGAACTCCCGTACCAGGGTGAGCGATTCGGGGCCGGTGATGTCGGCCACCGAGCGGTGCGCGCCCTCCTCGCCGTACACCCCGGCCGCCTCGCGCCAGCCCTCCGGCCGTACCCCGTACTGCTTGCCGAGCAGGGCCAGGAAGATCTGCGACTTCTGCTTGCCGAAGCCGGGCAGGGCGTTGAGCCGGCTGAGCAGCTCCTTGCCGGTGCGGACGTTCTTCCACAGTGCGGCCGCGTCGCCGTCGTACTGCGCGACGAGGAACTGGCAGAGCTGCTGCACCCGTTTGGCCATCGCGGCCGGGTAGCGGTGGACCGCCGGTTTGGCGGAGAGGAGCGCGACGAACTCCTCCGGGTTGTAGGTGGCGATCTCGTGGGCGTCCAGGTCGTCGTGGCCGAGGCGCTGGGCGATGGTCAGCGGGCCGGTGAACGCCCACTCCATCGGGACCTGCTGGTCCAGCAGCATGCCGACGAGTGCGGCGAGCGCGCTGCGTCCGAGCAGTTCGTCGGCCTCGGGCTGCTGTGCGAGCCGGACGGTGACGTTCATGGGCTTGCCCTCCTCGGAGTTGACGTCGGGTCGGCGCCCAGTCTGGTGGAAGCGGCGTTGGCGTACGCGGTCAACACGCCCGTAGCCGGGGAAGTCTTGTCTGTTCAAGGCCTTGCCAGAGCTGCATTGTTCGTTGGCGGAGCGGTTGCCGGGGGTGCCGGCGGGGGCGCGAGGGATATTTTTTGCCCGTGCCTGTCGCATCCGCCGGGGGTCCCGGAGCGGGGGCGCGTCGAACCGAACAGCCGTCGAATGGAGGGCGCTCCAAAGCCCGTCGCCCACACCGTCGTCACCGCTCGGCGTCCGCGCCCACGCTTCCTTCCCTCTTTTCTGTCTGGCGCCCACCTCCCCCCGCCCTCGCCCTCGGCCTCGCGGCCTGAGCCGGAACCGCTGCTCCCGCCCGGGCAGGCCACGACCGGCCCGCCCGGGCGGGAGCGCGTTCATATGTGTTGCTCTGGTGCGTGGACATGTCGCCAACTCGTTTTGTTCGCATGGTCATTCGAGGGGGAAAGAGGAAACGGGAAACCCCGTCGATCGCCGTTTGACCGGCTTGATCGCATGCCAAGATTCCAGGCGGAAGCGAGGGGTGACCGCTTCCGGCCCGTGATGCAGCAGATGCCAGGGCGGTCGGATCCAGACGGGGGTTGGCATGAGCGTGTCCAGATTGTCGTCCGGAGAGTTCGGTCCGGAACTGCGCAGACGTCGGATCGCCGCCGGGCTGACCCTCACCCGGTTGGCCGAACTGCTCAGCTACAGCAAGGGACACCTGAGCAAGATCGAACGTGGGCACAAGCCACCCCCGCCTCAGTTGGCGCGTCGCTGTGACGTTCAGCTCGACGCGGGCGGCGAGCTGGAGCGGCTGCTGGCGGGACGTGGTGGGGCCGAGTCGGCGCCGTCCGGCGGACCGGTGCAGAGCGGCGTCGTCGGTGAAGCGGAAGCAGTGATCGGGGCCGACCAGGAAGGGGTCCGTTGGCCCGGGGCCTTTGGACGGCGGCAGCTGCTTGCCGTCGGGGCCACTTCACTGATCGGTGGCGGGCTGACCGCGACCCTGCCGACGGAGGCCTCGGCGACCGCCGTCGCGGAATCCGGCCCGGTCGAGATCTTCCGGGCCCAGTTCGACCAGATGCGACAACTCGGCCAGTCCGGTGACCCGGGCACGCTGATCCCGCTGCTCACGGTCCAGACCCACACCTTGCGCGAGCTCGCCGCCCGGGCCGACCCGGTGAACCGGGGCCGACTGCTCGTGCTGGCCGCGCGGTACGCGGAGTACACAGGCTGGATGGCGCAGGAGGCGGACGACAACACCTCGGCACTGTGGTGGACCGCCCGGGCGGTCGAACTCGCACAGGCAGGCGGAGACCGCGACCTGGCGTCGTACGCGCTGGTCCGACGCGCCCTGATCACCTTTTACGCAGGTGACGCGACCCAGACCGTACAACTGGTCGAACCGGCGCAGGACGACGCCCTGCCACCACGGATCCGGGGCCTCGCAGCACAGCGGGAGGCTCAGGGGCACGCTCTCACCGGCGACCACACCGCTTGTCTGCGCAGCCTCGACCGGGCCCGAGAACTGCTGGCCAGGGCCGACACCGAGAACGGCGGTACACCTCTGCTCGGCACCACCCACCTGGCCGACCCGGCGGCCGTGGTCACCGGCTGGTGCCTGTACGACCTCGGCCGCCCGCGCCAGGCCGCCGAAGTGTTGGACCACGAGTACCCGAGGATCCCGGCGCACGCCGTCCGCAGCCGCGCCCGGTACGGCATCCGGCGCGCCCTCGCCCACGCGGCCACGGGGGAACCGCAACGCGCCTGCGAACTCGCCGCGGAGCTCCTGCCCTTGATCCCGGCCTTGCGGTCGGCCACCATCCGGTCCGACGTCCGCAGGCTCGCCCACGAGCTGCACCGGTTCCGGGCCGGCCGACCCGTGCAGGCCCTCCAGCCCCTGCTCGCGCAGGCGCTGCACCCGTAGACCGCCTGAACTCCCGGCCCGTCCCCGGCCGCCACACCGTTCCTCATCCCTCACTCACCTGGAGAGGTGATTTCGTCATGCCCGAGATCTTCGTCAACTACCGCACCAGCGACGAGGGCACGGCCGCCACGGTCATCGAGCGCGAGCTCTCCCAGCGGTTCGGAACCGATCGGGTGTTCCGCGCCAGCAAGTCCATCAAGATCGGCCGACCCTTCCCCCAGGAACTGCTGACCGCCGTCCGCCGTAGCAGCGTGCTCATCGCGGTCATCGGTCCGCGCTGGACCGATGCCCGTACGGCGGACGGTCGACGCGCGCTGGACGACCCGGAGGACTGGACCCGGCGGGAGATCGTCGAGGCCTTCGAGAACGAAGCCCTGGTCGTTCCGGTCCTCGTCGGCCGCCTGACACGGCTCGACCGACGGACCCTCCCGCCCGAGATCGCCGAGCTGGCCGACTGCCAGTACCGCCGGTACGACGATCGCGACGCCGAGCACTGCCTCCTGCGCCTCGGTGACGACCTTGCCGAAGCGGTCCCCCGGCTCGCGGAGGCGGAGCGGCAGATCGCCAAGTCGAAGGGGGCGACGGAGACCCGCAACGAGGTCGGCCGGGTGAACGGCAGCGTGGTGCAGGCCGGGGACTACCGGCACGACCAGAGCGGAGGGATCGGCAACGTGGGCCGCGACGTGGGGACGTTCATCAACAACGCGAGCGGCCCGGTCCACACCGGCAACGGCTCCCAGCACAACACGATCCGGCACGGCGGTGTGGAGTTCCACGGCGACGGCGGCACCTACCTCGAACGCGGCACCGTCAACCACACCTTCGGCGACCGGGGTGACCGCAGGGGACGGCGCCGGTGAGCGACCACGGGGACGCGACGTGGATCGGCAACGCCCGGGGGCAGACGCACACGGGCAGTGGGAACCAGTACAACTACTTCGTCTCCGACACGGACAGGCTGATCCGCAGCGGAGGGGATCCGCTGCGGATCGCGGCCGAGCGACGCCTTTGGCTTAGTGAGCGCTTCGTGCCACCGGACGGATACGCGGAGGCGCTCCGGAAGTTGGAGGAGCCGGGCACGGCCGTCCTGGTCTCCGGAGCCGAAGGCAGCGGACGCCGTACGGCTGCCGTGGTCTTGTTGCACTGCTCGGGTGAGCCGGGCGATCCGTTCCGCGAGGTCACCTCCGACGATCAGCAGGCGGAACTGGGCGAACTCTCCCACGGTGAACGCGTCCTGATCGACCTCACGGACCTCTCCGACCAGCAGGTCGTCGACGCGCAGGGCCTGATGAAGTCGTACTGGGCCAAGGTCGAGGGCGTTGCCGGCCGACTGGTGGTGGTTCTCTCGCGGGACCACGAGCACCTCCTGCAGCCGGATGTCCGGCAGTTGCTGATACGGCTCGGCCGACCTGCGGGCGGCGAGGTGCTGGCCAGTCACCTGGGGTGGGCCGGAATCGAGGTGTCCGTCCCGGAGCTGCGACAGTCGAGCCTCGGCGAGCTTCTGGACAGCTCTCCCATGCGGGAGTTGGAACGACTCCACGAGCTCGTGGTCGAAGCGAGTTCGGCAGGCGGTGACTTCGCGGAGTGGGCGGACAAAGCCGGTGCGGCCCTCAGTGAGCGCCTCGACGAGGTGGCCCGGCAGATCGCCAAACTCGAGGACGGTCGCCAACGGGCCTTGCTGTTTACGGCGGCCATGCTGGACGGAGCCCCTGCGGTCGCGGTGTTCCGTCTTTCCGACCAGTTGCTGACGAGGGTCGGCCACCCGGAGGACGAACGGCCCCGCCTCGACCGGGCCGACCTGAGACAGCGGGTGCGGGATCTGGGAATGGTGGTGGAGGAAGGCCGGATCGGCTTCACGAAGCTGGCATACGCGGCGGCGGTTCGAGACCATGTCTGGTCCTACTACCCGGATCTGCGGGACGCGTTCGGGGCGTGGGTCGGAGACGCGATCAGGGCGACGACGTGGCTGGACGCACCGGATCGCCGGCGGATGGTCGCCCGCTTCACCGAACAGGCCCTGCAAGCCGGCGATGTGGGTCTGCTGACCGACCTGGTGGCGTCCTGGGCGAAGGAGAACCGGCTCTTGCCGGTAGCGATGCTGGTGCTGGAGGAGGGCGTCACGAGTGGGACCTGCGGTTCGGCGTTCCGGGCGAAGACCTATGAATGGTCGGTTGGCCCGCCGCTGCCGACCAATCTGGTGCGGGGCCTCGCGCGGATCTGCGTCGATGTGATGGCAGTGCGTCATCCCGGCCAGGCCCTCGTCCGCCTGCACCACCTCGCACGGAGGGAAACCGCGGACGGTCCGCGGCATGCCCGGGATGCCTTGCGGGAGCTGGTCGGCCGGGACAGGTACCTGTACTTGGGGCTGCTCTCCCGAGTCCTGGATGGGCTGGAGAGGAGCGAGCCGGTGCTGTCGGACGCCGAGATCTTCTTGGAGCTGGTGGACCCGTTGCCGTTCTGGGTGTCCGACCGGGACGCCGTTCGGGGTTGGAGGGGGATGCTGGCGGTGGCTTCGTTCCGGGAGGCGTGCGAGGTCGGAGTCCGGAACTGGCTCGAGGCCGCGCGAAGGGCGCGGGACGGCGGTGAGCGGCTGCTGGGCATCCTCGTCCGGGCCGCCGACGGCCGAGTCCCGGTACTCAGCCGCTACTACCTGCTGGCCCATGAGTGGGCGGCCGGACCCGAAGATCACCCGGGGCCGGTGAGCCGGGCGGAAGTCGCGACGCGCTTCTGCCGAAAGATCGACCACGTCCAGGGGATCGAACCACTTGTCGGGGCGACCGGGGGGAGAGGGCTGTGAAGGGTACGGGGAAGGCGCCGCTGGTCGGGCTGGCGCTGGCGGCGGGCTCGGTGACCGTGGTACTCGGGTTGTTGGCCAGGTGGCCGGTCTGGCTGTGGGCGGTGCCGGCCACGATGGCCCTCCTGTTGGCCGTCCTGCAGGCATCGGCCAGGGCTCCGAAGCCGGCGGAGCCGCCGTGGGAGAAGACCAGGGTGGCCGGAGTGGCACTGCCGAGCCTGGTGCCGGACTACGACTTCCACTTCTCGGCCACGGTGTGGTGGCGTCCGATCCCGAACCTCACCGGGCTGGTGCACGCGGACCCGGCGGGCCTGGCGGTCGAAACGGTGCTGGAGCGGGCCCGTGAGGTGACGGCGTGCGAGATCCCGGGGCGGCTGGACCTGGTGCAGCACCGGTTGAACGGTGTTCTCGGAACGCAGAGCCAGGACCGGTCGGGCCTGGTGGAAGCCATGGGCGGGCGGGTCGAGCTCCGGCTGTCCGAGGACGACCGGCACCGGCTCGGGAAGTTGTCGGAGGTGCGGAAGACCGAGGAGGTCTGGGAGCACGAACGCCGCCACGAGCAGAGTAAGCGGGCCTATCTCGGCGACGACGTCCTGAAGTCGCCGGGAAGTGCGATGGTGTGGTGGCTGGCCCGCCACGACGAGCAGATCAGGGAGGCGGTCGACCTGATCGGCCCGCTCGCACAACTCTCGGCTGCTGCCAACGACCAGGCCGTGAGCGAGCTGTACACGCACCTGGTGCCGGGAGCCGGGCTTTCTCCGGACGACTCAGGGGACGATGACGAGGAGGGGCCCGCGGGACCGGCCGGGCCGTACGGTCCGGCCGGGGGGCCCTCCGTGATCGGGCCGTTGAGGCAGTTGCTGGACGACGTCGAGCTGGACGAGGACTCCGCCGAACGGAAGGTCTACACGCACCGTGTGGCGGACTTCACCGCTGCGGCCGGCCGACCGGAGTTCGCACGGCTGATCCGGGCGAAGCTGTTGGGGGAGGACGACGTCGTGCCCGGTCAGCCGGGACCGACGGACGAGTGACGACTGAAAGCTCGAACGTAGTATCGGATGCCGGGGCGTGGGGGGTTGGGGAGGGCGCTCGGCCGGGTGGGTGGTTCTGGACGGGGGGAACGAGTCATTTCATATGACTGTTTCTGTTGTGACGGTGCGGCGAGCTGACGGCGGGTCATTCTTGGTCCAATTCGACACGTCCAGAAAGGCCCGCCCGCCGTGACCCAGCCGTTCGAACTGCCGTCCTTCTACGTGCCGCACCCGGCACGCCTCAACCCGCATCTGGACGAGGCACGGGCCCACTCCACCGGCTGGGCCCGGGAGATGGGGATGCTGGAGGGGTCGGGGATCTGGGACCAGGCCGACCTGGAGGCCCACGACTACGGACTGCTCTGCGCGTACACCCACCCCGACGCCTCCGCCGAGGCGCTGTCCCTGGTCACCGACTGGTACGTGTGGGTCTTCTTCTTCGACGACCACTTCCTCGACATGTACAAGCGCACCAACGACCGCGGGGCGGGCAAGGCCCACCTCGACCGGCTGCCGCTGTTCATGCCGGCCGACCCGGCCGCCGAGCTGCCGGAACCGGAGAACCCGGTCGAGGCGGGACTGGCCGACCTGTGGCGGCGCACCGTGCCGGTGATGGGCGAGGACTGGCGGCTCCGGTTCGCCGCGAGCACCCGGAACCTGCTCAACGAGTCGCTGTGGGAGCTCGCCAACATCAACGAGGGCCGGGTGGCCAACCCGGTCGAGTACATCGAGATGCGCCGCAAGGTCGGCGGCGCGCCCTGGTCCGCGCAGCTGGTCGAGTACGCGGCCGGCGCCGAGGTGCCGAAGGAGGTGTCGGGTTCGCGGGCGCTGCGGGTGCTGATGGACGCCTTCTCCGACGGGGTGCACCTGCGCAACGACATCTTCTCGTACCAGCGGGAGGTGGAGGACGAGGGCGAGCTGAGCAACGGCATCCTGGTGCTGGAGCGGTTCCTGGAGTGCTCCACCCAGCAGGCCGCCGAGGCGGTCAACGACCTGCTCACCTCGCGGCTGCAGCAGTTCGAGAACACCGTGTTCACCGAACTGCCGGTGCTGTTCGCGGAGACCGGGCTGGACCCGGCGGGCCGTGCCCGGGTGATGGCGTACGTCAAGGGCCTCCAGGACTGGCAGTCCGGCGGGCACGAGTGGCACCTGCGCTCCAGCCGGTACATGAACGGCGGTGGGGCGGCGGCGAGTTCGTCCGGTTCGGCGGCCTCGGGCGCTGAGGTGGCGCCCGGTTCGGGCGGTGGGCTGCCGGGGCTGCCGGGGCTGCCGGGTGGGCCCGGGGGCGGCAACTGGTGGGACCAGTACGCGATCGGCGGCATTGGGACCTCGGCGCTGGACATCCTGCGCAGCACGGCCGCCGGGGCTTCGGCGGCAGCGGCGGAGGCGGCCGCGGCGGAGGCGAGCCCGGCGGAGGCGAGCCCGGCAGAGGCGAGCCCGACGGGTGCGGCCGAGGGTGCGGCGGGCCCGGCCGTGCGGCGGGCGCGGTCGCACGGCCACGTGCCGCACCAGGCCGTCGGGCCGTCCCTGCTGCCCGAGTTCGAGCTGCCGTACGAGCTCCGGCTGAGCCCGCACCTGGACGGCGCCCGGGAGCGCGTGATCGAGTGGGCCGGGCGGATGGGGCTGCTGGCGGCGGAGCCGGGCGTCCCCGCGTCCGGCATCTGGGACGCCGAGTCGATGCGCGACTACGACCTCCCGCTCTGCGCGGCCGGCCTCCACCCGGACGCCACCGCCGACCAACTCGACATCGCCTCCGCCTGGTTGGCCTGGGGCACCTGGGCCGACGACTACTACCCCCGGGCCTTCGGACGCACCCGCGACCTGGGCGGCGCCAAGGCCGCCAACGCGCGGCTGTCCCTGTTCATGCCGGTGGACGGCACCCCCGCGCCGGAGCCCGTCAACGCGCTGGAGCGCGGCCTCGCCGACATCTGGGAGCGCACCGCCGGCCCGATGGCCGTCGAGGCCAGGGGCCGGTTCCGGGTGGCCGTCGAGGTGATGCTGGACAGCTGGATCTGGGAGCTGGCCAACCAGATCCAGAACCGGATCCCGGACCCGGTGGACTACCTGGAGATGCGCCGCTCCACCTTCGGCTCCGAGCTCACCACGAGCCTCTCCCGCCTCGGCCACGGGCAGACCGTGCCGCAGGAGGTGTACGACCACGGCTCGATGCGCGCGCTGGAGAACTCCGCGATGGACTACGCGTGCATGATGAACGACCTCTTCTCGTACCAGAAGGAGGTCGAGTACGAGGGCGAGCTGCACAACGCCGTCCTGGTGGTGCAGAACTTCTTCGGCTGCGACTACCCGTCCGGGGTCCGGATCGTCGACGACCTGATGCACTCGCGGCTGGGCCAGTTCCAGCACGTCGCGCAGAAGGAACTCCCGGTCATGTACGAGGACTTCGGGCTGGAGCAGGCGGCCAGGGAACTGCTCGACGGGTACGTGGGGGAGCTGGAGAACTGGCTCGCGGGCATCCTCAACTGGCACGGGGGCTGCCTCCGGTACGGCACGGCCGACCTGGAGCGGCACTTCGGCGCCGAGCGGGACCTGGTGGAGGCCTCGCAGGCCCGTCGGGCGGCCACAGCGGCGGCCGCCGAGGCTCCGGTGGCGAGCACCGCACCGGTGGTTCCGAGCGTGCCGGTGCCCCCGGTGCCCCCGGTGCCGCTCGGCCCGACCGGCCTGGGCACGGCCTCGCTGCGCCTGTCGGCGGGCGGCTGACCTCGAAGGTCCGCACCCGCGCGGGTTCCAGCCCGCGCGGGTGCGGCGCGTCGTGGCTAGGCTGACGAACCGGGGGCCGGCGTACGCCCTCCCGGCGCGCGCACTTCGCCACACACGAGGGCAGAGAGATGGCTGCGCTACCTGAGGGCACACCCTGTTGGGCCGACGCGATGTTCACCGACCTGGAGGGCGCCAAGGCCTTCTACGGCGACGTGCTGGGCTGGACCTTCGGCGAGAGCTCGTCGGAGTTCGGCAACTACACCCAGGCGTACTCGGACGGCAAGGCGGTCGCCGCGGTCGTGCCGCCGATGCCCGGCGCGGAGGCCCAGTCCGCCTGGTGCCTGTACCTGGCCTCACCGGACGCCGGTGCCACCGCGGCGCGGATCCGTGCCAACGGCGGCGAGGTGGTCATGGGGCCGATGCAGGTCGGCGACTTCGGCACGCTGGTGATCGCCAGGGACCCGGGCGGCGTGGTGTTCGGCGTCTGGCAGGCCGGGCGGCACGAGGGCTTCGAGAAGCAGGGCGAGCCCGGCGCGTACAGCTGGGCCGAGGTGGTGACCCGCGAGCCCGCGAAGGCGGACGCCTTCTTCCCGGCGGTCTTCCCGTACGGCGTGCAGAAGATGGCGGGCGGGGACTTCGACTACCGGATGTTCCAGGTCGGCGGCCGGCCGGTGCTGGGCCGGATGGGAGCGGAGGGCGACTTCCTGCCGCCCGAGGCCCCCTCGTACATCAGCGTCTACTTCGCGGTGGACGACACCGACGCCGCGATCGGGCGTCTGACGGCGCGCGGCGGCACGGTGTACTTCGGGCCGATGGACAGCCCGTTCGGCCGGTTCGCGGCGGTCGGCGACCCGCAGGGCGCGGCCTTCGGGTTGATCGACCTCGACCGGCGGGTAGGGGAGCAGCCGGAGACGGAGGACGTCTGATGCGTCCGACGGGACGACGAACGACAGGGGTGGCCGATGGGTGAGCGCGAGGAACTCGTCGAGACGCTGGACAAGCACCGCGGACTGCTGCGGCACACCGTACGGGACCTCACCGACGCGCAGGCGGCCGAGCGCACCACCGTCAGCGAGCTGAGCCTCGGCGGCCTGATCAAGCACGTGGCGGGGGTCGAGGCGCGCTGGGCGCGGTTCATCACCGGCGGTGCGGAGGCGATGCGGAGCGGGGACGCGGGCGCCGCCGACCCGGACGCCTGGGCGGCCCAGTTCCGGATGGCGGAGGGCGACACGCTGGCCGGGCTGCTCGCCGAGTACGAGCGGACGGCGCGCGGAACGGACGAGCTGGTCCGGAGCCTGCCCGACCTCGACGCCGCCCACGACCTGCCGCCCGCGCCCTGGTTCCCGCCGGGCACGGCCTGGTCGGCCCGGCGGGTGCTGCTGCACCTGATCGCCGAGACCGCGCAGCACGCCGGGCACGCGGACATCATCCGGGAGGCGCTGGACGGGGCGAAGTCGATGGGCTGAGCCGGAGCGGCGCCGTTGAGCGGGAGCGGCGCCGGGGCGGCCGTCAGGGCAGCTCCACGCCGAGGAGTTCGCGCAGCGCCCGGCCGCCGTCCGGGGTGACCCGGAGGGCCCGGCCGGAGCCGATCCGCTCCACCCAGGCGCGGTCCAGGGCGGCCCGGCAGAGGGCCGCGCCCAGCGCCCCGCCCAGGTGGCCGCGGCGCTCCGTCCAGTCCAGGCAGCTGCGCACCACCGGGCGTCCGCCGCGGCGGCCCGCGCCCGGCGGCAGCTCGATCGCCTGCGCGGCCAGCCAGTCCCGGCCGCGTCCGGTGACGGCCAGCCCGTCCTCCTCGGTGACCAGGCCGCGCGCGAACAGCGCGTCCGACACGGCCACGCCGAGGCGTCCGGCCAGGTGGTCGTAGCAGGTGCGGGCGCGGGCCTCGACGCTCAGCCGGGTGGCCTCGGTCAGGTTGCGGGGCGCGGTCGCGGGGCCGGGACCGGACTCCGCGAAGACGGTGAGGTCCTCGATCAGCGTGGCCACCGCGGGCGAGGCCAGCCGGACGTACCGGTGCCGGCCCTGCCGCTCCTCGGCCAGCAGCCCGCCCGCGATCAGCCGGGACAGGTGCTCGCTGGCCGTGGACGGCGCGACGCGCGCGTGCCGGGCCAGCTCACCGGCCGTCCAGGCACGGCCGTCGAGCAGGGCGGAGCAGATGGCGGCCCGGGTGGGGTCGGCGAGCAGGGCGGCGAGGGCGGCGAGCGTCATGCCTCCATGGTCGGGGCACGGCGGTGCGTGGATGCCCTGGTGCGGGGGACGGGGCGGTCGCGGCGGCGGGGCCGCGTGGGGGAACGGGGCCGGGGACATGCCTCCAGGGTCGCCCCGGCACGGTTCGGCCAGGGCCGAAACGACCCGGGGCCACGATGACGGCATGAGCGAAACCACGGTGGTCCCCGGGGCGGCGACCACGACCTTCTCCCGCTACGACGATGTGACGGCGGCCCTGGCCGATCCCGCGCTGGTGCCGCTGCCCGCGGCGGCCCCCGCGCCTGGTGTGCCGGGCGGCGCCCCCGGCACGGTGGCCTGGCTGCGGTCCGCCGTCGCCAGGTTCAGCTCCGGTGAACCGCACGCCCGGCGCCGGGCGCTGGTGCTGGCCGACCTGGAGCGGCTGGACCCGGACCGGCTGCGGGTGGCCGCGGCCGGCGGCTTCGAGTCCGACGTCCGGCTGCGGGTCGTCCGGGTGCTCGCGGCGGAGCTCGGTCTGGCCGACCCGGAGGCCGTGGCGCGGGACGTCGCGACGGTGTCCCGGGCGTACTTCACCGACGTGCCGGCCTGTTCGGCGGTGGACGGCCCGGTGGCGGACGCGGCCGTGGACCCGGCGGTGGACGGCGCGTCGGCCGACCCGGTGGCCGATGCGGCGGTGGCCCGGCTGCTGCCCGCGATGGGGGACCGGGACGAGGAGACCGCCGCGAACCGGATCGGCCTGCTGGTCCAGGCCTGCGACGCCACCGCCGCGCTGGTCGAGGGCGCCCGCCGGCACGAGGACGGGTTGGCCGGCGTGCTGCGCACGGACCCGCCGGTCCGGACGATGCGGCGGATCGCCGTCCGGGCGACCGAGGTCGGCGGGGTCGCGGTGCCGGCCGGGACGCGGGTCCTGCTCGACATCGCCGCCGCCCAGGCCGGGGCGCCGGCCGGGGTCGCGCTCACCTTCGGTGCCCCGCCCCGGAGTTGCCCGGGCCGCTCGCAGGCCCTGGTGATCGCCGAGGGCATCCTGTACGGCGCCTCCGATCCGGCGGACACCGGGACGCCGCCGTCGACCCCGGGCCTCGACAAGGCCGAACTGGCCGCCCTGGTGCCGGAGATGGTCACGTACGTGCTCGCCCTGGCGGTCGGCTGGACGGCCTGGGACGGCCGTCCGATCGTCAACACCGACGGCCGAACCTACGCGCCGCACAAGGCCGTTCGCCGCATCACCGACCATCTCGTCGACCACCTCGCCGAGGTGGAGGCCCGGCTGGTCGGCGAACCGACCGAGCCCGACCGCTGGCACGCCTCCAACGCCACCACCCCGGCCGACCTGGCCCCGTTCACCACCGCCGACCTGGACGAGGCCCGCAGCCGGCTGACCCGGCTGGCCGGGATCTGGTCCCGGCGGGTCGCGGCGCTGCCGGACGAACGGCTGGACGACTCCCCGGGGACGGGCTGGAGCTTCCGGCAGATCGTCTGCCACGTCTCCGAGGCCGGGTACTACTACGCGGACTCGGTCGGGAGCCTGGCGGGTGCGAGGGGCGGCGCCGCGGATCCGACGTGGGTGACCAAGAGCCCGACGTGGGTGGCCGACAGTCCGGCGGACCCGACCGGACACCGTGCGAACGAGCCGATGGAGACGACCCGATGACCCCCTTCGCCGCCCTGCACCACCGCCCCGGGTGCCCGCTGCTGCTCCCCAACGCCTGGGACCACGCCTCGGCCGTCGCCCTCGCCGCCCAGGGCCACCCCGCGATCGGCACCACCAGCCTGGGCGTGGCGGCCGTCGCCGGCCTCCCCGACGGCGCCGCCGCCACCCGCGCGGAGACCGTACGGCTGGCGCGCAGGCTCGGTCGCGGCGGCTTCCTGCTCAGCGTCGACGCGGAGTCCGGGTTCAGCGACGACCCGGACGAAGTCGCCGAGCTGGCCGTGGAGTTGGCCGAGGCCGGCGCGGTCGGCATCAACCTGGAGGACGGCCGGGCGGACGGCACGCTGGCCCCGTCCGCCCGCCACGCCGCGAAGATCGCCGCGGTGAAGGCGGCTACCCCGGAGCTGTTCGTCAACGCCCGTACCGACACCTACTGGTGCGGGCAGGACGCCCCCGAGGCGGAGACGTTCCGCCGCCTGGACGCCTACCAACAGGCGGGCGCGGACGGCGTGTTCGTCCCCGGGGTGACCGGTCCGGCGGCGATCGGCCGGCTGGTCGGCGCGCTCGCCGTCCCGCTCAACATCCTCTGGACGCCGACCAGCCCGGGCCTCGCCGAGCTGGCCGCGCTCGGGGTGGCCCGGGTCAGCCTCGGGTCGCTGCTGTACCGCGCGGCACTGGCGGCGGCGGTGGCCACGGCGGCGGCCGTCGCGGCGGGGGAGCCGGTCGGTCCGGTGCCGGGGTACGCGGAGGTGCAGGCGCTCAGCGGGAGCTGAGCCGCGCGGTCGGGGCGGCGCTGGGCCGCGTGGTCGGGGCGGGGGCGGCCCCCGGAGGGCTCAGTGCTGTCCGCGGGCCGTCCTGGCCGCTTCGATCCCGTCCAGGATGACGTTGACGCCCCGGGCGAAGGTGCTGTCCCGGCCTCCGGCGACCTCGTCCGGAACCGAGGTGGTGTACAGCCGGTGCAGCCGCGGGAAGTCCTTGGTGGCCTCCGTGACGACGGGCAGCAGCCGGTTCATCCACTCCTGCTCGTCCTGGCCGCTGCGGGCCAGCGCGGCCAGCCAGGCGGCCTCCACGCAGGCGGTCCCGATGGTGTAGCCCATGACCGCGTTCATCGCGTCGTTCGCCTCGACGATCTCGAAGCCGGCCGCCTCCAGGACGTCCAACAGGGCTTCGGAGAGCCGCATCCAGTTGGGGCCAAGGTAGATCATCCCGACGTCTCCGATCACCCCGACCATCCACGGGTGGCGGATGATGGCCGTGCGCATGCTCTCGGCGCACTCCGCGATCTTCGCGCGCCAGACCTTCGGCTCCTCGGACCCCTCGGCCGAGGGGTGCGGGAGGGTGCCGAAGACCTGGTCGACGACCAGGGCGAGCAGCTCGTCCTTGTTGGCGACGTGGGTGTAGAGCGAGGTGGCGCCGGCGTTCAGCCGGGCGGCGAGCTTGCGCATGCTCAGCGCCTCGATGCCGCCGGAGTCCAGCAGCGCGAAGGCCTCGGCGACGATCTGCTCGCGGCTGAGGGCGGGCTGTTCCCGCCGTCGCTCGGGGCGGTTCCACGGCATGGGGATGCCCGGGGTCGTGCCGTCCTCTGTCCTGGCCGCCATCGGGCCCTCCTCACCAATCGTCCGGATCCGGTCCGGTTCGGCGCCGCTCGCCACGGGCTGATGCGAACAGTGTACGGCGCGACGAACAGCGTGCGGAGATCGAACGGTGTGCGGCGTTGCGAACAGTGTGCGGTGTCCGTACAGTGTTCGGAGCGGCGCACACCGTTCCCCTG
Organism: Kitasatospora sp. NPDC001119; assembly: GCF_053598475.1. Lineage (NCBI taxonomy): Bacteria > Bacillati > Actinomycetota > Actinomycetes > Kitasatosporales > Streptomycetaceae > Kitasatospora > Kitasatospora sp. NPDC001119. Next base: position 24,219 of record NZ_JBSFKI010000006.1, read on the forward strand.
GGGACGGAGGACGGTGTGCCCGCGACGACTTCCGCGCGGCTCCGGCGACACAGCCCGGCCCGCGCGCCCGTTCCGACGCTCGACGCCCGAGCTCGGAGTCCGACGCTCGAAGCCCGAAGTTCGAAGGGGGAAACGCCGTGGAACGTCATCCGCAGCGCTGGCTCATCCTGGTCGTGCTCTGTCTCAGCAGCCTGGTGCTGGTGATCGACAACATGGTGCTCACGGTGTCCATCCCGCCGATCGCGGAGGACCTCAAGGCCGGGGCGCAGGACATCCAGTGGATCATCGACTCGTACATCCTGGTCTTCGCCGGCCTGCTGCTCACCTCCGGCAGCCTCTCCGACCGCTTCGGACGGCGGAGGGTGATGATCGTCGGGCTGGCGCTGTTCGGCGCCGCCTCACTGGTCGCGGCGTACGCCGGCAGCCCCGGTGAGCTGATAGCCGGGCGTGTCCTGATGGGCGTCGGCGGCGCGCTGGTCATGCCGAGCACGCTCTCCATCCTGATCACCGTCTTCGACGACGAGGAGCGCCCGAAGGCGATCGCCGCGTGGACCGCGGTGGCCATGGTCGGCCTGGTCGGCGGTCCGGTGCTGGGCGGCGCGCTGATCGCGCACTTCTGGTGGGGCGCGGTCTTCCTGCTCAACGTGCCGATCGCGGCCGTCGCCATCGTCGCCGCGGTGCTGCTGATGCCGGAGTCCAAGGGACCGTGGCGCCGCCCCGACCTGCTCGGCATGGTGCTGTCGATGGTCGGCATGACGGCGCTGGTGTGGTCGATCATCGTGCTGCCCCAGGACGGCTTCACCAGCGCGAGCACCCTCGGCGCACTCGCCCTCGCGGTGGCCTCGCTGGTCGGCTTCGCCGTCCGGCAGGTCCGCACCGACTCGCCGATGGTCCCGATCAAGCTGTTCCGCAACCGGGTCTTCACCGGCGCCAGCTTCTCGCTCATCCTGCTGACCTTCGCGACCGGCGGGCTGATGCTGGTCCTCACCCAGTACCTCCAGTTCGTGCTGGAGTTCTCGCCCACCGACACCGGCCTCGCCTTCATCCCGCTGGCCATCGCCTCGCTGGTGTTCAACGCGCTGGGCGCGGTGCTCGGCAAGAAGGTCCCGGCGCGGGTGTTCACCTCGATCGGCATGCTGATCATCGCGGGCGGCTTCGGACTGCTCGCCACCCTCTCGGTCGGCGACGGCTTCACCAAGGTCTCCCTGGCCATGCTGGTGCTCGGCATCGGCTCCGGCCTCGCCATGCCGGCCGCCTCCAACGCGCTGATGAGCGCCATCCCCAGTGAGCACGCCGGCGTCGGCTCCGCGCTCAACGACACCATCCAGCAGTCCGGTGCGGCGCTCGGCGTGGCCATCCTCGGCACCGTGCTCTCCAGCACCTACACCGGCGCGATGCCCGCGGCCGCCCCCGCCGCCGCCCGCCACGACATCACCGGCGCGCTCGCGGTGGCCGGCTCCACCGGGGACGGCGGCCTGGTCGCGGCCGCCCGGGAGGCGTTCAACACCGCCACCTCCACCACCTTCACGGCGGGCGGCATCGCGGTCGTCGCGGCGGCGGCGCTCACCCTGGTGCTGATGCGCGACGGCCGGAAGACCGCCGGTACGGGGGCCGAGCCCCCGGCGGTGCCGGAGGCCGAGCCGGTCGCCTGACCGGCCCCTCTCCCCGGACAGATCGCCCCGGCCGCCTCGTGCGGCCGGGGCCGTCGGCGTCCGCCCGCTGTCCTGCAGCCCTCCTGCTGCTGTCCTGCTGCCGTCCGCCCGCCCGCCGGGTCCCTGCGGGGCGCGTAGCCTCGGATCATGGAACCGTCCGCCTCGTACCAGGAACGCGCGTGCCGGCTGCCCGGCGCGGTCCTGTGGACGAAGCCGGCCCTCGGGCGTACGGGCGGTCGTGCGAGTGCCGGGCGTACGGGCGCCGCGCGGGCCGGGCTCGTCCTGCCCGACGGCTGCATGGACCTGCTGTGGACGGAGGGCCGGCTGCTGGTCGCCGGACCGGACACCCGCGCCTTCCATCCCGGCCCCGGACTGCGCGGCCCCTGGGCGGGCGTACGCTTCCGGCCCGGCTCCGCCCCCGCCCTGCTCGGCGTCCCCGCACACGAACTGCGGGACCGCCGCGTCGAGTTGGCCGACCTGCGGTCCGCCGCCGAGGTCCGGCGGCTGACCGAAGGCATCGACGCGGCCCCCGACCCGGCCGCCGCCCTGGAGGCCCTGGCCCTGCGGCTGGCCGCCGACGCCCAGCCCGAGGACCGCCTGATCCGCGCCGTGGCCGCCTCGCTCGCCGCCGGCCGCTCCGTCGCCGCGACGGCCGAAACGGTCGGCCTCGGCGCCCGCCAACTGCACCGCCGCTCCCTGGCCGCCTTCGGCTACGGGCCCAAGACCCTCGCCCGGATCCTGCGCCTCCAGCGCGCCCTGGCCCTCGCCCGCTCCGGCGTCCCGCAGGCCGAGACGGCGGCCCGGACCGGCTATGCGGACCAGGCCCACCTGGCCCGCGACGTACGGGAGTTGGCGGGCCTGCCGCTGACCGCGCTGCTCTCCTCCTAGGGCCTGTCCTCGAGCGGTGCCAGCAGGTCCACCCCGTTGCCGTCCGGATCGTGCACCACGGCGTACCGCTGCCCCCAGAAGGCGTCCCACGGCTCCAACTCCCCGTGGTACCCGGCGCCGGTCAACTCTCCGTACACCGCGTCCACCTGCGCGGGACTCGCGCAGCGGAACGCCAGTGCGGACCGGCCACCGCCGCTCGGCGGCCGCCAGCCGGGATGGAACGACCGGATGGTGGCCTCGGAATCGAGTACCAGAAGCGGCCCGCCCGGCACCTCACCCTCGACGTGCGGCTCCCCCTCCGCCCCCTCGGGAAACCCCACCCCCAGCCGCCGGTAGAAGCCGACCGAGGCGGCCACATCCGCAACGGCCAGCCCGACGAACGCGAACTGCGGTACACCTGTGCTGTTCATGCCCCCACGCTAGGCACCCCCGCCCCACCCGGTCTTGAACGAATCGGACACCGGCCGCCCGACGGCTCGGCTACGAGGGCATCACCCCGTGGATGCGGGAGAGGGTGAAGACCCGTTCGGCGTCGCGCAGGTGGCACCAGGCGTGGAGGTAGGGCGCGTCGAGTTCGAGGCGGCTCAGGGTGCGGACGGTCGTGTTGCCCGAGGTGGCGGTGTACTCGACGGTGATCGATTGCTTCTCGTTGACGGCGTGGGCCAGTTGGCGGACGTCGGTGAAGGACAGGTTGCGCGCGTGCCCGGCGATGATCTCCTCGGTGTCGCTGGCGTAGGGGCGGCCGTCGTCGGGGTCGGGCTCCGGAGCCTCCTGCGGGGCCGCCAGTAGCCGGGCGGCGACGGCTGCCAGGTCGGTGGCGGTCCGGGCGCCCGCGACGCGGACGGCCTTCCGCCGTGGGCCGGCGGGTCGGCGCGGGGTCGGGAGTGGGTTCGTTGCCCGGTGTCGCCGGGTCCGCTCGATGCGGACGGATCCGTCCTGCTCCTCGGCGACGGGGGCGTAGCCCGCCGACCGCAGGGCCGCGAGCGTCTCGTCCGGCGGGGTCCGGCTGATCAGCACCGTCGGTGCCAACTGCCGCAGGCCGAGCGGGGCGAGCCTGCGGTGGGCGGCCAGTTCGGCGAGGAGGGCGGGTTCCGCGCCGTGGATCACGCAGGCCGCGGAGACGACGCGCACCCGGCCGTGGCCGCGCGCGGTGTCGCGGATCAGGTACGCGAGCGGTTGTGGCAGCGGTTCCGTGGTGGTGGCGACGGCGATGGCGGCGAGGTCGGCCGTCAGCGTGTCGGCGGTGTGGCCGGCGTCGAGGGCGCGGCGGACGCTGTCCGGGCTGAACCGCCACACCGACGCCGTACCGGTGGCCTCCCGGTCGGCGACGGAGTCCAGCAGCGTGACGAGGGGCGTCGAGGGCGTGCCGGCGACCACGGCCGTGAGATCGCTGCCGAAGCGGGCGGACCCGGTGGAGGCGGGCAGCAGCCGTCGACAGGCGGCGGCCACCGCGTCCGGGCCGTCGGCGTCCAGGGCCGCCCCGAGCGGGGACAGGGCGCCGAGGGCGAGGACGCCGAGCAGCTCCGATTCGCGGACCAGGGTGGCGAACGGGCTGGCGTCCTGGGCGAGTTGGTCGACGAGCGGACGCTGCCACGCGATCAGCGCCCCCAGGTCCGCCGGGTCGCTCGCCCCCTCACCCGCCGGGAGCCGCGCCGCGGAGGCGAGCAGTCCGTGCCGGGCCTGGACGCAGCCCCCGCGGGGCGGGGCTCCGGCGAGGGCGGGCAGCGCCTTCCCCTCCTCGTCGCGGCTCCCGCCGGGGGTCAGCGGCAGTGTCCACCAGGCGCGGAGGAGCACGGCGAGCCGGTCGGCGGGTTCCCCCTCCGCCCAGCCGTCGTAGGCCTCGGTCGCCGCGACCCGGTCGCCGTCCCGGGCCAGCAGCCCGGCCGCGGCGGCCGACTCCAGCGCGATGCGCACCACGGTGTCGTCGCACTTCGCGGCCTTGCCGAGCCGGGACAGCTCGCGGGCTCCGATCCCGCCGGACTTCAGCCGGGCCGGGGGAGCGGCGGCGCACGCCGCGAGGACGGAGGAGGCGTGGGCGGCGAACGCCATCGCCGCGGCGGAGGCCTCCCGGTCGACGGCCGATCCGGTGACGGGCCGTGTCCGGACCGCGGGCGGGACGGGCGTGAACGGGGCGTGCCAGCCGGTGCCGCGCAGCGCGAGGGCCACCTCCGAGGGCATCCGGGCGGGCCCGTACCAGCGCCCGTCCCGGATCAGCAACCCCCGTTCCAGCGCCCACCGTTCGCCCGGCCCGGGATCCGGCCGCGGGAGGCCGTACAGGATGCGGGCCGACCGCTCCGGTGCCTGCCGCGCACGTTGCTCCAGGAGTTTCCGAGTAGCCGCGGGGGCCTTGGCGACCAGCGCGGTGACCCGGTCCGGATCGCCGTGGTGGTCGATCAGCGCGGCCAGCCGCTTCTGCTTGGTGCCCGTCGACGTGATGCCGACGGCGGCGAGCATGCGGCCCAGATCGGTGGAGGTCGTGTCCGCGAGCAGCCGTGCCAGTGGCGCGTCCAACCCGAGGGGTGCGGCCCACACCTGCCGCAGCGGCGCCGCCACGTGCAGCCGCCCGTCGCCGCCCGGCCACACCAGCGCGCGATCAGCCAACTCCCGCAGTACCGCGTCCAGTTGGTGAGCGCGCTCCCCGTCCGTCGCGTCGAGGAGGTTCGCCAGTACGTCCCGGGTGGCAGGCGCCAGCGCGGCGGCGCCCTCCGCCACCTGGAGTTCGGGCAGCGTGAGCCGGGGGATCGCCAGCGCGACCGAGGCCGGGCGCTGGAGCCGGTCCGCCAGTTCGCCGACCGATCGCGGCTCCGGCTCCACCGCGGCGTCCGGGCGCGAGGCCAGGACCCGTACGACCTGTGCCGCGTCGGCGCCGCGCAGCCACGCGACCAGGGTCGATCCACTTGTCTTGCCGATGGGGAACACCTCACCACAGAGGACGGACGCCGTCCCAGGTCGGAACCGGCCGGGGCTCAAGCATGGCAAACACGGTGTGCCGGCGGGCGGTTCGGGCCGCACGGCGAAGCGACCGGCGGGCGGTTCGGGAGACAGCGAGGGCCCGGGCCGCGGTCGGTGGTCGCGGTCCGGGCCCTCGGGGACGGGAGCGTACGGGAGCAGCACCCGCGGCAGGGCGGTCAGTGCAGGACGTTCAGGGAGTTGGTGGCGTCGTCGACGAAGTACACGGCGTCGCGGTCGAGGTCGACCGCGAGCCCGAACAGGGCGCCGGCGCCGGGCGGGGTGCCGCTGTCGTCGAGCGTGCGGACGGCGACCTGGTCGCCGGCGGGGGTGGTCTCGACCAGGTTGCCGTCGCCGGAGTTCACCGTGAGGACGTCGCCTCCGGGGGCGACGGCCAGGCCGAGCGGCCCGTTGAGGTTGCCGCCGGTGCTGACGGTGGTGCCGGTGCCGGCGTCGGAGACGCGGTGGACGGCGTCGGGGATCGCGGCGATCCGGTTGGCGAGGGTGTCCGCCACGTAGAGCGTGTCGTCGTGGCCCAGGCCGACGCCGGTCGGGCCGATCACCAGGGCGGCCGGGTCGGTGCGCTGGCCGAAGCCCGAACCGATCCGGGTGGTCGCGATCCGCTGCGGCGGTGCGCCGCCCGGCCGGCACAGGGTGATCCGCAGGACGGTGCCCTGGTCGACCTCGGCCCCGCCGCCCGCGACCGTGCCGTTCAGCAGGTTGGTCACGAACAGCTCGTCGCGGTCGCCGGAGCTGACGGCCGTCATGTCCCACGGGCCGTTGATGCCGTCGCCCGCGATGGTCTCGCGGACCGTTCCGTTGCTGTCCAGCACCAGCAGGCAGCCTGCCTGGACGGTGGCGGAGGTGCCGTCCGTGGTGGGCGTGCTGCCGACCACGACCCAGCCGCCCGGCAGGACGGTCAGCGCCGTCGAGAGCCCGACCCCGCCGGGGCACGGCCCGGGCAGGTGCGCCGGGTCGATCTGGGCGAACGTGCTGACGGCGCCGTCCGGACTCACCTGGACCAGGGTGGTCCCGGTGCCCTGCTGGTTCTGCGCGTTGTTGAAGTTGCTGATCAGGACGTTGCCGCGGTGCAGCCTGCCCGTGCTGTGCCGGATCACGAACGTGCCGTACGGGTTCACGTCCCCGTTCGCGGGCACGGTCGAGGCGACCGGGGACACGGTGTTCAGCGGCCCGAGGAACGGTGCTCGGCCGACGGCGCCCCCCGCCGCCGTGGCGCCGAGCACCACCACGGCGGCGGCGACCACGCCGGCCTGCCCCCAGAACCTCATGCGCGAAGAGTGAAGTCTCATAGCGCGAAGTTATGTCGTGGTCGAATCGCCTGGCGCGCGGAGTTCACCCAGCGGGGTCCCGCGGGGACGCCAGGGGTCCGGGCCCGCCTCGCCCGGGAGGGCGCCGCTAGGAGAGCGCCGCGAAGCCGGTGCAGAGCAGGCGGACGCTCCGGGTGAACTTCTCGTCCTGGCCCACGCGCGGGATCAACGGGCCCATGAGCAGGGGGAACCGCTCGCACAGCTCGGCGTACTGCTCCGCGGTGACGGGCGGTGGCGCCGCCGGCTGGTTCTGCTCCTGGAGCACGAAGCCGGTGACGTGGCTGAGCAGGGTGTCGGCGGCGATGCCGCAGTGCTCGGCGGGGAGGCCGGCGTCGAGGAGGGTGCGCAGCAGGCGTTCCATCAGGGAGAGGGCGCCGGGGCTGAGCACGCCGGGGCTCTCGGCGAGGAGCTGGGCGCCGCCGGGGTGCTGTTTGAGGCTCAGGCGCAGGGCGGCGGCCTGGGCCTCGACGCGGTGCTGCCAGGTGGCGGTGGGCGGGAGGGCGGCGAGGGCCTCGGTGCCGGCGTCGTACGCGCTGCGGCAGACCCGGTCGGCCATCAGGGCGAGCAACTCGTCCTTGCCGCGCACGTGGTAGTAGAGGCTGCCCGCGTGGGCGTCCAGGCGGTCGGCGACCTGGCGCATGGACAGGTTCTGGTAGCCGACCTCCGCGAAGACGGCCATGCCCGCATCGACGATGCGCTCCTTGGTGAGCTTCATGCGGTCCACCGTACAACGTTTTCCAACACTGTTCGAAAACTGTGCTAGCTTGGCGTCATCAGGTTTTCGAACGGCGTTGGAAAACGCCGGAACCGGGGGGAGGGCCAGACATGGGAGCGATCGTCTTCAACGTGACCACGGCCGCGCTGATGGTCATGATGGTCAACTGCGGGCTCGGCGTCGTCGGCCGCGACACCCTGCGCGGACGGCCGCTCCCGTGGGCGGCGGTCGCCCTGACCGCGCTCGCCGTCGGCGGCGTCCTGCTCCAGCTGCTCTGGTCCGGCGCCATGGACGCGCTCGACGCGGACCCCGCCAAGTCCGGCTGGTGGCGCGAGCTCACCTCGGTGTTCATGCAGAACGGCGGCCTCTTCGGCGGCCTGTGGAACCTCGTCACCCTCGCCGCCGTCGCCGCCCTCGCCCAGTGGTACTGGGGCGGCCCGCTCACCCTCGGCCTCTTCCTCGCCGGCATCCTGCTGCCCGGCCGCGTCGACAGCCTGCTCGGCCTCGGCGGCGGCCCCAGCACCGACCCCCGCAACTTCGCCGGCAGCTCCGGCGCCACCTACTTCCTCGGCGCCACCCTCGCCCTGGCCTTCCTCACCCGCACCCGCCTCCCCAAGGAGCTCGCCCTGGCGGCCGGCGTCCCCGCCCTCGGCCTCGCCATGTGGATCGCCCAGGAGAACGGCCACGGGCTGGTCTCCGTCTACGGCTTCGCCCTCGCGGCAGCCGCCTGGGCCGTCCGCCGCCGGCTCCGCCCGGCCGGCGCGTCCCACCCGGCCCCCGGCCGGGCGGCCTGACCCGCGGCCCTGCCCTGGAGACCGGCTAGGGAGTCCGGCCGACTCCTTCGATGAAGCCGGTCACGCGCTGCGCGTAGGCGTCCGGATGGCTGAGGTGGGGGACGTGCCCGGCTCCCTCGAAGGTGTGGGTCTCGGCCTGCGGCAGGGCCGCGGAGAGCCGGGCGACGATCGCGGCGAACCAGGGCGGGCTCTGCGTCCCCTTCGTCAGCAGGGCGGGCCCGGTGTAGTGGGAGAGGCGGCCGAGGTCGAGGTTGGCCCACTGCGGGTCCGCCTGCTCGTCCGCGAAGGTGGGGGCGTTGGCGACGAAGGTCTCGCGGAGCTGCTCCGGCAGTCGCTCCCAGGCGCCGGGCCCCAGGGCGACCTCCTCCACGAACCGGCGGGCCCCCGCGAGGGTCCGGCCGGCCGTCAGGAGGGCGAGGACGGATTCGATCCTCTCCCCGGTGGCCGCCGTCAGCGGCAGCAGCCGGGGGTCGTCGGCGACGGTGCCCAGGAGCGGGGGCTCGTGGGCGACGAGGCCCCGGAAGAGCTCGGGCCGCCGGGCCGCCAGGCCGAGCGCGGTCGAGGCGCCGAAGGAGTTGCCCGCGACGTATGCCGGCGCGAACCCGAGGGTCTCGATCAGCGCGGCCAGGTCCTCCTCGTCCTCGAACCGGGACCCCCGCCCCGGCGGGCGTTCGCTCCGGCTGTGCCCCCGCCGGTCGTAGACGAGGACCCGGAACTTCTGCGCGAGGGCGGGCAGGACCGGCCCCCAGCTGCCGTGGTCGCCCCACGAGCCGTGCACCAGGACCAGCGGCTCGCCGTCCCCGTCCACCTCGTAGAAGAGCTCGACCCCGTTCACCGCGACCCGTGGCATGCCGCCCTCCTCACCGACAGGCGGCGGTCGCCGCCGGGGCCATTGAGGCACCCCGGGCCCGGCCCCGCAACCGCCACGGGCCCGACACCACGCGCACGGCCGCCCCGCGCGATTGGGGCGGATCAAAGCCCTGACGGGACGGAAGCCCAAGGACGCGGAAACGACGAAGGCCCGGACCGCTGAGCGGTCCGGGCCTTCTGCCGGCGGAGGATACGAGATTCGAACTCGTGAGGGGTTGCCCCCAACACGCTTTCCAAGCGTGCGCCCTAGGCCTCTAGGCGAATCCTCCGTGGGAGAGCTTAGTACATGTTTCGGGGTGCTCGCGACCACCTGTCCCGCAGGCGGGAGGGTGGGGGTGGCCTGTGGATCGTTGGGGCGGGGATCCGGTACTGTGGGGGTCAGCCCCTCGTGTGGCGTCATCTCTCTGAACCCCCCCAGGGCCGGAAGGCAGCAAGGGTAAGAGGGCTCTGGCGGGTGCGCGAGGGGTCTTTGCGTTCCCGGGGCCCGGTCGGGGACGGTCGGCGGAGTGAGGGGCGACGCGTTTGTCGGTCCGTCCCGATATCGTCGGGGGTGTGTCCCTAGCCCTGTACCGCCGCTACCGCCCCGAGACCTTCGCGGAGGTCATCGGGCAGGAGCACGTGACCGCTCCGCTCCAGCAGGCCCTGCGCAACAACAGGGTCAACCACGCGTACCTGTTCAGCGGGCCGCGCGGCTGTGGCAAGACGACGAGCGCGCGCATCCTGGCCCGTTGCCTCAACTGCGAACAGGGGCCGACGCCGACGCCCTGCGGGGAGTGCCAGTCCTGTCGGGACCTCGCGACCGGCGGGCCCGGGTCGATCGACGTGATCGAGATCGACGCCGCCTCGCACGGTGGTGTGGACGACGCGCGCGAGCTGCGCGAGCGGGCGTTCTTCGCGCCGGTGCACAGCCGGTACAAGATCTTCATCCTGGACGAGGCCCACATGGTGACCTCGGCCGGCTTCAACGCGCTGCTGAAGGTGGTCGAGGAGCCGCCGGAGCACCTCAAGTTCATCTTCGCGACCACCGAGCCGGAGAAGGTGATCGGGACGATCCGGTCCCGGACGCACCACTACCCGTTCCGGCTGGTCCCGCCCGGCACGCTGCGCGACTACCTGGCGGAGGTGTGCGGCCGGGAGGGGATCCAGGTCGAGGACACCGTGTTCCCGCTGGTGGTGCGGGCGGGGGCCGGGTCGGTGCGTGACTCGATGTCGGTCATGGACCAGCTGCTGGCCGGGGCCGGCGAGGGCGGCGTGACGTACCAGATGGCCACGGCGCTGCTCGGGTACACCGACTCCGCGCTGCTGGACGAGGTGGTGGACGCCTTCGCCGCGCACGACGGGGCGACGGTGTTCCAGGTGATCGACCGGGTGGTCGAGGGCGGGCACGACCCGCGCCGCTTCGTCACCGACCTGCTGGAGCGGCTGCGCGACCTGGTGATCCTGGCCACCGTGCCGGACGCGGGGGAGAAGGGGCTGATCGACGCCCCGGCCGACCGGGTCGCGGTGATGCAGGCGCAGGCGGACGCGTTCGGCGCGGCCGAGCTGAGCCGGGCCGCCGACCTCGTCAACACCGGGCTGACCGAGATGCGCGGCAACGCGGCGCCCCGGTTGCAGCTGGAGCTGATCTGCGCCCGGGTGATGCTGCCGGGCGCGTACAGCGACGAGCTGTCGTTGCAGGCGCGGATGGACAAGCTGGAGCGACGGGCGTCCGCGGGCGGGTTCGCCGCGCCGATGGCGGTGCCCGGGGGCATGCCGATGGCGGCTCCGACGGCGACGCCTCCGATGGCGGTGGCGCCGGTGGCGCCGGTGGCGCCGGTGGCCGAGGTGCCGGTGGCGCCCGCGCCGGTCCAGTCCGCCGTCGCACCGGCAGCGCAGGCCCCCCAGCCCGTACAGCCCGTACAGGCCGCGCCGCCCGCCGCCGCGCCCGCCGGGCCGGCGCCGGGTGCCTGGCCGATCCCGCGCAGCTTCCCGCCCGCCGGCGGGGCCCCCGCTGCGGCTCCCGCGGCGCCCCCCGTGGCGCCGCCGCAGGCCGCCCCGGCGCCGGCCCCGGCGCTGGCCGCCGCTCCGGTGCCCGCCCCGGCCCCCGCCCCGGTGGCGGCTCCCGGTGGGCAGCCGTCGGCGTCCGCGCAGCAGGGTGCCGCGCAGGTGCGGCAGCTGTGGCCGCAGATCCTGGAGGCGGTGAAGAACCGCCGCCGCTTCACCTGGATCCTGCTCAGCCAGAACGGCCAGGTGGCCGGGTTCGACGGCAGTGTGCTCCAGGTGTCCTTCATCAACGCCGGCGCCCGGGACAGCTTCGTCGGCAGCAACAGCGACGACGTGCTGCGCTCCGCGCTGGCCGACGCGCTGGGCGTGGACTGGCGGATCGAGTGCATCATCGACCCGTCCGGCGGCGTCGGCGGCCCGTCCGGCGGTGGCCTGTCCGGTGGTGGCCAGAGCGGCGGCGCACCGGGGGGCGGTGCCCAGGCCGGTGGCGGCTGGGGAGCCCCGGCGGCGCGTCCGGCGGCCGCCGCGCCGCCGATGCCCGCGCCCGCCCCGGCGCCCGTGCAGGCTCCGCCGGTCCAGGCCGCGCCGGCGCCCGTCCAGGCCCCGCCCGTGCAGCCCGCGCCGGTGCAGGCCCCGCCGCCGGTGGCGGCGCAGGCCCGTCCGGTGCGGTCGGTGGCTCCGGAGGACGACGTCCCGGAGGCGGACGACCCGGACCTCAAGGAGGACGTGTTCTCCGGCCAGGAGCTGATCATCCGCGAGTTGGGGGCGACGGTGCTGGAGGAGATCCACCACCAGGGCTCCTGAACCGGCCCCCGGGTCCTCCGGCCCAGGTCTCCGGGCCTACGGGCCCCTGAGCGGACCCTGATCCGGGCCCGATCCGGGGCCCGGACCGGCGGGCAGCACGTAGGCTCGGCGGTGACGGACGAAGCGCCGTACGACAGCCGTGACAGCAAGGAGACAGCCGTGTTCCCCGGTGGTGGCCAGCCCAACATGCAGCAGCTGCTGAAGCAGGCGCAGAAGATGCAGCAGGATCTCGCGAACGCCCAGCAGGAGCTGGCCGAGGCGAAGGTGAGCGGTTCGGCGGGCGGCGGCCTGGTCGAGGCGACGGTGACCGGTGCCGGTGAGCTGGTGGCGCTGAGCATCTCCCCGGCCGCCGTGGACCCGGACGACACCGAGACCCTGGCCGACCTGGTCCTGGCGGCCGTCCGGGACGCCAACCAGACCGCGCAGAAGCTGCAGGCCGAGCGCATGGGCCCGCTGACCCAGGGCCTGGGCGGCGGCGGCATCCCCGGCCTGCCGTTCTGACGTCGTCCAACGGCGGCTTCCAAGGCCAGAAGGTCTGAAGTTCAGACGACAGACCCATGTGATTTATGTGGGAGTCGGGCGTCGGGCGCTGTGTCCGACGCCCGATTCGTTGGATGATGGCACCGGAGCACCACCGGCCGTCCGGCACCACCGGCCCCGGCCGTCCGGCTCCACCAGCTTTCCGGCTCCACGGGCCGCCAGGCCCCACGGGCCGCCAGGCTCCACCAGCCACCCGGCTCCACCGGCCGTCCGGCACACCGACCATCCGAGGGAAGGCGCGACGTTGTACGAGGGCGTGGTTCAGGACCTGATCGACGAACTGGGCAGGCTGCCCGGCGTCGGGCCCAAGAGCGCGCAGCGGATCGCCTTCCACGTGCTGCAGTCCGACCCGACGGACGTGCGCCGGCTGGCGCACGCGCTGCTGGAGGTCAAGGACAAGGTCCGCTTCTGCGCGGTCTGCGGCAACGTCGCGGAGGCCGAGCGGTGCCGGGTCTGCCTGGACCCGCGCCGCGACCTCGCCGTCATCTGCGTGGTCGAGGAGCCGAAGGACGTCGTCGCCATCGAGCGCACCCGTGAGTTCCGCGGCCGCTACCACGTGCTGGGCGGCGCGATCAGCCCCATCGAGGGCGTCGGCCCGGACGACCTGCGGATCCGCGAGCTGCTGTCGCGCCTCGCGGACGGCACGGTCACCGAGCTGATCCTGGCCACCGACCCCAACCTGGAGGGGGAGGCGACCGCCACCTACCTGGCCCGGCTCTGCAAGCCGATGGGCCTGAAGGTGACCCGTCTGGCGAGCGGCCTGCCCGTCGGCGGGGATCTGGAGTACGCGGACGAGGTCACCCTCGGCCGCGCCTTCGAAGGGAGACGACTGCTCGATGTCTGACCGGACGATCAACCAGCAGCCCCACACCCCCCACCAGCAGTCCCACGGGGAACCGGGGGCGCACGCCCCGCACGTCCACGGCCACGGCTCGGAGCCGGACGACTTCGCCGTGCAGATCGCCGACTCGGTGGAGAGCTTCGTGCTCGCCGTCACCGAGGTCGCCAAGGGCGACGAGCCCGGCAGTGCGGTCTCGCTGCTGCTCCTGGAGGTCTCGCAGCTGCTGCTGGCCGGCGGCCGGCTGGGCGCGATCGAGGACGTCGTCCCGGAGGACCGGTTCGAGCCGGACACCGGCCCCGAGCCGGACGGCGAGCAGCTGCGCGAGCGCCTCGCCGAGCTGCTCGCGCCGATCGACGTCTACCACGAGGTCTTCGACCCGTACGGTCCGCCGGAGAAGCCCAACGCCTTCCGGATCTCGGACGACCTGGCCGGCGTGGTCAGCGAGCTCCAGCACGGCCTGACCCACTACCGCGAGGGCCGGGTCAGCGAGGCGCTGTGGTGGTGGCAGTTCTCGTACCTCTCCAACTGGGGCACGACCTGCACGGCGGTGCTGCGGGCCCTGCAGTCGCTGATCGCCCACGTCCGGCTGGACAGCCCGATCGGCGCGGCGCCGGACGGCGCGGACACCGACGACGACGGGCTCACCGACGAGCAGCTGGAGCAGCAGGCGGGCGACCTGATGGCGGCCGAGCTCGGCCTCGGGCGGTAGTTTCCCGGACGGAAATCCGGTGGAATCCGGCGGATCGCGGGCAGATCGTGGCACGGATCCCGGCACGGATCGCGGGCACAACGCGGCACGGATCCCGGCACGGATCCCGGCACGGATCGCGGGCTGATCGAATGCGCCCTCGGATTGTGACGAATGCCTCAGCGCCCCGGCCGGAAAAGAAATCCGGCCGGATCGCCGTCCCCCGGTCGGGCGATTCTTCGGAGCGGTACCGAATCGCCCGCAGACCTGACGGCGGAGCCGCCCGTACGGCCGCTCACGTGCTGAAACTACCGTCTCACGATATGGAAAGCGCCGGTCGGAGCACCCCTGCTCGGTAGACTGACGACGACCGCACCCCCCTCTCCCCCGGGGGGTACGGGGGCCCGTAGCCCCCGGAAAAGACTTCGAGTCGAGGAGCGCACGTGGGCCTTGTCGTGCAGAAGTACGGCGGCTCATCCGTTGCGGATGCCGAAGGCATCAAGCGCGTGGCCCGCCGAATCGTTGACGCCAAGAAGGCCGGCCATGAGGTCGTCGTCGTGGTGTCCGCGATGGGCGACACGACGGACGAGCTCATCGAACTCGCGGAGCAGGTGTCACCGCTGCCTGCCGGCCGTGAGTTCGACATGCTGCTGACCGCTGGAGAGCGCATCTCCATGGCGCTGCTCGCCATGGCGATCAAATCCCTGGGGCACGAGGCGCAGTCCTTCACGGGCAGCCAGGCCGGTGTCATCACCGACTCCGTGCACAACAAGGCGCGCATCATCGATGTGACGCCCGGTCGCATCCGCACCGCCCTGGACCAGGGCAACATCGCGATCGTGGCCGGCTTCCAGGGCGTCTCCCAGACCAGCAAGGACATCACCACGCTGGGCCGGGGCGGCTCGGACACCACCGCCGTGGCGCTCGCCGCCGCGCTGAAGGCCGAGGTCTGCGAGATCTACACCGACGTGGACGGCGTGTTCACCGCCGACCCGCGCGTGGTGAAGAAGGCCCGCAAGATCGACTGGATCGCCTACGAGGACATGCTGGAGCTGGCCTCGTCGGGTTCCAAGGTGCTGCTCGATCGGTGTGTCGAGTACGCCCGTCGCTACAACATCCCGATTCACGTACGCTCGTCCTTCTCGGGTCTTCCCGGGACGATCGTCAGCAACGACAACCCGAACAAGCCCGAAGGGGGCGAGATGGAGCAGGCCATCATCTCCGGAGTCGCCCACGACACCTCCGAGGCCAAGGTCACCGTCGTCGGCGTGCCCGACAAGCCGGGCGAGGCGGCGCGCATCTTCCGCGCCATCGCCGACGCCGAGGTCAACATCGACATGGTGGTGCAGAACGTCTCCGCCGCGTCGACAGGCCTGACCGACATCTCCTTCACCCTGCCCAAGACCGAGGGCCAGAAGGCCATCGACGCGCTGGGCCGGGTCAAGCAGGGCATCGGCTACGAGTCGCTCCGCTACGACGACGCGATCGGCAAGATCTCGCTGGTCGGCGCCGGCATGCGCTCCAACCCGGGCGTCACGGCGACCTTCTTCGAGGCGCTGTCCGCCGCGGGCGTCAACATCGAGCTGATCTCCACCTCGGAGATCCGCATCTCGGTGGTCACCCGCGCCGACGACGTGCCGGAGGCCGTCCGTGCCGTGCACAGCGCCTTCGGCCTGGACAGCGAGAGCGACGAGGCCGTCGTCTACGGCGGCACCGGGCGATGACCCGGGAACGGAGCGGGAGCACCGGGCGATGACCCGGGCACCGGGCCGGGACGCCGGGCGATGACCCGGCGTCCCAACCTCGCCGTCGTCGGCGCCACCGGCGCGGTCGGTGAGGTGCTGCTCGGGCTGCTCTCCCTCCGCCAGGACGTCTGGGGCGAGGTCCGACTCGTCGCCTCCCCGCGCTCGGCCGGCCGTACGGCGCTGGTGCGCGGGGAGACCGTCGGGGTCGTCCCGCTGACCGAGGAGGCCTTCGCGGGGATCGACGTCGCGGTCTTCGCCGTCCCCGACCAGGTCTCCGCCCAGTGGGCGCCGATCGCGGCGGCCAAGGGCGTCGTGGTGGTCGACGACTCGGCCGCCTTCCGCACCGCCGAGGACGTGCCGCTGGTCGTCCCGGAGGTCAACGCGGCCGCGCTGCGGATCCGCCCGCGCGGCATCGTCGCCAGTCCGGCCGGCACCACCCTCGCGATGATCGCCGCGGTCGGCGCGCTGCACGCCGAGTACGGGCTGGCGCAGCTCGTGGTCGCCTCCTACCAGGCCGCCGGCGGCGAGGGCCGCGACGGCGAGGCGGCGCTGCGCGCGCAGACCGGGCTGGTGGCGGGCACCGCGGTGGGCCGGCAGACCGGCGACCTGCGCGCGCTGATCGCCGATCAGGGGCCGTTCGCCGCCCCGCTCGCGCTCAACGCCGTGCCCTGGACCGGCGGGCTGCGCGACGGCGGCTGGTCCGCCGAGGAGATGGGCATCCGCGACGAGTCCCGCAAGGTCCTCGGCCTGCCCGTCCTGAAGGTCTCGGCGACCTGCGTCCACATCCCCGTCATCCGCACCCACGCGCTGGCCGTGCACGCGCGGTTCGAACGCGAGGTCACCCAGGAGCACGCGCAGGAGATCCTGCGGGACGCGCCCGGCGTGGTCCTCTACGACGACCCGGCGGCGGGCGAGTTCCCGACGCCGAACGACGTGGTCGGGACGGACCCGGTCTGGGTCGGGCGGGTCCGGCGGGCGCTGGACGAGCCGGAGGCGCTGGACCTCTTCCTCTGCGGGGACAACCTGCGCAAGGGCGCGGCGCTCAACCTGGTGCAGCTGGCCGAGCTGGTGGCGGCGGAGCTGACGGCGGGAACGCCGACGGATTAGAGAGTGACGGGCCCTCACGGGTTCCGATGTGCCCGCTTGTGTCCACACCTGTGTCCATACCTGTGTTCGCTCCTCGACACAATCTGTCCGGAATCCCGTGGGAATCCCCTGGAGGCCTCTTCAGCCGATGCGGAAGAATGGGCCCCGGGCCGGGCAACCATGACAGGGGATCGAGTGTCCAACGTGCGTGGCGAACGTGATGGTGGGGGCAAGGGCGGGCATCCCGGCAAGAGCCGCGGTGTCCTTCCCCTCGCGCGCCCCGAGGCCTGCGAGTAGGCCGGAAGAAGACCAGATGACGGCGGCCGCACCCGGTGCGGCGGACTCCGGTGCCGGTACCGACGCGGGTACCAGCGAGGACCTGCTCACCGCGACCTACCAGGCGCACTACCGCTCGCTGCTGCGGCTCGCCGCGCTGCTCCTCGACGACCTCTCGACCTGCGAGGACGTCGTCCAGGAGGCGTTCATCCGGGTGCACGCCGCCCGGCGCCGGGTGCGCGAGCCCGAGAAGACCCTGGCGTACCTGCGGCAGACGGTCGTCAACCTGTCCCGCTCCACGCTGCGCCGCCGCATCCTCGGGCTGCGACTGCTGCCGAAGCCCATGCCTGACATGGCCAGTGCAGAAGAAGGTGCTTACGATGCCCTGGAGCGCGACCAGTTGAAGGCCGCGCTGCGTGGTCTGCAACGCCGTCAGCGGGAGGTTCTGGTGCTGCGTTACTTCGTGGACATGACGGAGGCGCAGGTCGCCGAGACCCTGGGCATCTCGCTCGGCTCGGTGAAGGCCTACGGCTCGCGCGGGCTCGCCGCCCTGCGCGTCCAGATGGCGGCCGGACATGGCTGAGGCGGACGGCGACCGACGGCGGCCGGCGGACGGCACTCCGGAGGCGGGCGGGCCTGAGGTGAACGGACCCGGGACGCCCGGGGCGAACGAGCCCGGGGCGACCGGGCTCGGGGCGACCGGGCCCGGCGCTTCCAGAGCGAGCAGGTCCGGGGCCGAGGCCCCGGAAGAGCTGCTGTCCCTGTCCACCGAGGAACGGGCGGTGCGCGAGCTGCTGCACGGCGCCGTCTCCGGCATCCAGCCCGCGGCCGGCGGGCTGCCGCGGATCCGGCGGGCGGTGCCCCGCCGCCGGGCCGCCCGGCGCGGTGCCTGGACCGGGGCGGCCGCGCTCGCCTTCGTCGTCGCGATCGGCCTGCCCGTCCTGCACGAGGGGGAGCACCTCGGGCTCTCCGGCGGCCCCGGCTCGGCCGACGCCAAGAGCCCGGCCGCCACCTCGCCCAGCGGCACCGCCGGGACGACCGGCGGCACCGGGGCGGCCTCGCACGCGAACCCGAGCGGCCCCGGCGACACCACCCCGCCGCCCGGTACGGCCTCGGCCCCGCACAGCCCCGGCGGCGGGCAGGCGAGCACCGACGGCGGCGTCGCGCCCAGCGGGACCTCCGGCGCCGGTGACGGCGGCATCGTCCCGCTCTGCACCCGGACGGACCTCGGTGAGGGCCTCGCCCAGGTCGGCACGGCCGACGGCGACGGGCGGATCTACGGCTCGTTCACCGTCTACAACGTGTCCGGGCGCAGCTGTCGGCTCGGCGGGCCGGGCTCGGTGGCGGTCACCGCCGTCAGCGGCGGCGACCGCGGCCGCATCCGCACCGCCGACCACGCCCCGGGCGACCCGGCCGCCGGCCTGCCCGCGATGGACGGGGAGCCGCCGGTGCTCGCGCCGCGGGCCGGGTACCGGGTGCCGTTCGCCTGGGTCCCCGACCAGACCTGTACCGGCTCGGGCACCCTGAGCACCCCGTCGAACAGCGTCAACCAGGTGGCCCTGCGCTCGGACGTCCCCGCCGCCGAGTCCGGCGCCCCGGCCTCCGTCCCCACCAGTGAGGTCAGCGCCAACCCGCCGGCCTCCTCGTCCCCGTCGGCGGGCCCCACCACGGCCCCCAGCCCGACCGCGACGCCGACCGGCAACCCGACCACCGCGCCGCCCGCCGTGACCATCGCCCACACCCCCGCCCCCGGCAGCCCGGCGGCCGCCACGGCGACCCTGCCGGTGGCGTGCAGCGGCACCGTCTACCGCGGCGGCGTCCAGGGGCTGGGCGGCCCGGCGCCGCAGCCGTCGGGCTCGCCGACGGCTCGGTGACGGCTCGGTGACGACGGCCTGAGCGTGGCCGCCGATGTAGAGGAGAGGCCGGGGCGACCGCCCGGAGGCGGCCGTGTGCGGGGCCCGGGGGACGGGGCGGGTGTGAGGAGTGGATACCGTGGGGGTGTGTACCGGTTCCTCCTGACTCCGCGCTGGCTCGGCGGCACCGTCGTGGCCGTGGCGGCCGTGGCGGTGTGCCTGTGGCTGGGTTCCTGGCAGCTCGGCCGCTTCGAGGACCGGGTGTCCACGCACCAGGAGGCCAAGCAGGCGGTCACCGCTTCGGGTGACGCCCGGCCGATCGACGCGCTGCTCAACCAGGCGACCCCGCAGGTGAGCACGGAAACCGTCGGCAGGACCGTCACGGTGACCGGCAGCTACGACGGCGAGCACCAACTGCTCGTCCCCAACCGCGTGGTGGACGGCAAGCAGGGCTACTACGTGCTCACCCCGCTGCGCACCGCCGACGGACACGCCGTCGCCGTGGTGCGCGGCTGGTCGGCCGGGGACCCGGCCGTCGCCGGGCCGCCGCCGGGCGGAGAGGTGACGGTGACCGGGCGCCTCCAGGCCAACGAGTCGGTGGGCAGCAACGGCGCGGTGGCGGGCGGTCTGCCCGCCGGGCAGCTCGGCATGATCAACCGGGCCTCGCTGCTGAACGTGCTGGAGTACGACGGCTGGTACGACGGCTGGGTGGCCGCCGACGACGCGCCCGCCGGGCTGGCCTCCGTACCGACCGTGCAGCCCCAGGGCGGCGACGGGCTCACCCTGCGCGCGTTCCAGAACCTGGGCTACACCCTGGAGTGGTTCGTCTTCGGCGGGTTCGTGGTCTTCATGTGGTACCGCCTGGTGCGCCGGGAGGCGGAGGCGGAGCAGGACCGGGCCCTCGGGCTGGACCCGGTCCTGGACTGACCGGCGGCGCCTTGACGCAGACGCCGGTTCGGCGCTCGGCCGCTCCGGTTCGGCGCTTGGTCACCCCGGTTCGGCGCTTGGTCACCCCGACTCGGCGTTCGGCCGCCCCGGCTCAGCGCTTGGTCGGCAGGGCCGGTGCCGGTGTCGGCTTGACCGCCGGCGGGGGCGTCGTCGGCGTCGGC
Source organism: Kitasatospora sp. NPDC001119 (assembly GCF_053598475.1). Classification (NCBI taxonomy): domain Bacteria; kingdom Bacillati; phylum Actinomycetota; class Actinomycetes; order Kitasatosporales; family Streptomycetaceae; genus Kitasatospora; species Kitasatospora sp. NPDC001119. The sequence goes on from NZ_JBSFKI010000006.1 coordinate 44,340, forward strand.
GTCTGCGGGGGGAGCAGCGGCTGGGTCGGGGTCGACGAGCCGGTGGGCAGCGGCGTCGGGTCGCTGTGGCAGTGGCCGTTGCCGTTGCCGCCGCTGCCGTTGTGGTCGTCGGAGTCGTAGTGGTCGATGTGGTGGTGCACGCTGCGACCGGTCTTGGAGCCCTTGGACCCCGACCCCTTCGAACCGGACGAGCCGCTCTTGCCGCCCCCCTTGGCGAGCTGGACCGGGTCGCCCCCGTCCGCGGGCGGCGTGTACACCGCCCGTACGACGGCCGCCCCCGGACCCGCCGCGCCCGCCTTGGTCGCGGTGCCGGCGTGCGGAGTGACGGGCGGCGCGACGGGCGGCGCGACGGGCGGCGTCGCGGCGGCGGTCGGTGACGCGGGCACGGCCGGCGCGGGCGCGACGGCCGAGGAGCTCGGTACCGGCGGGCCGGTCGGGGGCGGGCAGGACGCGGTGTTCCGCTGTGAGCCCGAGCAGCCGGTGAGCACCAGGGCCCCGGCGACCGCCACCCCCGCGAGCATCAGCAGGCGTCTCACGCAGCCCCTCCGTCTCCGTCACGCCCGGCCGTGCCCAGGTGCCGCCGCACGAAGTCGATCTCCAGTCGCAGCTGCTTGATCCGCTCCTCCACCACCAGCGAGCCGTGCCCGGCGTCGAAGCGGTACACCTCGTGCGGCTTGCCGAGCCGCTCCAGCCGCTCGACGTAGTTGTCGATCTGCCGGATCGGGCAGCGCGGGTCGTTGACCCCGGCGCTGATGTAGACCGGCACCCGCACCCGCTCGACGTAGGTCAGCGGCGAGGAGGCGGTGAAGCGCTCCGGGACCTCCTCCGGGGTGCCGCCGAAGAGCGTGCGGTCCAGCGACTTGAGCGCCTCCATCTCGTCGGCGTACGCGGTGTGGTAGTCCGCGACCGGGACGGCGGCGAGGCCGAGGGCCCAGTCGTCGGGCTGGACGCCGAGGCCGAGCAGGGTCAGGTAGCCGCCCCAGCTGCCGCCGGTGAGGACCAGCCGGGCCGGGTCGGCGAGGCCGCTGTCGACGGCCCAGGCGCGGACCGCCGCGATGTCCTCCAGCTCGATCAGGCCGACCCGCTCGTGCAGCGCGTCCGTCCAGGCCTGGCCGTAGCCGGTCGAGCCGCGGTAGTTGACCCGGACCACCGCGAAGCCGTGGTCCAGCCAGGCGGCCGGACCGGCGGCGAAGGAGTCGCTGTCGTGGTGCGTCGGGCCGCCGTGGATCTCGAACACGGTCGGGTACGGGCCCTGCGCGGGCGTCGCCGGCCGCTGCACCAGGGCGTGCACCCGCCCGCCGGGCCCGTCCACCCAGACGTCCTCGACCGGCACCGAACCGGGCGGCACCGCGCCGGGCGCCCGCAGCACGACCGTCCCGGCGGTGGAGCGGACGGCGGAGGGCTCGGCGGCGGAGGACCACAGGTACTCGACGGTGCCGTCCGGACGGGCGGTGGCGCCGCTGACGGTGCCGCGCGGGGTCTCCAGGCGGGTCAGCCGGCCGTCGGCGAGCGCGTACGAGAACAGCTCGCTGCGCGCCTCGTACTCGTGCTCCACCAGCAGCGCCTCGGCGCCGGGGCGCCACTGCGCGGAGACGTCGCCGGGCAGCTCGCGGCCCTGCTCGTCGCGCAGCGGGAGGGCGGTCTCGGCGCCGGTGGCGACGTCCCAGATCATCGGCTCCCAGCGGCCGGTGCGCTGGTGGGCGACCAGCAGGCGGGTGTCGCCCTCGACCGGGGCGAAGCCCAGGCAGGCGACGCCGCGCGGCTCGTCCCGGCCGGTGACCTCGTCCAGCTCGGCGACGGTCTCGACGCCGCCGTCGGCGGTGATGCGCACGACCCGGATCGCGGAGTGCATCGCGTCGCCGTGCTCGGTGTGGTCGATGGCGAGCAGGGTGCTGTCGTGGCTGAGGTCGCCGATGCCGCCGTACTCCTCGTGCCGGTAGACCTCGACCGGCACGGTGGCGCCGGGGCGGCGCAGGTGCAGGGTGGTGCCGTCCTCGTCGGTCGAGCGGCCGACCACCACGGTGCCGTCGCGGCCCAGGGCCAGGCCGGCCGAGTAGGAGGCGGCGAGGCCGGGCACGGCCTCCTCGTCGGGGCCGCCCGCGAACGGCTGGCGGCGCCAGACGCCGAACTCGTCGCCGTCGTGGTCGTCGAACCACCAGACCCAGTCGCCGTCGGGGGACAGCTCGGCGTCAGTGGTGCCGTTCGGACGGTCGGTGACCCGACGGTGGGCGCCGGTGGTGCGGTCCCAGGCGTAGACCTCGTAGGTGCCGGTCGCGTTGGACACGTACAGCGACCGGTCGGGGGCGTCCTCGGCCCAGTCGGGCAGCGACACCCGGGCCGCCCTGAACCGCTGCTCCCACGCCGGTACGGCGCTCTTCTCCTCGCTCATCCGACCATCCAACCCGATCGGGGGGAGGGAAGGGAACGGGCGGGTGGGCTTCGGCCCACCCGCCCCGTGCCGCCGGGGTGGCGGCGGGGTGCCGGCGCAGGTGTCGCCGTGCGCGGCGGCCGGGGCGTCCACGAACGCCCGGCCCGGGGCCCGGGTTCCGTGGGGCCGGGGCGGGTGCCCGGGGCCATGCCGGGGTCAGCCCTCGCGCGGCGCTTCGTGCGCTCGGTGCGCTTCGGCCGCTCCGGGGGCCCCGTGTGCTCCGCGCGGCAGGAACCGGACCAGGCCCACGAGCACCAGCTCCAGCACCGCCAGGGCCAGGACACTGCGGCCGAAGGCGGCGGCCGGGTCGCCGGCGCCGTAGTAGACCAGGCCGATCAGCGCGATCCCGAGCGCCCCGCCGACCTGCTGCACGGTGGACACCACCCCGGCCGCGGAGCCGGCCAGCCGGGGCTCGACGCCGGCCAGGACCACCGAGGTCACCGGGGCGATCACCAGGCCCATGCCGAGGCCGTCCACGAACAGCCCGGGTGCCAGCCACCGGACGCCCGGGCTGTTCGCGGTGAGGGCCAGCAGGCCGAGCCCGAGGGCCATCAGCAGCCCGCCGAGGGCGATGGTGCGGCGCTCGCCGAGGCGGGCGGTGACGCGGTGGGTGGTGTTGGAGGTGATCAGGTAGCCCAGGCCGATCGCGGTGAAGACCAGTCCGGCGCCCAGCGCGTCCAGGCCGCGGCCGAACTGGAGGTGCAGGGCGAGCACCAGGAAGAAGGAGCCCTGGCCGAGCCAGAAGGCGAGTTGGGCGAGCAGGCCGGCGCTGAAGGCGCGGTCGCGGAAGAGCCGGGTGTCGACCAGCGGGGTGGTCGCGCCGGTGGCGGTGGCGGCGGTGGTGGTGGCGGCGGTGGCGCGGTGCTGGTGCACGGCGAAGACGGCCAGCAGGGCGAGCGAGCCGCCCAGGCAGAGCCCGGTCCACAGCGGCCAGTGCAGCTGCGGGCCCTGGATCAGCGGCAGCACCAGGCCGGTCAGCGCGGTGGTGACCAGCAGCACGCCCACCGGGTCCAGGCCGGGCCGCTGCGGGGCGCGGGACTCCGGCAGGCTGCGGCGGACCAGCGGGAGGGCGGCCAGTCCGATCGGCAGGTTGATCAGGAAGCAGCTGCGCCAGCCGAGGCCGAAGAGGTCCGCGCGGATCAGCAGCCCCCCGATCAGCTGGCCGAACACCGCGCCGACGCCCATGGTCAGCCCGTACCGGGCGAAGGCCCGAGCCTGGGCGGCTCCGCTGAACGCGGTCCGCAGGATCGCCAGCACCTGCGGACCCATCAGCGCCGCCGACAGGCCCTGCGCCACCCGGGCGCCGACCAGCGCGACCGCCGTGGGGGCGAGGCCGCAGGCGGCGGAGGCGAGGGTGAAGAGGGCCAGGCCGAGCCCGAACACCCGGCGGCGGCCGTACCGGTCGCCGAGGCGGCCGGCGGTGACCAGGCCGGCCGCGAGGGCCAGGCTGAAGCCGGCCATCACCCACTGGACGGCGGCCGGGCCGGCGCCGAGGTCGCCCTGGAGGGAGGGGAGGGCGACGTTGACGACGAAGATGTCGAGGGCGGTCATGAAGGTGGCGGTCAGGACGACCGGCAGCAGCCCCTTGGGGGCCGTCTGCGCCGTCCGCGCCGTTGCCCCGGTCTCGGCCTCGGCGGGCCGCCGGGTGTTCAGGGAGGTGCTCATCTCGGGCTCTCCTCAAGGGGGTTGGCGACTCAAGCGGGTCGGCGGCCGGTGCCGAGGGGCGGGCGCGGTGGGGAGCGCCCCGCCCCTCGGCCGGAGCGGCGGTCTGAGGGGGTCAGGCGCCCGGTACGCGGTCGAGGAAGCCGTACACCGCGCCGATCCGGCCGTCCGGGGTGGCCGCCAGCACGTCGAAGCCGATCACCACCGGCTCCGCGCCGGTCGGGCCCAGGTTCCAGGTGAAGCGGGCGACGTCGTGGTGCGCGTCGACCGGGCCGAGGGTGAACTCCAGCCCCGGGAACTGGGCCTGGGCGGCGCCGATCAGCGCGTCGATCGCGTCCCGGCCGGTGACGGCGGCCAGCGGGTCGGTGTAGCGGCCGTCCTCGGCCCACACCTCGTCGACCAGCTTGCGGCGGGCCGCCGGGTCGGTCTCGTTCCACACCGCGAGGTAGCGCTCGGCGAGCTGCTGGAGGGCGGCGGTGGTGATCTCGGTCATCGTCATCTCCCGTGTTCCGGTGGGTGGTTGGCCGGGTCGTTCCCGGTGCTCACCACGGTAGGGACGGGCGGCCGACGGCGAATCCGTCACGTATGGGTATGGGGGTACGTAGCCTCCGCGAAGGTGTACCGGTGCCGTGGTCGGCAGTGGTGCGCGGCCCTGCTGGGTAGGGTCGGGGCATGCTGTACGGGAGGGAAGGCGAACAGGCCGCCGTGGACGGGCTGTTGGACGGGGCGCGGGCCGGACGCAGCGGAGTGCTGCTGCTCCGGGGCGAGGCCGGCATCGGCAAGACCGCGCTGCTGGACGACGCCGTCGCGCGGGCGGGGGAGGCGTTCCGGGTCGTCCGGGCGGCCGGCGTCGAGTACGAGGCCGAGCTGCCGTACGCCGGGCTGAGCCTGCTGCTCGCGCCCGGCCTGGACCGGCTGGACGTCCTGCCGGGCCCGCAACGGCGGGCGCTGGAGGCGGCGTTCGGACTCTCCGACGACGAGCGGACGGGCGACGACGGTGGGGCGGGCGGCGGCGGTGCGGGCGCCGACCGGCTGCTGGTCGGGCTCGCCACGCTCGGCCTGCTCGCCGAACTCGCCGCCGACCGGCCGCTGTTGTGCGTCATCGACGACGTGCAGTGGCTGGACCGGGCCTCCCTGGACGCCCTGCTGCTGGCCGCCCGGAGGCTCCAGGCCGAGGGGGTCGCCCTGCTGCTCGCCGCCCGCACCGGCGGCCCGTCCGGGGCCGGCGGCAGCCCGGCGGAGCGCCCGCTGGGCCTGCCCGAACGGCAGGTGACCGGCCTGTCCGAGGCCGACGCCACCCGGCTGCTGGCCCGGCGGGTCGGCCCCGACCTGCCGTCCACCGTCCGCGACCGGCTGCTCGCCGAGGCGGCCGGCAACCCGCTCGCGCTCACCGAACTCCCGGTCGCCGCCGGGCCGCAGCTACCGGCACCGGGCGGCCTGCCGCTCACCAGCCGGCTGCTGATCGCCTTCCACGGCCAGGTCACCGGCCTGCCCGCGGCCACCCAGACACTGCTGCTGGTCGCCGCCACCGAGGAGGGCGGGGCACTGGACGTCGTCCTGCCCGCCGCGGCCGCCCTCGGCGTCACCGCCGAACACCTCGCGCCCGCCGAGGCGTCCGGCCTGGTGACGGTCACGGCCGACCGCCGGATCGCCTTCCGGCACCCGCTGCTGCGCTCCGCGATCCTCCAACGGGCGCCGCACCACCAGAAGACGGCGGTCCACCGGGCCGTCGCCGGCGCGCTGCCGGACGGCGACCGCCGCACCTGGCACCTCGCCCTCGCCGCCACCGCCCCCGACGCCGGCCTCGCCGACGCGCTGGAGCGCACCGCCGTCCGCGCCGGACGCCGCGGCGGCCACGGCGGCGCCGCCGCGTACGAGCGCGCCGCCCGCCTCACCCCGGACCGCGACGGCGCCACCCGCCGGCTCGTCCTGGCCGCCGAATCCGCCACCGAGGAAGGCGAGTTGGTACGGGCCGAGGCGCTCGCCGACGAGGCCTCCGGCCGTACCGACAACGTCCTGGCGCACGCCCTGCTCGACCAGGTCCGGACCACCGCCCACTTCTGGCGCGGCTCCTACCCGACCGCCCACCGGCTGCTGCTCGACGCCGCCGGCACCGACATCGACCCGTCGTACGCCGTCCGGATGCTGCTCCAGGCCTTCCATGCCGCCTGGTACGCGGGGGAGGAGCCGGTGGCCGCCGTCCTGGACCGCCTGGCGGTCCTGCCGCTCGCCGCCGACGACCCCCTCGCCCCGCTCGCCCGCCACCTGCCCGCGGCCGTCCTGCCCGCGCTCGGCCGGCCCGCCGGCCCGCTGCCGCCCGTCCGGGAGGCCGCCGAGGCCGCCCGCCGGGCCGGGGCCGAGAGCCCGGTCGACCTCGTCCAGCTGTGCGGCGCCACCCTGGTCCTCGGACGCGACGAGGAGACCGCCGAACTCGCCGCCGAACTCGTCGCCGAGGCCCGCGCCAAGGGCACCGTCGGCGTGATGCCCACCCTGCAGTTCTTCCTCGCCGAGGCCGAACTCTTCCACGGCCGCCACCGCGACGCCGAACTCACCGCCACCGAAGGCCTCGGCCTCGCCCGGGACACCGGCCAGCACCAGTGGGTCAGCCAACTCACCGCGCTGCTCGCCCACCTGGCCGCGCTCGACGGCCGCACCGACCACTGCGCCGAACTCGCGGCCACCGCCCTCGCCACCACCGGCCCGCAGACCGCCGCCCCCGCCGCCGGCCAGGCCTGGGCCCAGTGGGCGCTCGCCCTGCGCGACCTCGGCCAGGGCCGCGCCGGCGACGCCGCCGACCGGCTCCACACCCTCACCACCGGCCCGCACCGCCACCACGTCAGCGCCACCCGGGCCGTCCCCGACCTCGTCGAGGCCGCCGTCCGCCTCGGCACCCCCGAACGCGCCGCCGAAGCCTACGAACGCTTCGCCCGCTGGACGGCCGCCGCCGACCGCCCCTGGGCCGAGGCCCTACGGCTGCGCTGCCAGGCCCTGCTGGGCCCGGACGAACTCGCCGAGACCACCTACCGCGCCGCCCTCTCCCGGCACGAAACGGCCCACCGCCCCTTCGAACAGGCCCGCACCGCCCTCCTCTACGGCGAATGGCTGCGCCGCACCCGCCGCCGGACCGACGCCCGCCCCCACCTGCGCGCCGCCCTGGAGACCTTCGACCGCCTCGCCGCCCACCCCTGGGCCGCCCGCGCCCGCACCGAACTCTCCGCCACCGGCACCCCGGCCCCCACCCCGGCCACCCCCACCGGCACCCCCCAGTCCCCCCTCACCCCCCAGGAACTCCAGATCGCCCGCCTCGCCGCCCAGGGCCTCACCAACCGCGACATCGCCGCCCAGCTCTTCCTCAGCCCCCGCACCGTCGCCCACCACCTCTACAAGGCCTACCCCAAGCTCAACATCACCTCCCGCACCGAACTCCCCACCGCCCTCTGACCCGCTCGGGCCCGGCGACGGCGGCGCGGCCGCGGAGCCCCGGACGCACCGGCGCTGTCCGTACGGGGAGTTGGACTTGCCCGCAGCGCGGCTCGCCCGGCGGCCGGGGCGGGGCGTCGTGTGCGCGGTGGAGCCTGCCTGCGGTCGGCCGGTGGAGGTCGCGGACGGCACCCGGGCGTCGGACCCGGCTGAGGAGTGGTCACCCGGCCGGTCGCGCACAACGACAGAGGGCCTGCCGGATTTCTCCGGCAGGCCCTCTGTACTGGGTCGGGGTGGCGGGATTTGAACCCACGGCCTCTTCGTCCCGAACGAAGCGCGCTACCAAGCTGCGCCACACCCCGGTCTTGCGGTTTGTCGCTCCGTCTCCTTCGCGACGAGTAGAACTCTACCGGACGCTCGCCGAGACACGAAATCCGGTTTCGAGCGGGCGTCCGGTGGGGGTCAGCGGGCTGCCGGGACGAGGGTGAGGAGGGTGGCCTCGGGGGGGCAGGCGAAGCGGACGGGGGTGTAGCGGTTGGTGCCGCAGCCGGCCGAGACGTGGAGGTGGGAGCGGTGGCCGCCGGCGGTGTGGGTGGAGAGGCCCTTGACCCGGCGGGTGTCGATGTCGCAGTTGGTGACCAGGGCGCCGTAGAAGGGGATGCAGAGCTGGCCGCCGTGGGTGTGGCCGGCCAGGATCAGCGGGTAGCGGTCGGCGGTGAAGGCGTCGAGGACGCGCAGGTAGGGCGCGTGGACGACGGCGAGGGAGAGGTCGGCGTCGGGGGACGGGCCGCCGGCGACCTCGCTGTAGCGGTCGCGCCGGATGTGCGGGTCGTCGAGGCCGGTGAACTCCAGGTCGAGCCCGTTCACGGTGAGCCGGCCGCGGGTGTTGGTGAGGTCGAGCCAGCCGGCCGCGTCGAAGCCGTCGCGGAGCTTCTCCCAGGGGTTGTGGACGGCGCCGGTGATGCCGCGGCGGGCGGTGCCGTCGGGGTTGTTCATGCCGTGGGCGCCGCTGCGCATGGCCTGGAGGTAGCGGGCCGGGTTCTTGCGGGCCGGGCCGTAGTAGTCGTTGGAGCCGAAGACGTAGACGCCGGGGAACTCCATGAGCGGTCCGAGCGCGTCGAGGGTGGCCGGGACGCCGAGCGGGTCGGAGAGGTTGTCGCCGGTGTTGACCACCAGGTCGGGGCGCAGGCCGGCCAGGCTCTTCAGCCAGCGCTGCTTCTTGCCCTGCCCGCTCACCATGTGGATGTCGGACACCTGGAGGACCCGGATCGGGCGGGCGCCGCGCGGGAGGACGGGGACCTCGATCCGGCGGAGGCGGAAGGCCCGGACCTCGTACCCGACGGAGTAGGCGAGACAGGCGGCGCCGGTGGCGGCGATGCCGAGGGGAACGGAGTACAGCGGTCGCATCAGCCCATGCTCTCAGACGGTCGATCAGCCTGTGTACGCCCGGAGTCGGGGGTGGGGGCGGTGGTCGGCGGGGCCTCCTCGGAGTCCCGGCGGGCGCGTAGCGCGCGGACCTTGTGGCGGTTGCCGCAGCGCTCCATGGAGCACCAGCGGCGCCGGCCCGGCCGCGAGGTGTCGACGAAGATCAGTTGGCAGTTGTCGGCGCCGCATTCCCGGACCCGGTCCGCGTACGGGCCGGTGAGCAGGGCGATGGCGTCCCGGGCGAGGGTGGAGACCAGCTGGGCCCCGTCGGCGGGCAGCGGGGCGGCCGCGGTGCCGTCGGGGGCGATCCGGGGGACCAGCGGCGGGTGCTCGGCGGCCCGGTTGAGGACGGTGTGGTCCGCGGGCGTGCCCCGGCCGCCGTGGGCGCGGGCGGCGGCCAGGCGCCAGAGGGCGTCGCGCAGGGTGCGGGCGGCGGCGAGCTGGGCGGGGGAGATCCGTACGGCGTCGGCGGGCAGTCGCAGCCGGGACGGCGGGAGCCAGGCGGCGAGGTCGGCGGGCCGGTGCAGCACCTCGTACCGGGCGTACGGGCCGGGGCCGCCGGTGGTGAGCAGTTCCAGGCAGAGGGCGCCGGGGTCGAAGTGGAAGCGCCCGCCCCCGGGGGTGGTGAGGAGCAGCCCGGGCGGGGTGGCGGGCGGTCCGTCGGCGGCGCTGCGGCTGGCTGCGTCGGTCATGCGGCCCAGGATAGGTGTAACTGGGATGAAGGGTTACGGGCCGGGAGGGCGGGCTATCAGGCGGGGGCGGCGGTCCGGTCCGGCCGCGACGAGCTGACCCGCGCTCAGAAAGCCCGCGCCGCCCGTGCCAGGAGCAGTGCTCCAGGCGCGGGCGGCGCGGGGCCGGCCCTCAGGCCGGGATGGCGTTGACGTACTCGCGCATCATCCGGGGCACCCGGTACGCGTACTGGTGGCCGCGCTTCACCTGGACGACGGAGAAGTCGACCAGCTCGGCCAGCACGTCGAGGTTGCGGGAGGGCTCCCGGCCGCCGTCGACCGGCTGCTGCCGGACGTCGTCGATGGAGAACTCCTCGGGGAACCGGGAGAACCGTCTGAGCGCCCGGCGCTGCCGTTCGTCGAGGAGCCCGTACGCCCAGGCGAGGCTGCGGTGCAGCGAGCGGTGGTGGGAGAGCCCGCCGACCTCCTCCTGGCCGAGGATCGGGAGCACCCGGCACTCGTCCACCAGGACGTGCAGGGGCACCGAGCGCATCCGGACGGCGGCGTTCTCGATCGCGAGCGCCAGGCCGCCGAGGCGTCGGCAGAGCTCGACCACCTGCGGCATCTGGTCGCCGAGGTCGAGCGTCGGGACGACCGAGTGCACCCGGCGGCAGAACAGTTCGGCGGCGGGCGGGCAGCCGTAGGAGCCGTCCGGGTGGTCGACCGACAGCGGCGCCACCTCCCACAGGTCGGCCGGGACCCCGGCGGGTGCCCGCAGCGAGGTGATCATGATGTGGAGCGCCGGGTGCCGCGCCAGCAGTGCCCTGACCTGCCGGGCCACCGTGTCGATGACGTGCTCGGCGTTGTCGACGACCAGCAGCAGCTGCGGCTCGGGGTCGGTCCGCGGGTCGCGGCCGACGCCCCGCAGGAGGGTGTCGAGCGCGCGCTGGGCCTGGGCCGAGGCGGCGGCGGGGTCGACGGCCTCGGGGGTGACCGAGCCGAGCTCCAGGACCGCGACACCGTCCCGGAAGCGGTCCAGCAGGTGGGCGGCGGAGTCCAGCGCCAGCCGGGTCTTGCCGACCCCGGCCGGTCCGGTGAGCACCAGCGGGCGGCCCGGCCGCAGGGCGGTCACGACGTGCAGCAGGTCGGCCTGGCGGCCGACGGTGACGTCCGTCTTGGGCCGCAGCCCCTGCCACCGCGCGTTGTCCGGGAGTTCGGCGACGCGGACCGGCGGTCCGGGCTCCGGCCGGGCGGGCAGCAGCCCGGCCGGGGCGCCCGCCTGGACGGCGTGGGAGAGCAGGGGGTCGTCCCGGTTGGTCGCCGCGGAGAACAGCGCGCCCACCAGGAGTTCCACGGAACTGCGCCGCGGATTCCGGATGGCGCCGGTTTCCAGATTACGAATGGTGCGGACGCTGACGGTGGAGTGTTCGGCTAATTGCTCCTGGCTCCATCCGACCATCTTCCGTTGGGTTACCAACATCGAGCGAAGCTGATTGTTGTCCATTCCCCCGCGCTTCCTGCTGTCGTGAGCAGAATAAAAGTCAGAAATCAGTGCGCCGTGCTGCGGCGCCAATCACTCCGAAAAACGATCGCCGTCGGCCGTCCGGCGGAGCGCAGGCGTGAGCGCCCGCGCCGACCGGGACCGCAGGGCGCCCGGGCCGCAAGGTGTCAGGGTTGCAGGGCGCCTGGCCGGCAGTGTGTCAGTGCCGTGGAATAATGAATCGGGGACATGGTGACGGTTTGTCGCGGCTGATCGTGGCGGCCTTCGGCGATGATTCGGGGATGATTCGACGGTGAGGTGACCGCCGCCTTCGGGCTGCTCGGGCGACGCGCGAACGAGTGTACTACGCGGACTATTTTCGGCGAAGCGGTCGCAGTGTTCGATGTACCCCTGCGGAACCGGCAACTTCGCTCCGGAACAGGCAGTTCTCGGCATTTCGGCCGAGAATGTGCGGGCATTATCGGCCACCTTGGCCGAATCCCGTCGTCCGTTCCCGGCCGGGGGCGTCGATTGTTCACGGACTCGACCGCCGCCCGTTCCCGGGCCGGACCGTTTCCCTGACCGTTTCCCGGGCTGCTTCCCCGGCTGCTTCCCGGGTCGGCCGGCTACCGCCCGCCCCGCCGCGCCCACAGCCGTCAGCGGGGCGGCAGCGGCGCGCCGACGGGCGACGGTCGGCCGTACTTGTCGGGGATACTCGTTCAACTGCGGAAACCCCGGTGGATGCCCACGGGAAACCGGTTGAGCCCACCCACAGCCGAAGGATAAGAAGAGGAAATGACAACGCTCAAGGAGCAGCTGCACGAGGACCTCACGGCTGCCATCAGGGAACGGGACGAACTGCGCTCGTCCACCATCCGGCTCACGCTGTCCGCCGTCACCAGCGAGGAGGTGGCGGGCAAGCAGAAGCGCGAGCTGTCCGACGCCGACGTGCTGAAGGTGATCGGCCGCGAGGCGAAGAAGCGCCGGGAGGCGGCCGAGGCCTTCGGGAACGCCGGCCGGACGGAGCAGGCGGCCCGGGAGCTGGCCGAGGGCGAGGTGCTGGCGGGCTACCTGCCCAAGCAGCTCTCCGACGAGGAGCTGGCCGCGATCGTGGCGGCCGCCGTGGCCGAGAGCGGCGCGACCGGCCCCCAGGCGATGGGCGCCGTCATGAAGCTGGTGAAGCCCAAGGTCGACGGTCTGGCCGAGGGCAGCCGGGTCGCCGCCGCCGTGAAGGCCGCCCTGGTCTGAGCCGCGGCTCAGACCAGGGCCCGCCCAGGGCCCGTCCAGGGTCGAACCCCGGGCGGCCCCGGCCCCGCCCCCTGGTGCCCCGGCAGCACGCCGAAGGGGCGCCCTCCGCACTGGAGGGCGCCCCTTCGTCATGTTCCGCGGCGCGGGTCACCCCGCCGGGAGGGCGGGTCAGCCGTTCCCGTTGCCGCCGCCGTGGCGGCCGCCGTTCCCGTTCCCGGGGCCGGGCGGGAAGGTGAACCCGCCGGGGAAGCCGCCGGGCAGCCCGCCGGGCAGACCGCCGGCCTGGTTGCCGGGCAGCCCGCCGGGCTGGCCCGGGTTACCGCCCTGCTGCGGCGGCGGGGGGTTGCCGGCCGGCGGCTGCTGGGCGTTCGGGTCGGTGGCCGGCGGGGTGGTGCCCGGCGGGGGAGTGGCCGGCTGCGGGTCCGGGATGTTGGCGGTCTGGATCGGCTCCACGGGCGTGCCCTTGAGCGCCTGGTTCATCGCCAGCTGCCAGATCGGGCCGGGGCCGTCGGCGCCGAAGACCTCGGGGAAGTACTTGCCGCCGATGGTGATGTTCTTCATCTTGACGCCGCCGGCCGGGCCGCCGAGCCAGACCGAGGTGGCCAGCGACGGGGTGTAGCCGCTGAACCAGGCGGCCTTCTTCTCGTCGGTGGTACCGGTCTTGCCCGCGATCTTGCGGCCGTCGTCGAGGCCGAGGGAGGCCGCGGTGCCCTTCTCGGTGACGTTGAGCAGGACGGCGTTGAGCGAGTCGGCGGTCTGCTCGGAGAAGGCCTGGCTGCACTGGGACTGCGGGACGGGGACGTCCTTGCCGTCGACCGTGGTGATCTTGTTGATCGCGATCGGGGTGCAGTACTTGCCGCGGGCGGCGAAGGTCGCGTAGACGTTCGCCATGGTCAGCGGGGAGAGCTCCAGGGTGCCGAGGACCATCGAGGGCACCTCCTGGAAGGCGTCGCCCTTGGCGGACTGGGTGATGCCCAGCTTGTTCGCCATCTGCTTCATCGCGCAGAGGCCGACCTGCTGCTCCATCTGCACGAAGTAGGTGTTGACCGAGCGGGCCATCGCCTCCTTCAGCTGGTACGGCCCGACCTCGCTGTCCTGTTCGTTCTTCACCGTCTCCTTGGGCTTGACGGTGTTCTTCCAGGTGCCCGAGCAGGTGGACATCTGGGGGTACTCGATCTTGTTCTCGGACGGGAACGCCTGGGTGTTCGACATGCCCGACTCCAGCGCCGCCGCGGCCAGGATCGGCTTGAAGGTCGAACCGGTCTGGAAGCCGTTGCCGCCGCCCATGGCCGCGTCCACGTTGAGGTTGACGACGGTCTGGTTCTTGTTCGGGTCCAGGCCGTACGGGCGGGTCTGGGCCATCGCCAGGATCTTGCCGCTGCCCGGCTCCATCATGGTCGCGGCGGCCGACACCGGGTCGGTCACGTTGACCTTCTTGGTGACGGCGTTCTGGGCGGCGGCCTGCTTGTCCGGGTCCAGCGTGGTGTAGATGTTCAGGCCGCCGGTGTTCCACAGCTTCTTGCGCTCGTCGGCGCTCTTGCCGAAGGCCGGGTCCTGCTTGACCACGTGGCGCACGTAGTCGCAGAAGAAGCCCATGCCGGCCTGGGCGGTGATGCAGCCGTTCTGCGGGTCCTTGTACTTCAGACCCAGCGGGGCGGCCTTCGCCTCCTTCGCCTGGTCGGCGGTGATGTGCTTGTTCTCCAGCATCTTGTCGATCACGACGTTGCGGCGCTTGAGCGTGTTCTCGGGGTAGCGCACCGGGTCGTACTGCGACGGGTTCTGGACCACGCCGGCCAGGGTGGCGGCCTCGGCGACGGTGAGGTCCTTGTTGCTCTTGCTGAAGTAGCGCTGGGAGGCGGCCTCGACCCCGTAGGCCTGGTGGCCGTAGAAGGTGATGTTGAGGTAGTTGGTGAGGATCTGATCCTTGCTCAGGTCCTCCTCCAGCTTGATGGCGACCTTGAGCTCCTGGATCTTGCGGCCCAGGGTCTTGCGCTGGGCCTCCAGGACGGCCGCCTGGTCGTCGCCGGCCTTCTCCACGTTGACGTTCTTCACGTACTGCTGGGTCAGCGTGGAGGCGCCCTGGGAGGCGGTGCCGCTCTCCGCGTTCTTGCTGATCGCCCGGAGGACGCCCTTGAGGTCGACGGCGCCGTGCTCGTAGAAGCGGGCGTCCTCGATGTCGACCTGGGCGTGCCGCATGAACGGCGACATCTGGTCCGCGGTGATGACGGTGCGGTCGCGCTCGTAGACCTTGGCGATCAGGCCGCCCTTGGCGTCGAAGATCTGCGTCGCCTGGGTGAGCGGCGGGGTCTTGAAGTCGTCGGGGATGTTGGCGAAGCTCTCCGCCGTGTCCTTGGCGGTCAGCCCGATGGCGCCGACGGCGGGCAGGGCGAGGCCTGCCAGCAGGACTCCGGAGAGCACGCTGACGCCCAGGAACTTCACGCCGTTGCCGGCGTGCTCCATCGGGGATCCGCCGGTCCGGCCGCGCGGAGCTCCGGTGTTGCCTGGGGGCTGGGTTGCCTGGGGGCGCTTCGGTGCCATGGGGAGAACCCTACGTCGCGGATTCCCGCACACCGGGGCAGGTGTTCGCCTAGGCTTGTCACAAGCTTGCGACAGCTTCGGTGCGTCAACATCGTTCACTCTTGTGGGCGAGAAGACTTGCCCGAATTACCCGCTGATGTCCGGGTTTTGAGGCAGCTGTGGCCTGCTGTGCCGGTGTGGTCGGTCGCACTCAGTGACGACTCCTGTGGCGAGAGTGGGGGTTCCGCTCTTGGCAAGGTGTGCGACCTGCGATCACTCCAACGAGTGAGCTGATCGCCACCCATAGTCCAATTGGGTCATTCGAGATTGAGCCCGAAGGGGCTGTTGCAAGCTGTCGTTCTTCCGTAACGTCCTCAACTGGCAACGGTGAATATGCCGTTGCCGCCGTGGGGGAGCCTCGATACGGGAGAGGACGGCGCCGGCATGGGCTGGGTTGACGACTGGAGTGCGCAGGCCGCCTGCCGCACGAGTGATCCGGACGAACTGTTCGTCCAGGGGGCGGCACAGAACCGCGCGAAGGCGGTGTGCAGCGGCTGCCCCGTCCGGACCGAGTGCCTCGCGGACGCCCTGGACAACCGGGTGGAGTTCGGGGTGTGGGGCGGGATGACGGAGCGCGAGCGCCGGGCGCTGCTGCGCCGCCGCCCGACCGTCATCTCGTGGCGGAGGCTGCTGGAGACGGCGCGCACCGAGTACGAGGAGTCCCTCGCGACCGGGGTGATACTGACGGACTACGCCCAGGCGGGCTGAGCCCGGCCGCACCACGCGGCCCGGGCCGGTCGGCCCCGCGGACGGGGGGCCGTGCCGCGCAGGGCCGGTGACCGCGCCGGGTTGTACCGCGCGGGGTCGGTGACCGCACCGGGTGGTACCGCGCGGGCTAGACCGCGCCGTTGAGCCGGTCCCCGATGGCCCGCAGCCCGTCCAGGTCGTGCACATCGCCCGGCAGCGCCGGCACCTCCACGATCGGCACGTCCGGGTACACCGAGACGAAGCGGTCGCGGGTACGGCGTTCGCGCCCCATGATCTGCATCCGCTCGGCGTGCAGCCGCAGCAGCCCGGCCGCGAGCAGCTCGGCCTCGGGCGAGGCGTGCTCCGAGCCGTTCTCCTCCAGGGCCTCGGCGGCCGCCAGCGCCCGTTCCGCGGTGAGCTGCGGTGCGCCCGTGCCGTGCACCCGGTTGAGCACCAGCCCGGCCAGCGGCATCCGGTCCGCGGCCAGCCGGTCCACGAAGTACGCCGCCTCGCGCAGCGCGTCCCGCTCCGGCGCCGCCACCACCAGGAACGCCGTGCCCGGCGCCTTGAGCAGCTGGTACGTGCGGTCGGCGCGCTCCCGGAAGCCGCCGAACATCGAGTCCATCGCGCTGACGAAGGTCTGCACGTCGGTGAGCAGCTGGGCGCCGAAGATCTTGCCCAGGGTGCCGGTGAGCAGGCCCATCCCGGCGTTCAGGAAGCGCATCGCGCTGCGGCCGCCGACCTTGGCCGGGGCGGTGAGGATCCGGATCACCCGGCCGTCCAGGAAGGACCCGAGCCGGTTGGGCGCGTCCAGGAAGTCCAGCGCCGAGCGGGACGGCGGGGTGTCCACGACGATCAGGTCCCACTCCTCGGCGGCGCGCAGCTGCCCGAGCTTCTCCATCGCCATGTACTCCTGGGTGCCGGCGAAACCGGCCGACAGGGACTGGTAGAAGGGGTTCTCCATGATCGCCCGAGCCCGTTCGGGCTCGGCGTGGGCCAGCACGACCTCGTCGAAGGTCCGCTTCATGTCCAGCATCATGGCCTGGAGCTCGCCGGTGCCGTTCACCCCCTTGACCACCCGGGGGGTGTTGTCGAGCTCGGTCAGGCCCATCGACTGGGCGAGCCGGCGGGCCGGGTCGATGGTCAGCACCACGACCTTGCGGCCGCGCTCGGCCGCCCGCAGGCCGAGGGCCGCGGCGGTGGTGGTCTTGCCGACGCCGCCGGAGCCGCAGCAGACGATGATCCTGGTCTTCGGGTCGTCGATCAGCTCGTCCACCGCGAGCCGCCGTCCGGTGCTCCGCACCCCGTTCGAGGTCATGCCGCCCCCTGCCGCTTCAGTTCGCCCGCCAGCCGGTACAGCCCGCCGAGGTCCACGCCCTCGCCCAGCAGCGGCAGTTCGTACGTCGGGAGCCGCAGCTGCTGGATGTCGGCGCGCTGCGCGCGCTCCAGCTCGACCCGCTCGGCGTGCTCCCTGGCCTGCTCCAGCAGCGGGTCGAGCAGCGGCTCCACCGCCGCCCGGACCTTCTCCCCGGTGCGGGTGCGGCCGCCGAGCCCGGCCTCGCCGAGCGCCAGGGCGACCTCCTCGCGGTGGTCCCCGTCCACCGCGGCCACCGCCGCCGCGTCCAGCACCGGCGGCCGGACCATGTTGACCATCACCCCGCCCACCGGGAGCCTCGCCTCGCGCAGCTCCTCGATGCCGTCGACCGTCTCCTGCACCGGCATCTCCTCCAGCAGGGTGACCAGGTGCACCGCGGTCTCCGGCGACTTCAGCACCCGCATCACGGCCTGCGCCTGGGTGTGTATCGGGCCGATCCGGGCCAGCCCGGCGACCTCGGCGTTGACGTTCAGGAACCGGGTCAGCCGCCCGGTCGGCGGGGCGTCCATCACCACCGCGTCGTAGCGCCGCCGGCCGTCCGGGTCCTTGCGCCTGGTCGCCTCGCAGGCCTTGCCGGTGAGCAGGACGTCCCGTACGCCGGGCGCGATGGTGGTGGCGAAGTCGACGAAGCCGACCTTCTGGAGCGCCTTCCCGGCCCGGCCGAGCTTGTAGAACATCTCCAGGTACTCCAGCAGCGCCAGCTCGGTGTCGATCGCCAGCGCGAAGACCTCGCCGGGCCCGCCCTCCGCGGCCGGCAGCCCGAGCTGGGCGCGGGAGACCGAGGCGATCCGGCGCTCCTCGTACGGGAGCGCGGCGATCCCGAAGAGCTCGGCGACGCCCTGCCGGCCCTCGACCTCGATCAGCAGCACCCGTCCGCCGTCGGCGGCGAGGGCCAGGGCCAGTGCCGCGGCCAGCGTGGTCTTCCCGGTGCCGCCCTTGCCGCTGACCACGTGCAGCCGGACGCCCTCCCAGTCGGGGTCGCGCCGGGCCGCCTGGCCGGGGGTGCGTGCCACGCTCCGTCTCCGTCCGTCTCCGTCCTACGGGCGTCCCCTCCTGACGAGGGTGCCCCTCGCCAGGGTGCCCTCCCGCGAGGGTAACCAGGGAGCGCACCGGATGCCCGGAGCACCTGGGCCGTCAGGCCGGATCATGCCCTGTTTGTGCCCCACCTCACACGCCTCGCGGCGGGCGGCGCGGATCGCCGCGACGGCTCGTCTAGAGTCTGGCCATGACCAAGTGGGAATACATGACGGCGCCCCTGCTGGTGCACGCGACCAAGCAGATCCTGGACAACTTCGGCGAGGACGGCTGGGAGCTCGTCCAGGTCGTGCCCGGCCCGAACCCGGAGCAGCTGGTGGCCTACTTCAAGCGGGAGAAGAGCGCATGAGCAAGGTCGAGTCGAAGCTCGCCGAGCTGGGCCTGACCCTGCCGGAGGTGGCCGCCCCGGTCGCCGCCTACGTCCCGGCCCTGCGGACCGGCGACCTCGTGTTCACCTCCGGCCAGCTCCCGGTCGTCGGCGGCAAGCTGCCGAGCACCGGCAAGGTCGGTGCCGAGGTGTCCCCGGAGGAGGCCAAGGACCTCGCGCGGATCTGCGCGCTGAACGCCCTGGCCGCCGTGAAGTCGGTGATCGGCGACCTCGACCAGGTCGAGCAGGTCGTCAAGGTCGTCGGCTTCGTCGCCGCCGCCCCCGACTTCATCGGCGTCCCGGCCGTCGTCAACGGCGCCAGCGAGCTGCTCGGCGCGGTGCTCGGCGAGGCGGGCGTGCACGCCCGCAGCGCCGTCGGCGTCGCGGTGCTGCCGCTGGACTCCCCGGTCGAGGTCGAGATCCTGGTGCGGGTCAAGAGCGCCTGAGCGTGATCACGGAGGCGGGGCCGGGCTCGTCCGGCCCCGCCTCCGCGGTGCCCGGGCGGGCCCGATCCACTCGTGAGCCTGGCGGGAATCGTCGGGCACGCCCTAGCATCCGGGCATGGACCATCGAGCGACGACGCTGCCGATGCCGCCCGGCTGGCCCGCCCGGATCCGGGCGGTCGAATCCGGCGCGGTGACCCCGCCGGTGCCCAGGGCCGCCGCGACCGTCGTGCTGCTGCGCGACGCCGCCGAGGGGCCGGAGGCCTACCTGCTGCGCAGGCGCACCTCGATGGCCTTCGCGGCCGGGATGTACGCCTACCCGGGCGGCGGGGTGGACCCGCGGGACGCCGAGGTCGAGCCGGGCTGGGCCGGTCCGTCGCCCGAGGAGTGGGCCCGGCGGCTCGGGGTGGACGCCCGGACGGCGCGGGCGGTGGTCTGCGCGGCCGTCCGCGAGACCTTCGAGGAGGCCGGCGTGCTGCTGGCCGGCCCGGACGCCGACAGCGTCGCCGCGCCGCGCGACTGGTCCGCCGAGCGGGCCGCGCTGGAGGCCCACGAGCTGTCCTTCGCCGAGTTCCTCCGCGACCACGGGCTGGTGCTGCGCAGCGACCTGCTGGGCGGCTGGGCCCGCTGGATCACCCCGGAGTTCGAGGAACGGCGCTACGACACCTGGTTCTTCGTCGCCGCGCTGCCGGCCGGCCAGCGTGCGGCCCTGGAGGTCGGCGAGGCCGACCGGGTCGCCTGGCTGACCCCGGCCGAGGCGGTGCGGGGCCACCGGGAGGGCCGCTTCGGCATGCTGCCGCCGACCGTGACGGTGCTGCGCGAGCTGTCGTCGGTACGGACCGCCGCCGAGGCCCTGGCCGCGGCCGCCGACCGCCCGCTGGCGCCGGTCCTGGGCCGGGCCGAGGTCCGCGGCGACCGGCTGACGGTCCGCTGGCCCGGCTACGAGGAACTGACCATCGACGGGGAGTTCCCCGAGGGGTCCTGAGCGTTCCACCGACGGGGACCGGTCGTACGAGCCGTACGGCCGACGCGCTCCGCACGACCTGCACCACCCGCACGACCCGCACGACCCGACCTTGCCGTACCGACGCAGAGAAAGGACCGACGCCCGATGACCCACGACGACGTGGCTCGCCGGACGGCACCCGAGCTGCCCGCCCGCCGCCTGAACCCCCGTGACCTCGCCTGCGACAGCCAGGTCCCGTTCGTCGAGGTGGCGCAGCGCGCCCTCGTCCGGGCGCTGCCGTTGCGGGCCCTGCACCGGCACGTCGGAGGCGGTCGGTGAGCGGACTCCTGCCGGGCGACCCCGCCGCCGCCGTCGGCGGCGAGGCCACCCCTCGGGCGCTGTGCGTGCTGGCGCCGAACCCGTCGCCGATGACGCTGGACGGCACCAACACCTGGCTGCTCTCCGAGCCGGGCTCGGACCTCGCGGTGGTGATCGACCCGGGCCCGCTGCACGAGGGGCACCTGCGCCGGGTGGTCGACCTCGCGGAGGAACGGGGCAAGCGGATCGCGCTGACCCTGCTCACCCACGGCCACGCCGACCACTCCGAGGGCGCGGCCCGCTTCGCCGAGCTGACCGGGAGCGAGGTACGGGCCCTGGACCCGGCGCACCGGCTGGGCTCGGAGGGCCTGGTCGGCGGTCAGCGCCTGGACGTCGGCGGCCTGGACCTGCGGGTGGTGGCCACCCCGGGGCACACCTCGGACTCGCTGACCTTCCACCTGCCGGACGACGGCGCGGTGCTCACCGGCGACACCGTGCTCGGCCGCGGCACCACGATGGTCGCGCACCCCGACGGCCGGCTCGGCGACTACCTGGACTCGCTGCGCCACCTGCACACCATGGCCTCCCAGCACGGCGTGCGGACCGTGCTGCCGGGCCACGGCCCGGTGCTCGCGGACGCGCTCGGTGCCGTCGACTACTACCTGGCCCACCGGGCGTCGCGGCTCGCCCAGGTGGAGACCGCGGTCGAGGCGGGCTGCCGGAGCGCCTCCGAGGTGGTGGCCCGGGTCTACGCCGACGTGGACCGGGCGCTCTGGCCGGCCGCCGAGCTGTCGGTGCGGGCCCAGCTGGACTACCTGGAGGAGCACGGGCTGATCCAGGGCGCCGACTGACCCGGTGGACGCGTAGGGCCCGGTGAACGCGGAAGGGCCCGTCCGGATTCGGACGGGCCCTTCCGCGTTCGCGGGTTCGCTGGTGTCAGCGCGAGCGGCGCGACAGCCGCTCGACGTCCAGCAGGACCACCGCGCGGGCCTCCAGCTTCAGCCAGCCGCGGCCGGCGAAGTCGGCGAGCGCCTTGTTGACCGTCTCACGGGAGGCGCCGACCAGCTGGGCCAGCTCCTCCTGGGTGAGGTCGTGGGCGACGTGGATGCCCTCCTCCGACTGCACGCCGAACCGGCGGGAGAGGTCCAGCAGGGCCTTGGCGACGCGGCCGGGCACGTCGGAGAAGACCAGGTCGGACATCACGTCGTTGGTGCGGCGCAGGCGGCGGGCGATGGCCCGCAGCAGCGCGATGGAGACCTCGGGGCGGGCGTGCAGCCAGGGCTGGAGGTCGCCGTGGCCGAGGCCCAGCAGCTTGACCTCGGTCAGCGCGCTGGCGGTCGCGGTGCGCGGGCCCGGGTCGAACAGCGACAGCTCGCCGATCATCTCGCTGGGGCCGAGCACGGCGAGCATGTTCTCGCGGCCGTCCGGGGAGGCGCGGTGCAGCTTGACCTTGCCCTCCGCCACGACGTACAGCCGGTCGCCCGGGTCGCCCTCGTGGAACAGCGACTCCCCACGGGCGAGGGTGACCTCGGTCATGGAAGCGCGCAGCTCGCCGGCCTGTTCGTCGTCGAGTGCCGCGAAGAGTGCGGCGCGCCGCAGAACGTCGTCCACGTGCTTCCTCCTTCTCGGCCGTACGGCGGGTGGGCCGTCCGGCGCAAGTTCCGTTCAGTGTTCTGCATCACCAAGCATGGCGCATGTCGCTCCGATCATATGAGGAGGGGGTGTGTCGGGGTGTGCCGTGCGGGGCCATTCGTACCGGCGGACCACGGGTCGGGCCCGGGAACGGGAGGCCTCCGACGGTTGTCGGTCGAACTCTTGTCCGTCCGACTCGAACAGGGAATCGCCCTCGCCGTGCGGGTGTCCGGTGCGCGGCACCGCGGACATATGTTTCACGGATAAATTACCTGTTAATCTTTTTGCATGGTCACCACCGCCCAGTTCCGCCAGGCACTTCGGGTCGGTCCGGCCGGGGACGGCTGGCACAAGCCCGCGCTCAGCGCCGTGGTCACCCTCGGCGCGCTCAACCTCACCCTGCTCGGCCTCGGCCGGCTCGACCTCGCCCTCTACACCTCGGCCGGCGGCCTGGGCGCGCTGTACGGGCACGGCCTGCCGTACCGGGCCCGGGCCCGGATGCTGGTCGGCGTGTTGCTCGGGACCGTGCTCAGCACCGGTGCCGCCCTCACCGCCGCCGCGCTGACCCGCGACGCCGTCGTCCTGGTCGCGGTCGCGGCGGTGCTCGCCGCCCTGCACAAGCTGCTCTGCGACGCCGCCCGGGTCGGCCCGCCCGGCAGTCTGATCATCACCTTCACCTCCTCCAGCTGCGCCTTCGTCCCGCAGCGGCTCGGCGAGGTCCCGCCGCACCTGGCGCTCACCGCGCTCGGCGCCGCACTGGCCTGGCTGGTCTGCATGGCCCCGGCCCTGGTGCGCCCGTACGGGCCCGAGCGGATCGCCACCGCCCGCGCCCTGGAGGCCGCGGCCCGGCTGCTGCGGACCGCTCCCGGCCGGCCGGACGCCGCCGCCCGTACCGCCCTGGTCGGCGCGGTCGAGGCGGCCCGGCAGAGCCTCGCGCTCTCCGCCCCGGCCCGGCGGCGCGCCCTCGGCGACGCGCCCGAGCGGCTGCTGGTCCGCGCGGAGGCCGCGCTCGTTGGACCGGCCCGGCCCGAGGACGCCGGGTGGTACCTCGACCGGGCCCGTGAGCTCCGGCGCGGCCGCCCGCTGCCGTCGCCCGACCTCACCGAGGCGGAGGCGGCGGAGACGGAGGCCGCGGCCGCCCGCCGGCCCGGCCCCCGGCCACCGCTGCGGCGGGCGCTGCGACCGGGTTCGGCGCTGCTGCCGATCGCGCTGCGCGTCGCGGTCGGCTGCGCCGCCGCCGGGTGGCTCTCGCTGGCGCTCGGCGTCGGCCGGCCGTACTGGGCGGTGGTCACCGCCGCCTCGGTGTTCCAGGCCAACAGCACGCTGTCCTGGCAGCGCGCGCTGCAGCGGGTGCTGGGCAACCTGCTCGGCCTGCTGCTGTTCACCGCCGCGCTGCCCGTCGCCCACTCGGGCCCGGTGGCGCTGATCGGGCTCGGGCTGCTCTGCCAGTTCGGGGCCGAGGCGACGATCGCCCGCAGCTACTGGCTGGCGACGGTCTTCGTGACCCCGATGGCGCTGCTGATGACGGAGTTCGCGGGCCCGCAGCCGGCCGGGACGCTGGTCGCCGACCGCTGGCTGGACACCTGCGTCGGCGCGCTCACCGGCCTCGCGGCCTGCCTGCTGGTCACCAACCGCCGCACCGCCACCCGGCTGACCCACGCCCTGGCCGGAGCCGAGGCCGCCGGCCACCGGGCCCTGGCCGCCGTCTCCACCGTCTCCGCCGCGAGCGCCCCGGAAGCGCGCGCCGCCCGCACCGGCCTCGCCGCCGCCCTGCTGGAACTGCGCGAGGCCACCGACACCGCCGCCGGCGAGTGGCGCCGCCCCGCCCTCCCGCACCAGCGCGCCGCCGCCACCGAGCAGCGGTCCCACCACCTGCTGGCCGCCCTGCTGGAACGCCGGGGCCGCGGGGACCAACCGGACACGGCCTAGGATCGACAGGGTCGAAGCCGACCGGCAGGCCGCAGAACGGGAGCAGCACGCGTGGAGGACGTCGTCGCAGGTGTGCTGCGCCAGTGGGAGCGGGCCTACCCGGGGCTGGACACCGGTCCGATCGCCGTCCTCGGCCGGATCAACCGCTGCGCCGCCCTGCTCCAGCAGACCCCCGACCCGCTCACCCGGGCCGGCCTCACCCGCGCCGAGTTCGACATCCTCGGCGCCCTGCTCCGCCTCGACCGCGAACTGACCCCCACCCAGCTCGCCCGGGAGAGCTTCGCCTCCGGCGCGGCCGTCACCAAGCGGCTGCGGCTGCTGGAGGAGCGCGGCCTGGTCAGCCGCCGCACCGACGACCGGGACCGCCGGGTCGCCCACCTCGCGCTCACCGAGCAGGGCCGCACCCTGGTGGACGGGCTGATCCAGGAGCTGGTCGCCCACGACCGCGCCCTGCTGGCCGGCCTCACCCCCGCCGAGCAGGACCGGCTCGCCGAGGCCCTCAGCGGCCTGCTGAACAGCCTGGAGGGGACGATCGGCCGCACCCCGGGCTGAGCCGACGGGCCCCGGCTGCCGGTTCGACGGGCTCCGACGAAGCGTCAACGGCGCTGCTCCGGTGGGAACGTATGCTCGCGGTGCGGTGTACGGGGGCGCGTCGGGTACGAAGCGGGCTCCGTACGTCGCGTGCGGCGTGTCGAGTCGTCTACCGGGAGCTCCCCTTGGGCCACAGCGCGGACCGAACCGGTGGCGATCGTCTCCGGCCGAAGCGCCCGGGCGGCTCGGCCGACCCCCTCACGCGGCTCACCCGGGGCATCGTGGTCATGACCGCCGTCGGCTTCTGTGCCGCCTCGGCGGTGGCCACGGTCCGCAACCACGACGGTCTGGCCTACCAACTGCCCGCCGTCGCCCTCCTGTTGGTCCTGCTCGGCTTCCAGATCGGGCACGCCGGCCCGTGGCGCCTGGCGCGGCGCTGGTGGCCGTGGAGCCTGGTCGCCCACGGGGTGCTCACCTACCTGCCCTTCCTGCTCCTCGACGGGACGTGGGTCGGCATCCCCGGTTCGTTCGCCGGATCGGTGCTGCTGACCGTCGCGGCGCCGCGCTCCTGGGCGCTGGCCGCCGCGCTGGTGGTCGCCCAGTACCCGCTCTGCGCGGCGCTGGGCGGGAGCACCGGCCAGTGCGTCAACGCGTCGGTGTCCATCGTCGTGGGCGGCATCGTGGTGTACGGGGTGGCCCGACTCGCCGACCTGATCGCCGAGTTGCGGGCGGCCCGGACCGAGCTGGCCGAGCTCGCGGTGGATCGGGAGCGGCTGCGCTTCGCGCGCGACCTGCACGACCTGCTCGGCTCCAGCCTCTCGGTGGCGGCGCTGAAGTGCCAGCTCGTCGAGCGGCTGGCCGTGGAGCACCCGGAGCGGGCCCGCGCGGAGCTCGCCGAGGTGCTGGCGCTGGTGCGGCAGGCGATGGCGGACACCCGCCGGCTCTCCAGCGGCGACGTCCGGATGTCCCTGGCGCGGGAGGCGCGTTCGGCGGTCGCGGCGCTGCGGGCGGCCGGGATCGAGGTCGAGGCCGACCTGGACTGCGAGGGGTTGCGGCCCGAACTCGACGCGGTGCTGGCCACCGTGCTGCGCGAGGCGGTCACCAACCTGCTCCGGCACAGCACGGCCCGGCGCTGCGGGATCCGGGCGGGCCGGGACGACCTCGGCACGGTGCGCCTGGTGGTCTCCAATGACGGCGTTCCGGACGAAACCGGCGACGTGCCAGGCGAGTTGGGCGAAGGTCCGGACGAACCCGGCGGCGTAGCGCGCGAACCGGGCGGCGGGCGCGGCATCGGGAACCTCACCGAGCGGCTGCGGTCGGTCGGCGGCCGGCTGACCGCCGAGCGGGACGGAGCGGGCTGGTTCCGCCTCGCGGCCGTCGTCGAGGCCGCGCCCGCCCGGTCGGCCGCCCGCGCCGCCTGACCGCGGTCCGCCTGCCCGGTACGGCCGACAGGTCCACGCGGCCCGGCTATTCGCGCATCCCCATCGCCTCGGTCGGCTCCCGCCGCAGGGCCAGCCAGGTGGTCAGCAGGACGGTGCCCGCCCCCAGCAGCGCCGCCCCGCCCAGCACCGCGGCCACCCAACTCCCGGGCGGCGCGGGCCAGGCCGGGCCGCCGAGCGCCAGGCCGACCGGGACCAGGACGGCGGCGGTGACCGCCGCGCCGAGGAGGAGCGCCACGGCGACCGTGATCCCGCCCTCCCAGGCCATCATCCGCAGCACCTGGCGGCGCGTGGTCCCCACCATCCGCAGCAGCGCGAACTCGCGCAGCCGTTCGGACGTGGCCATCACCATGGTGTTGACGACGGAGATGGCGGTGAACAGGCTGATGACGCCGAGCAGCAGCCGGGCCACCGCGGTGGCCGCCTCCTGCTGGTGCCGGCGTGCCGCGTCGTAGTCGGCCCGGTCGCTGATCCGGGCCATCGGGTAGGCCGGGGTGAGCCCCTGGAGTTCCCGGGTCACCTGCCCGGGGTCGGCGCCGGGGGCCGTGCGGACCAGTACGGTCGCCGCGAGCAGGTCCGGCAGGTGGGCGGCGGCGAATCCGGTGGGCAGCAACGCGTCGGCGAAGCGGTCCTCGCGCTCGTAGACGGCCGCCACCGTGGCGGTGCTGTCGCTGCCGTCATCCCAGCGGATTCGGACCGGGGCGCCGACGCCGACCTTGAGGCGGGAGGCCGTCCGCCGCCCCAGGGCGATGCTCTCGCCGCGCAGCCGGTCCAGCGAGCCGGCCGTCACCCCGGGGTCGAGCAGCTGTTCCAGCCCCTGCGGGTCCACGATCCGGGCGTCCGCCCCGGCGATGCCGCCGCCGTCCGCCGCGGAGCCCGAGGACACCATGACGAAGCCGGGGACCAGGCCGCCGGCCGCCGCGACGCCGGGCAACCCGCGGACGGCTTCCGTGAATTCCGTCGGCAGTCCGATGCCCCTCGCCTGGGCCACGTGGTCGGCCAGCAGCCGCCGGCCCTCCTCGGCGGCGCCGGCCTGCGCCTTGACGACCGGGACGAGCAGCATGCTGCCGTTGAAGGCCACCGCCAGCACCAGCGGGGTGACGGCGGCCGCGAAGCGGCGGGGCTGGGCCCGCAGGGAGGCGGAGGCGAGGAACCCGGCGACCGGGAAGAGCAGGCCCACCGGCCCGCCGATCACCACACCGGCGACCCGGCCGATCAGCGGCCCGAGCAGGGCCACCCCGAGCAGCAGCGGCACCACCATGCCCTCGGCCGTACCGGCCCCGGCGCGGCCGCCCGTCGAGTGGGCCAGCACCACGCCGCAGACGGCGAGCGTCGCCAGCCCGAGGCAGGCACGGAGCCGGCCGATCCGCGGCGGCGGCGCCGAGGCGTCGCGCAGCGCCCGGGTGGGTTCGACCCGGGAGGCCCGGCGCGCGGCGGCCCGGACGGCCAGCTGGGCGGTGACGACGGTGCCGCCGAGGACGACCAGTGGGGCGGTCGGCCCGATGTGCAGCGGCACGTCCGGGCCGGTCACCCCGCGGTCGGCCAGTACGCCCCGCAGCAGTGCGGCGAGGCCGGTCCCGGCCGGGAGGCCGACGACCGCGGCCGCGAGGGTCAGCAGCAGCGTCTCCAGCGCGATCATCCGCCGCACCTGCCCGGTGGTGGCGCCGACCGCCCGCAGCAGGGCCATCTCGCGCAGCCGCTGCTGGACGGAGAGCGCGAGCGCCCCGGCCACCACGAAGGTCGAGACGAGCAGCGACAGGACGCCCATCGTCCCGGCGAGCGAGGAGAGGGCGTCCCCGGGCCCGGACGTGCCGGTGAACTCCAGCTCGCCGCGCTCGTCGCCGGTGTGCACCCGGGGCCCGGACCAGTCCGCCTCGCCGTCGCGGGCCCGCGCCTCGGCGAGCGCCCGCCGGGCCTGCCCGGCCAGCGCCCGCAGGTCGGTCCCCTCCGTGACGGTGATGCCGATCGCGTCCGCGCCGGTCGTCGTCCCGGCGAGCCGGGCGGCCTGCCCGGGGCTGAAGAAGAGCGCGCTCTGGCGGGACAACTCCCTTGGCGGCGCGGCCAGTCCGGACACGGTGTAGTCGCGCGGCGCCCCGGTGGTGGCCAGCCGTACGGTGCCGCCGGGCGCGACCCCGGCGCGGGCGGCCGTCGCGGTGTCGAGGACCACCTCGTCCGGTCCGGCCGGGGCGCGGCCGGAGGCCAGCCGGAACGGGGCGAGGGCGGCGCTCGTCCAGGAGTGCCCGAGCGAGGGGCCGCCCTGCGGTCCGGACAGGACCCGCCCGTCGGCGGTGGCCACGGCCGCCGGGAAGGAGAGCTCGGGGAGGGCGGCCGAGACGCCGGGCAGTTCGGCGAGTGCGCCGGTCAGCGGTCCGGCGTCCGGGAGGCGATGGCCGTGGCCGATCACGAGGGGGGCCGCGGCGTACCGTTCGGTCGGGGTGCCCGCGCGCAGGCCGGACTCCAGCAGGACCCCGCAGGCGGTGGTCAGGACCAGGGCGCAGAGGAGCGCGGTGAAGGCGCCGGCGAAGCCCGCCTTCCGGGCCCGTACCGTCCGCCAGGCCAGTTTCAACACGTGGCTCAGCCCCCCGCCGGTACGCCCTCGATGACATCGCGAGCCTAGCTCCGGGCGCTTCGGACGGAATTCCCTTCGTCGACGAAGGAAGGCCTTGGTGAGCCGCGTCGTGGGCCGTCCACGGCCGGATCCATGGGAAACGCACGGTCCGTCGCCCCGTCGCCCCGTCGCCCCGTCGCCCCGTGGATCCGGTGATCCGGTGACCCGACGCCTCCGGGTCGGCGGATCACCGGGAACGATCCGGACCCACCGTCGGCAGCCAGCCCATCTCCTCGGCGATCCGGATCGCGTCGACCCGGCCGCGGCCCCCGGTCTTGGCCACCGCGGCGGCCAGGTGGTTGCGCGCGGTGCCCGTCGAGACGAACAGCCGGGCGGCGATCTCGCTGACGGAGTCCCCCCGCGCCGCGAGCCGCAGGACCTCCGACTCCCGGGGCGTCAGCGGGTTCTCCCGGGTGTCCAGGGCGGCCAGCGCCAGCTCCGGGTCGACGACGCGCTCACCGGCGGCCACCTTGCGGATCGCCGCGGCCAGCTCCCGGGCCGGGGCGTCCTTCCCGAGGAACCCGAGCGCACGGGCGGAGAGCGCGGCGCGCAGGTGGGCGGGTCGCACCAGTCCGGTGAGGACCAGCGTCCGGCAGCCGGGGAGCTTCTCGTACAGTTCGGCGGCCGCCCGCAGCCCGTCCAGTCCGGGCAGGTCGATGTCGAGCACCGCGACGTCCGGGCGCACCTCCAGGGCGGTCGGCACCACCTGGTCCCCGCGCTCCACGTCGGCGACGACCTCCAGGTCCTCCTCGTACGCGAGGAGGGCCATCAGCGCGCCGCGCACCATGCTCATGTCCTCTGCCAGCAGGACCCTGATCATCCGCACACTCCCCCTGTCAGGTGACGGCCACGGGCGGAGTTCATTAGACAACAGGCCTTGCCAGGGCGGGTTTCCGTGCTTGATCGGCCCCGAGCGGTCCTCCGGTCGGCGTAGCCTTCGTGCATGGCAGAGAGCAAGGTCCGGAAGGCCGCGGCGAAGAAGCCGGTGGCGAGGACGGCGGCGGTGAAGACGGCGGCGGTGAAGCCGAGGAAGCCGGAATCGCACCTGGCGATGGTGCGGCGGGCCCGGCGGATCAACCGCGAGCTGGCGGAGCTGTACCCGTACGCGCACCCGGAGCTGGACTTCGAGAACCCCTTCCAACTGCTGGTGGCCACCGTGCTGTCGGCGCAGACCACCGACCTCCGGGTGAACCAGACCACCCCGGCGCTGTTCGCGAAGTACCCGACGCCGGAGGACATGGCGGCGGCGAACCCGGAGGAGCTGGAGGAGGTCATCCGCCCGACCGGATTCTTCCGGAACAAGGCGAAGTCGCTCATCGGCCTGTCGATAGCGCTGCGCGACGAGTTCGGCGGCGAGGTCCCCGGTCGGCTGGCCGACCTGGTGACCCTGCCCGGCGTCGGCCGCAAGACCGCCAACGTCGTCCTCGGCAACGCCTTCGGGGTCCCCGGCATCACCGTGGACACCCACTTCGGGCGGCTGGCCCGCCGGTTCGCCTGGACCACCGAGGACGACCCGGTGAAGGTCGAGGCGGCCGTCGCCGAGATCTTCCCGAAGTCGGAGTGGACGATGCTCTCGCACCGGGTGGTCTTCCACGGCCGCCGTATCTGCCACTCCCAGAAGCCCGCCTGCGGCGCCTGCCCGATCGCGCCGCTCTGCCCCTCGTACGGCGAGGGGGAGACCGACCCGGAGAAGGCACGCAAGCTGTTGAAGTACGAGATGGGCGGCCAGCCCGGGCAGCGGCTGCGGCCGCCGGCCGACTTCCCCGGGGAGGCGGCCGCCCGTGCGGACGCCGCCGTCCACCACGGACAGGTCGCGGACCTGGCGGTGGACGCGTGAGCGGGCGGTGCGGGCACCCCGGGCCGGAGGCCGGGGGAGTCGCGCGGGGCATCGAGCTGGACGGGCTGCCGGCCTGGCTGGAGCCGGTCCGGGAGGCGGCCGAGCGGGTGATGCCGGAGCAGCTGAGCCGGTTCCTGCCGCCGGCCGAGGGCGGCCGTCCGGCGGCCGTGCTGATGCTGTTCGGCGAGGGGCCGCAGGGCCCGGACCTGCTGCTGATCGAGCGGGCCCGCTCGCTGCGCTCGCACGCCGGGCAGCCGTCCTTCCCGGGCGGCGCGCTGGATCCGGAGGACGGCGACCCGAACGGCCCGGGCCCGATCGCGGCGGCGCTGCGCGAGGCCTGGGAGGAGACCGGCCTGGACCCGGCCGGGGTGCAGGTGTTCGCCGAGCTGCCCCGGCTGTACATCCCGGTGAGCAGCTTCGTGGTGACCCCGGTGCTCGGCTGGTGGCGCGAGGAGTCGCCGGTGCGCCCGGTGGACGCGGCGGAGACCGGCGCGGTGTTCCGGGTCACCGTCGCGGAGCTGGCGGACCCGGAGAACCGGGTGCGGCTGCGCCATCCGTCCGGGCACGTCGGGCCCGCCTTCGCGGTCGCCGGGCGGCTGGTCTGGGGCTTCACCGCCGGGGTGATCGACCGGGTGCTGCACCACAGCGGCCTGGAGCTGCCCTGGGACCCGTCCAAGGTCGTCGACCTGTCGGACGAGGCGCTGGCCCTGGTCCAGGGCGACCTCGAACACTCCCGGGTGCTGCCGGGCGGCGACGCCGACGCTTCGTGACGGGCCGCCGGCGCGTCCGGCGCGCGGGCCGTGGGAGGGTGTCCGAGTGAACGTCCTGGATGTGCTGCTGATCGCCGCGGCCGTGGCATTCGCCGTGTCGGGCTACCGGCAGGGCTTCGTGGTCGGCGTGCTCTCACTGGTCGGCTTCCTCGGCGGTGGCCTGCTCGCCGTCGAGCTGCTGCCGCTGCTGCTGCTCGACCACATCGGCCCCGGCACGACGGCCTCGGTGGTGGCCGTGGTGGTGGTGATCGTCCTCGCCGCGATCGGCCAGGCGGTCACCGCGCACTTCGGCTGGAAGCTGCGCGGGCACATCGGGCGCCGTCCGGCCCGGGTGCTGGACGCGAGCGGCGGCGCGGTGGTGAACGTCGTCTCGATGCTGCTGGTGGCCTGGCTGATCGGTTCGGCGCTGGCCGGGGCGTCGCTCCCGACGGTCTCCAAGCAGGTCCGGTCCTCGGCGGTCCTCGGCGGGGTGCAGAACGCGCTGCCCGACGACGCGCCGAACTGGTTCTCGGACTTCTCCAAGGTGCTCGCCCGCAACGGCTTCCCGCAGGTCTTCAACCCCTTCGAGCACGAGCCGATCACCCAGGTCGACAGCCCCGACCCCGCGCTGGCCGGCAGCCCGGCGGTGGCGCGGGCCCGGCAGAGCCTGGTCAAGGTGGTCGGCACGGCGACCTCCTGCGGCAAGACCCTGGAGGGCAGCGGCTTCGTCTTCGCCCCGCACCGGGTGATGACCAACGCCCACGTGGTCGGCGGGGTCAACGAGCCGACCGTGCAGATCGGCGGCGTCGGCCAGCTGTACGACGCGACGGTGGTCCGCTACGACTGGCAGCGCGACATCGCCGTCCTGGACGTGCCCAAGCTGAACGCGCCCCCGCTGGCCTTCGCGGGCGAGGCCAGGACCAACGACAGCGCGATCGTGGCCGGCTTCCCGGAGAACGGCGCCTTCAACGTCCAGCCGGCCCGCATCCGCGGCCGGATCCAGGCCAACGGCCCGGACATCTACCACCGCGGCCAGGTGGTCCGCGACGTCTACTCGGTGCGTTCGCTGGTCCGGCAGGGCAACAGCGGCGGACCGCTGCTCACCCCGGACGGCGAGGTGTACGGCGTGGTCTTCGCCAAGTCCCTGGACAGCGCGGACACCGGCTACGTGCTGACCGCGGCCGAGGTGCGCGAGGACGCCGTGCAGGGCGGCGCCGCGACCGCCCGGGTGGACACCCAGGGCTGCGCGCTCTGACCGGGGGGCCGGAGCCCGGGGAGTCGCGCCGGGCCGGAGCGGCCGATATCCGTCGCTCCGTCAGACGGCACTGGTAGCCTCGGCCGCGCTCACCCGTTCGGCTCAACCGGGCGCCGTCCCGGGGTGGGCCCGACAGGAGGTCGTGGCAGTCCGATGATGGGTCACTCGCACGCGGTGAGCGGGGCGATGCTGTACGCGGCCTCGGCCCCCTTCCTGCCCCCGCTGCTGCTGCACACCACCCTGCAGCCCGCGGACATACTGATGGGCACGGTGCTGTGCGCGGGCGCGGCCCTGCTGCCGGACCTCGACCACCACGACGGCTCGATCGCCAACTTCCTCGGTCCGGTCTCCAAGATGCTCTGCCGGTTCGTGGCCTGGATCTCCGGCGGCCACCGGCACGCCACCCACTCGCTGCTGTTCGTCGCGCTGATGGGCGCCGGCACCTGGGCCGGGGTCACCTACCTGGGCCGCTACTTCACCCTCGGGCTGACCTTCTTCCTGCTGGCGCTCGCGATCCGGGCGCTGCGGCTCTGCCCGCCGGGCGACGGCCCGGAGGCGTGGATCACCGTCATCGGCCTGGCCGCGCTCGGCACCTTCGGGATGAACACCTGGATGCCCAACTCGCCCGGCTGGCTGCCGTACGCGGTGGCCCTGGGCACGCTGGCGCACCTGCTCGGCGACTGCCTGACCAAGAAGGGCGCGCCGCTGCTCTGGCCGCACAAGGAGCGCTACGAGGTCGTGCTGATCAAGCGCAGCGGGAACAGCGTCGAGACCAAGGTGCTGGTGCCGATCATGTCGGTGGCGACCTTCGTCCTGCTCTGGTTCACCGCGCTGTCGCCGACGATCGTGAACTGAGGCGACGGTGTCTGTGACGACGGTGAACTGAACGGGCCCGCCGGGCGCTTCCGGCGCCCGGCGCACCGGCCGATGGTGGACGCGGCGCGAGGCCTCAGGTCTCGCGCCGCAGTCGTGCGCCCACCCAGCGGGCGCGCCGGCCGAGGATGCGGGGGATGCCGAGCTGCCGCCGCTCCGTGCGCTGACGGCCGTCGGGGCCGTCGAAACCGAGGTCGTCCGCCCGGTCGGGCCGGTGGGCGGAGCGCTGGGGGCTGTTGTGACGTCGGCCGCGCGGGGCGCCGCCGCTTTCGGGCATCCAACTCATACCGGAAGGGATGCCCCTGGGCCGGTGGAGGTAACCGCCCGGGCCTCGCCGAAATTGGCCTATGCGGTTGTCATATGAGCGTAAAGATAGGGGAGTTGGGGCCGAGAGCCCGCCCCGTGGACCGCACGTACGGCCGCGTCCCCGCCCGGTGCGACCGTGCCCCCGGTTCCGTACGGCCGTGCCCCCGTTCCGTACGGCCGTGCCCCCGTTCCGTACGGCCGTGCCCCCGGTTCGTGCGGCCGCACCGGGCGGGACCGTGCCGGGTCACTCCTTGTGGCGGCCGATCCAGTCCAGCAGCTCGGCGGTGAACTCCTCCGGCGCCTCCTCGTGCGGGAAGTGCCCGACCCCCGGCAGCAGCCGCCAGCGGTACGGCGCCGCGACGTACTCGCCGCCGCCGAGCGCGGTGTGCGACAGCAGCACCGGGTCCGCGGCGCCCTGGACGTGCAGGGTCGGCGCGGTGATCGGCTTCTTCATCCGCCGGGCGAACTGGATGCCGTCCGGCCGGGCCATCGAGCGCAGCAGCCAGCGGTACGGCTCGATCGAGCAGTGGGCGGTGCTGGGGATCTGGATCGCCTGCCGGTACGCGTGCAGCGCGGCCTCGTCCAGGCCGTTCGGACCGGTCCAGGAGGTCAGGTAGCGGCCGACCAGCTCGGCGTCGTCGGCCACCAGGCGGCGTTCCGGTATCCACGGCCGCTGGAAGCCCAGCACGTGGTCGAAGGCGGCGAACTGCCGGCGGTCGGTCAGCAGCGCGCGGCGCAGGTCCCGCGGGTGTGCGGCGGAGACCACGGTGAGGCTCTGGATGACGGACGGCCGCATCACCGCCGCCACCCAGGCCAGGGTGCCGCCGGAGGCGTGCCCGACCAGGTGCGCCCGGCGCTCGCCGAGCGAGCGGATCACCCCGGTGATGTCCAGGGCGAGGTTGCCCGGGTCGTACCCCCGCGGGGTGCGGTCGCTGCCGCCTATGCCGCGCAGGTCGAGCGCCACCGCCCGGTAGCCGGCCTCGGCGAGCGCGGTCAGCTGGTGGCGCCAGGCCCACCAGTACTCGGGCCAGCCGTGCACCAGCAGCACCAGCGGGCCGGAGCCCAGCTCGGCGATGTGGAAGCGGGCGCCGTTGGCCGCGAGGTCGCGGTGCGTCCACGGGCCGGGCTGCCGGACGTTCCAGGCCTCGCCGCTCTCCGCCGAGGTCCCGGCGGAGAGCGGACTGTTGTCCTCGGGGCCGGTGTCCTCGGAGGCGGCGCCGGGGCCGCCGGGGCCTTCGGGGCCTTCGGGAGTGAGCCCGGCGCCGGAGTCAGGACCGGAGTCGGGGCCGGAGTCGGCGGACGGCTGCGCGGGCACGGGCGTCTGGTCAAGCGGCATACCGAGAGCGTGTCACATCCGCGCGTCGGACACGTGCCCGGCACTCGTTGTCGGCCGGTCCGGCGCCCGTCGACGCGGCGCCGTCCGCCCCTTGCTGTTGCCCTGCTGCTGCCCTGGCGTCGTCCTGCCGCAGCCCCGGCGGCGCCTGGTCGGTGACGGGACGCCGGTTATGGGGCGCCGGTTACCGGGTGCCGGTTGTGGGACGCCGGTTTACGGGATGCGGCCGAAGGCCCGGTCGATCTCCTCCTGGGTGGCCGGGCGCGGCCGGGCGTTCTTCAGCACGTCGGCGGTCTTCTGGGCGCCCTCGATGGTGCGCACCGGCTTCTCGATCTTCTTGAACGAGCGCCAGGCCAGCATCCCGAGCAGCACCGCGAGCAGCAGGTAGGCGCCCGCCACGATCAGGAAGGACCAGCCCAGCGACAGGCCCAGCGCGTGGATGCCGAAGGCCGCCGCGGCGCTCAGCATCGGGATGGAGAACAGCGCCACCACGCCGGCGACGATCAGCGAGACGCCGCCCGAGACGCCGCGCTTGACGTCCGCCCGGATCTCGGACTTGGCGAGCGCGATCTCGTCGTGGACCAGCGCGGACAGGTCGGCGGTGGCCGCCGCGAACAGCTGCCCCACCGAACGCTCGCCCTCGTAGGGCGCCCGGCCGTTGCTGGACGGGTCTGCGGCTCCTGCGGGCATCAGCGGTTCTCCTCTGCGGCTGTACGGCGTGACGCCGCCGCGGGTGTGCGGTTCCGGGGGCCGGTGGGGGGTCCGGAGGCGTCTGTGGGTTGTCGACAGCTCAGAATCATGCCCCTACCGGTCAGTCGGACACCACTCCGGGGCCCCGCCGGAGGGACGTGTCCCGGCGGCCGGGGCGCTCCGGAGGCCTCCCGGAGGGGTTTGCGGGGCGCTTTTCCGGAGGGGTTCTCCAGGGGGCTCCCAGGTGCCTCAGCCGGGCTGGCCGGGCCGGTCCCGGGGGCCGGGGGAGGGGTCCTGCCCCTCGTCGGTCGTCGGGCGGGCCGCCTCGCCGACCCGTGCCCGCCAGGCCGGGTCGTCCTCCTGGTAGACGTCCGGGACACCGTCCCCGTCCAGGTCCCGGTCCTCCTCCTCGCACAGCTCGCGGTAGTGCCGGTTGCGCAGCTTCAGCAGGACCGTGGCGACCGCCGCGGCGAGCACCGAGCCGACCAGCACGGCGGTCTTGGCCCGGGCGGCGAGCGCCGGGTCGTCCGGGAAGGCCAGTTCGCTGATCAGCAGCGAGACGGTGAAACCTATGCCCGCGAGCACCGAGACCGCGACCATGTCGGCCCACTTGAGCCGCGGGTTCAGCTCGGCCCTGGTGAACCGGGCGGTCAGCCAGGCGCCGCCCAGCACGCCCACGGACTTGCCGACCAGCAGGCCGATCACGATGCCGAGCGGTGCGGCCTGGGTGAACACCTCGCGCAGCTTCGGGCCGGAGACGGCCACGCCGGCCGAGAACAGGGCGAACACCGGGACGGCCAGGCCGGCCGAGAACGGGCGGACCAGGTGCTCGATGTGCTCGCCGGGGGAGTGCTGCTCGTCGCCCTCCCGGTGGCAGCGGAGCATCAGGCCCATCGCGACGCCCGCCACCGTGGCGTGGATGCCGCTCTCGTGCATCAGCGCCCAGTTCACGACGGCCAGCGGCACGAAGAGGTACCAGCCGTGGACACCGCGCCGGTGCAGGAACCAGAACAGCACCAGCCCGGCGAAGGCGAGGCCGAGCGCCCAGAACTTGATGCCGTGGCTGTAGAAGATCGCGATGATCAGGATCGCGATCAGGTCGTCGACGACCGCCAGGGTGAGCAGGAAGGCGCGCAGCGCGGACGGCAGGTGGCTGCCGACCACGGCCAGCACGCCGAGCGCGAAGGCGATGTCGGTGGCGGTCGGGATCGCCCAGCCGCCGGGGTGCCCGCCGGGGCCGGAGTTCACCAGGGCGAAGAGGATCGCGGGCAGCGCCACCCCGCAGACGGCGGCGACCACGGGCAGCAGCGCGGCACTGGGTGTGCGCAGCTCACCCGCGACGAACTCGCGCTTGAGCTCGATCCCGGCGACGAAGAAGAAGATCGTCAGCAGGCCGTCCTTGGCCCAGGTGGCCAGGGAGAGGTCGAGGTGGAGCGGGGCGGAGGGGCCGACGGTGTAGTCGAGCACGCTCTGGTAGGCCTGCGGCCAGACGTTGGCCCAGATCAGCGCGATGACGGCGGCGCCCAGCAGCAGCATGCCGCCGACCGTCTCGGTGCGCAGGGCGTCGGTGATGAAGGTGCGCTCGGGCAGTGACAGCCGGCCGAGGAACTGCCGGCGGCGGTTCGTCGGCTCATGGACGGGCGGCTGGTCGGTCACGGGGACCTCCTGGGGCTGGGAGCGGCAACGGATGCACGGGTGGTGCAGTTGCCGACCAGACTTCCCGGCGCGCCCTGTGACGCCCGCGACTCCCGTCAGGGATCTTGATGCGTCCTTAATAGTCTAGCGGGACGTTTGGGTGACATCCGGATTGTCCTATCCAAGGACTTAAGCCCTACGGGCCGGTTCTGCACTCCGGAGGAGCAGCGACCCGGCACCCGAACGGCCGCTCTGTACCCGAACGGGTGCGGAAGCGGCGGTTGACGGAACGACCGGCGAGACGACCGGCGAGACGGCTGTCGTACGGCTGTCGTACGGCTGACGAAGCGGATGGCGAAACGGCTGTGCCCCGGACGGTGATCACCGTCCGGGGCACAGCCGTTGTCTCAGTGGGTCAGCCGTCGCGGACCCGGAGGGTCAGCGGCCGCCGGCCCGGTGGGCTCAGCCCTTGCCGTTGTCCGAGGACGGCAGCTGGGCCTGGATCTGGCTCATCACCGTGCTGTCCGCCAGGGTGGTGGTGTCACCGACCTCGCGGCCCTCGGCGATGTCGCGCAGCAGGCGGCGCATGATCTTGCCGGAGCGGGTCTTCGGCAGCTCGCCGACCACCTTGATCTGCTTCGGCTTGGCGATCGGGCCGAGCGTGCGGCCGACGTGGGCCCGCAGCTCCTCGACCAGCTCGGGGCTCTCGGTGGCACCGCCGCGCAGGATCACGAAGGCGACGATGGCCTGGCCGGTGGTGGCGTCGGTCGCGCCGACCACGGCGGACTCGGCCACGGACGGGTGGCCGACCAGGGCCGACTCGACCTCGGTGGTCGAGATGTTGTGGCCCGAGACGAGCATGACGTCGTCCACCCGGCCGAGCAGCCAGATGTCCCCGTCCTCGTCCTTCTTGGCGCCGTCACCGGCGAAGTAGCGGCCCTCGAAGCGCGACCAGTAGGTGTCGATGTAGCGCTGGTCGTCGCCCCAGATGGTGCGCAGCATGGACGGCCACGGCTCGGTGAGCACCAGGTAGCCACCGGAGCCGTTCGGCACCTCGGCGGCGTTGTCGTCCACCACGGTGGCCGCGATGCCCGGCAGGGCGCGCTGGGCCGAGCCCGGCTTGGTCTCGGTGACGCCCGGCAGCGGGCTGATCATGATGGCGCCCGTCTCGGTCTGCCACCAGGTGTCCACGATCGGACACGTGCCGCCGCCGATGTGCTCCCGGTACCAGATCCAGGCCTCGGGGTTGATCGGCTCGCCGACGCTGCCCAGCACCCGCAGCGAGGACAGGTCGAACTTCGCGGGGATGTCGTCGCCCCACTTCATGAAGGTGCGGATCGCGGTCGGCGCGGTGTAGAGGATGGTCACGCCGTACTTCTGGACGATCTCCCAGAACCGGCCCTGGTGCGGGGTGTCCGGGGTGCCCTCGTAGATGACCTGGGTGGCGCCGTTGGAGAGCGGCCCGTAGACGATGTACGAGTGGCCGGTGACCCAGCCGATGTCGGCGGTGCACCAGTAGACGTCGGTCTCCGGCTTGAGGTCGAAGACCGCGTGGTGGGTGTAGCTGGCCTGGGTGAGGTAGCCGCCCGAGGTGTGCAGGATGCCCTTGGGCTTACCGGTGGTGCCCGAGGTGTAGAGGATGAACAGCGGGTGCTCGGCGTCGTGCGCCTCGGGGGTGTGCTCGGTGGACTGGCGCGCGGTGATCTCGTGCCACCAGACGTCGCGGCCCTCGGTCCACGGGATGTCCTGCCCGGTGCGGCGGACCACCAGGACGTGCTCGACGCCGTCGGCCTTGGTGAGCGCCTCGTCGATGGCCGGCTTGAGGGCGGAGGGCTTGCCGCGCCGGTAGCCGCCGTCGGCGGTGATGACGAGCTTGGCCTCGGCGTCCTGGATGCGGGAGGCGACGGCGTCGGAGGAGAAGCCGCCGAAGACCACCGAGTGGGTGGCGCCGATCCGGGCGCAGGCGAGCATCGCGACGACCGCCTCGGCGATCATCGGCAGGTAGACGGCGACCCGG
The DNA here is from genome assembly GCF_053598475.1 of Kitasatospora sp. NPDC001119. Lineage (NCBI taxonomy): Bacteria > Bacillati > Actinomycetota > Actinomycetes > Kitasatosporales > Streptomycetaceae > Kitasatospora > Kitasatospora sp. NPDC001119. The sequence continues at coordinate 83,253 of NZ_JBSFKI010000006.1, forward strand.
TCGCCCTTGCGGACGCCGAGCTCCAGCAGCGCGTTCGCGGCCTGCGAGACCTCGTCCTTGAGCTGGGCGTACGTGATCGAACGGCCGTCGCCGGGCTCGCCCTCGAAGTGGATGGCGACCCGGTCGCCCAGGCCGTTCTCCACGTGGCGGTCGACGCAGTTGTACGCGACATTGAGCTTGCCGTCGGCGAACCACTTGGCGAAGGGAGGGTTGGACCAGTCGAGGGTCTCGGTCGGCTCGACGGCCCAGGTGAGGCGACGGGCCTGCTCGGCCCAGAAGCCCAGACGGTCCTCGGAGGCCTGCGCGTACGCGGCCACGGTGACGTTGGCGGCGGCGGCGAGCTCTGCCGGAGGGGCGAAGCGCCGCTCCTCCTTGAGCAGGTTGGCCAGGCTCTCGTTGCTCAACGCGCACTCCTCATCGAGTCATGATCGGGGGCGATCCCGTGCGTGGGGATTGTCCCGTGTGTCCCAGCGCACAGCTCACCAGGCGAACGGGGCAGTTGACAAGAGGCTCCTGTGAATTGGTGTAGACCTTTGACCGACGGCCGGGCGGCGGCCGACCGGCGACCGGCCGGCCTCGCGTCCGGTCCGCCGCGGAGGACCGGACGGCCGTTCGGGGGTGGGTGGGCCCGTGCCCCGGCCCGCCCGGCGGGGACACGGACCCGGCTCTCAGGCGGCCAGCCGGGGGCCCTCCTCGCCGCCCTCGACCGGAACCCGATCATCCTCCCTCACCCGTTCGGCCGATGCTGTGTTCGGCCGGACATCGGGGCCGGTTCCGATGGGGGCCTCGGTGTGGTGTTCGATTCCGTTCGCGTCCTTCCCGGTGCGGGCCTCGACCGGGCTGAACGTCCCGGCTGCCCGGTCGAGGACGTAGGCCTGGGCCGTCGCGAGGTCGAAGTACATCCCGACCAGCCGCAGGGTGCCCTCCTCGACCCGGCGCTCCACCGCCGGGTTGGCCAGCAACTGGTCCAGCTGCTGGACCACGTTGGTGATGCAGAGCTGCTCCACGACGTCCACCGCGGGCCGGGCGGCGAACTCCGCCGGGACCCGTCGGAGCCGGTCCAGCGAGCCGCGGCCGTTGCGCAGCCAGCGGGCCAGCGGGGTGGGCGGCCCGGGGCGCTCGTGCACGCCGTCCAGCAGGGCCTGCATCGCTCCGCAGCCGGAGTGGCCGCAGACCGTGATCGAGCGCACCTCCAGCACCTCGACCGCGTACTGCACCGCAGCGGCCACCGAGTCGTCCGCCGCGCCGGGTTCGTGCGGGGCCGGCACCAGGTTGCCCACGTTCCGCACGGTGAACAGGTCCCCCGGACCGCTGTTGGTGATCATGCTGGTGACCATCCGGGAGTCCGCGCAGGTCAGGAAGAGCTGGGAGGGTGTCTGCCCCTCGCGCGCCAGCCGGGCGAGTTCCGGCCGGACCAGCGGGGCGGTGTGCAGCTGGAACACCCGGACGCCGTCCAGCAGTCGGCCGTGCGGGTCCTCCTGCTGCTCGATGCAGTGGTGGCCGACCCAGGGCGTCCAGGCCCGGCAGCGGTGCGGGCCCGGTGAACTGCCCGCACGCACGGTGCCGTCCGGGTCGAGCACCTCGTCGTCCTGGCGGCGCGTCACCATCGAGACCAGGCCGCCCGCCTCCTGGTGCCCGGCCCGCCAGGTGTGCAGCGTCTCGTACGCGGCGTGGTCCAGGAAGGAGCCGTCGTGGACCACGGTGACCTCGGCCCCGGCCGGGATGCCGGCCAGTGCCCGACCGAGCCGGGGCACGGTGGTGAAGGTGAGCGGGCCGTGCGTCCGGACGGTGACCGCGCCCCCGGGGCCGGTCTCCACGTCCACATGGGCGCGGGTCAGCCGGTAGAGGGCGAGCAGGACGGCGGTGCCGGTGCCGATCGCGACGCCCCACAGCACGCCGGCGGCCACCACGCCGAGCACGGTGATCAGGTAGACCGGGAACTCGCGGTGCCGGTGCACCTTGCGGATGTGCGCGAAGCTCACCATCTGCAGCCCGACCACCAGCACCAGCGCGGCGAGCGCGGCCAGGGGGATCCGGCGCAGTCCGCCGGTCAGCGCCAGCGCGGCGGCCAGCACCCAGACGCCGTGCAGCACCGAGGCCCACCTGGTCTGGCCACCGGCCCGCACGTTGGCGGTGCTGCGCACCGCGCCCCCGGCGACCGGCAGCCCGCCGACCAGTCCGCTCACCAGGTTGGCGAGGCCCTGCCCACGCAGTTCGCGGTCGAGGTCGCCGGTGCGGCGGGACATCCGGTCGGTCGCGACGGCGGACAGCAGCGACTCCACGCTGGCCACGGCGGTGACGGTGAGGACGGCGGCGAGCAGCCCGAGGACCGGGCCGTGCGGCAGCGCGGGCAGGAGCGCCTGCGGCCGCCAGGCGGGCAGCTCGATGTGGGCGAGCCGCAGGTCCAGGGCGAACACGAGGGCGGTGGCCAGTGCGACCCCGGCCAGCGGGCCGGGGACCCTGGCCAGCCGGGCGCCGAACTCGCCCGCTCGGCCGGGCAGTCGGCCGAGCCGGGGCCAGCCGACCAGGACGGCCACGGTCACCGCGCCGGCCAGCAGTGCGGGTGGGTGCGGGCCGGCCAACTGGCCGGGAAGGGCCAGGATGTCGGCGATCGCGGAGCTCTGCGGCGAGCCGCCGAGGACGACGTGCAACTGCGCGATGGCGATGGTGATCCCGACCCCCGCCAGCATGCCGTGCACGATCGCGGGCGAGACGGCGAGCGCGGTCCGGGCCACCCGGCGTGCGCCGAGCAGGAGTTGGAGCAGGCCGGCGGCGACGGTGATGGCGCAGGTGGCCCGCCAGCCGTACTGGGCGATCAGTCCGGCGGTGATCACCGTCAGCGCCGCCGAGGGGCCACTGACCTGGAGCGGTGTGCCGCCGAACAGCCCGACCACGATGCCGCCCACGGCCGCGGCGGCCAGGCCGGCGGTGAGCGGGGCGCCGGTGGCGAGCGCGATGCCGAGGGAGAACGGCACGGCGATCAGAAAGACCACGAGGGACGCGGAGAGGTCCTGGGCCCACCGGATGCGGGGGCCCGCGCCCGGCGGCGCGTGGTCGGTGGTGTCGGAGGCGATGGGGGCACTGGAGATGTCGAGGGTCATTGTCTTCCCGTCTGTCCGGGGGAGCGAACGCAGTCAGGTCCGGCGGTGAATCCGGGGTGGGGCTCCGGGGCGGATCGGCTGTCGTGGGCGCGACGGTGTGGCGGGATGGCGTGGGCGCGGCGGGGGAGTGCGGGTGTCACCGGCCGGCGTTGACCATCAGGCCCGCCAGGGCTTCGGGCGAGGTGCGGGACGTCTCACCGGGGGCCACCGGGCGAACCATCAAGACTCGGTAAACCGAGGGTAATGAAAGCTTTGCACAGCGTGGTTCCGGGAGGGAAGCGGAAAACCCCCTGATTCACCCCAATGGGTGGTGGCCTAACGGTCGGGAATCTGCTGGTCGCAGCGGTCGTGGCTCCCGTCCGCCGGGGTCGGCTCCGGGGCCGGGCGCGGCGAACGGGCCGCGACCTCCCGGAGCGGGGGAGGTCGCGGCCCGTTCGGCGGCGGTGGTGGGGGTCAGGCGCGGGCGCCCGCCGGGGCGGTGCGCGTGTCGCCGTCCGCGAACCCGCCCAGGACGAAGTCCTCGTCCACCTGGGTCGCGAGGTCGATGCCGACCTTGGAGTTGGCCCAACTCTCCGCGTTGCGGCGGTGGAAGAGCACCGCCTGCTCGGTGTAGCGGCGCGCGTCCCGCCGCCCGTACGCCGCGTCGGCCTCGATCCGCAGCTCCTCCAGCACGGCCCGGTCGGCCGTCTCCAGGGACTTCAGCGGCGGTTCGGCGCCCTGCTCCAGGCGGCGCACCCAGTCCGACTGCCGGAAGGTGGTGAGCAGGTCGTCGCCGACCTCGCGGCGCAGGAAGGCCAGGTCGTCCGGCCCCTGCACCTTGTTGCCGACCACCCGCAGCCGCACGCCGAAGTCGCGGGCGTAGTCCTTGTACTGGCGGTAGACGGAGACGCCCTTGCGGGTCGGTTCGGCGACCAGGAAGGTCAGGTCGAAGCGGGTGAACAGGCCGGAGGCGAAGGAGTCCGAGCCCGCGGTCATGTCGGTCACCAGGTACTCGCCCGGGCCGTCCAGCAGGTGGTTGAGCAGCAGCTCCACCGCGCCGACCTTGGAGTGGTAGCAGGCCACCCCGAGGTCCTCCTCGGTGAACGCGCCGGTCGCCAGCAGCCGGACCGAGCCCTCGTCCAGCGCGATCGGGCGGGCGCAGGCGGCGTAGACCGGGTTCTCTTCGACGATCCGCAGCAGTCGCGAACCGCGGCCGGGCGGCGTGGTTTTGATCATCTCGTCAGAGGAGCGGATGAGCGGGTTGCTGCCGCGCAGGTACTCCTTGATCTCCGGCAGGTGCCCGCCCAGTGAGGGCAGGGCGGCGGCCTGATCGTCCGTCAGGCCCAGTGCGGGGCCCAGGTGCTGGTTGATGTCGGCGTCCACGGCGACGACCGGCCGGCCCAGGGCTGCCAGGTGGCGGATGAACAGCGCGGACAGCGTGGTCTTCCCGCTGCCGCCCTTGCCGACGAAGGCGATCTTCATCTGGGGACTCCGGCTCTCGCTCAGGGCCCTCGCTGCGGGCCGTCCGCCCAGGGGCCGCGCGACGCCGCCCCTAGTTGGAAATCGTTATCGTCTCCGATAGCGGCCATGCTAGCCGGGGTTTGGGCGTCGCCGGGGGCGGGAAGTGAGGATTGCCTCTAACGGGTGATGCGGGGTTGCTGTTCCGGGAGGGGCGGCCCGTTCATTACTCTCGGGTAGGTGAGCACTGGAACTGATCCCCTCGCCCCGCTGGCCCAGCTCCCCGGGGTGCCCGACGCGGTCGCCGAGGTGCGCAAGGCCGTCGACCGGCTCTACGGCCACCGGGTGATGCGCCGCCGCGCGGCCGAGGTCACCTCCGAGTCCGCGCTGCGCGGCGCCCGCGCGTCGGCGGCCCTGGCCGGGGCCGACTGGCCGCTGGAGGAGGTCCGCCGCCGCAGCGACTTCGGCGCGGACCCCGAGGCCCGGACGGTCGGCGCGGCCCTGCGGATCGCCGCCGAGGCCGGCCAGCTGCTCAGCATCTGGCGGCACTCGCCGCTCCAGGTGCTGGCCCGGCTGCACCTGCTCGCGGTCGGCGACGGCGATCCGGCCGCCGGTCGCCCGCGGCGGGCCGGGGAGGGCGCGGAGGCGCTGTTCCCGCAGGAGCTGGAGCCGGTGGAGAGCGTCGAGGTCGAGGCCGTCGACGGGCCGCCGCCCGTGCTGCCGCCCGCTCCGGGTGCGGAGGAGGTCGCGGCCCGGCTCGACCAGCTCTCCCGGCTGCTGGTGGCGCGTGCGGAGGGCCAGGGCGTGGGCACGCCGGCCCTCGTCGTGGCCTCGGTGGTGCACGGCGAACTGCTCGCGCTGCGGCCGTTCGGCGCCCACAACGGCGTGATCGCGCGGGCCGCCCAGCGGATCGTGCTGATCGCCGAGGGGCTCGACCCGAAGTCGATCTGCCCGGCCGAGGTCGGCCTGGCCGAGCTGGGCACCGCCGCCCACCGCCGAGCCCTGGCCGGCTACCTGGCGGGAACCCCCGAGGGGATGGCGGCCTGGATCGCGTACAGCGGTCGGGCGCTGCGGCTCGGGGTGCGGGAGAGCACGGCGGTCTGCGAGGCGATGCAGCGCGGGATGGTCTGAGCGCCCCGCTCGGGACGGCGCGCGCGCCCCGGGAGGGGGCGCGCGGAGACGAGGATGCGGCGGCACCTGCTCCTGCCGGGTGCCGCCGCTGGTGCAGATACCGGGTGACCATGCATGCACCGGAAGTGCCGATCAGACGGGGATCCTGCCCGTTCGTCTGGTCCGGCGGCCCGACAGCGGGTCGGCTGCATGTGGGTGCCCGGATATCTGTACGTGCGGTCCGTGGGGCCTGAACTGCGTTGTCGGTTTGACCTCTTAAGGTCCTGACCGGGTCTCGCGGGCCGTGCTTCATTTGTATCGCGTTTCGGGGGAAAGGGGAACCCGAAAAGAGAAGTCTGTCCCGATTGACCGTTTTGTCCAAGGGCTGCCGGGCCGCCCGCCTCAGGCGAGGGGGCGCCTCCGGCGGGCCAGGTACCAGATCACCCCGGCGGTCACCACGGCCGTCCCGACCGCCACCGCGGTCAGCACCGAGCCGCTCGGGGCCGAGAACTCGGGCAGTCGGCGCCGCAGTTCCACCGGCTTGTCGAAGACCAGCACCGGCCACTCCCGGGCCTGCGCCTCCTTCCGCAGCGCGCGGTCCGGGTTGACCGCCGACGGATGGCCGACCGCCTCCAGCAGCGGCAGGTCGGTGGAGGAGTCGCTGTAGGCGAAGGAGGCGGCCAGGTCGTAGCCCTCGGTCGCGGCCAACTCCCGAATGGCCGCGGCCTTGTTCTCGGCGTAGGCGTAGTACTCGATCTCGCCGGTGTAGCAGCCGTCCTCGACCTGGAGCCGGGTGGCGATCACGTGGTCCGCGCCGAGCAGCCGGCCGATCGGCTCGACCACCTCGGAGCCGGAGCTGCTGACGATCACCACGTCCCGGCCGGCCGCGTGGTGCTGCTCGATCAGCGAGGCCGCCTCGTCGTAGATGATCGGGTCGATCAGGTTGTGCAGGGTCTCGGCGACGATCTCGCGGACCTGCTGGACGTTCCAGCCCCGGGTGAGCGCGGAGAGGTACTGGCGCATCTTCTCCATCTGGTCGTGGTCCGCGCCGCCGACCAGGAAGACGAACTGGGCGTACGCGCTGCGCAGTACGGCCCGACGGTTGATCAGTCCGCCCTGGTAGAAGGGGCGGCTGAAGGCCAGTGCGCTCGACTTGGCGATGATGGTCTTGTCGAGGTCGAAGAAGGCCGCGGTGCGCAGCCCGCCGGGTCGGGGGCGAACGGGCGGGCGGAGCTCTTCGGGCCCGGTGGCGTCGCCCTGGGACTCGTCGGCGTAGTCGTCGGCGTTCTCGGTGGTGTCCACGGGAACCGAGGATAGAGGGAGCCGCAAAAGACCCCGCCATTCGGCGTACTCGCGGGCGTGCGGGTTTGTGTTTCTGGCCGCTCGGGTACACCATGGAAGTCACGGATCGTTCGCGACCGTGCTAACCCGGTCCGGCTCCTCCCCCCCGAGCCGGGCTGTGGATAGACGACCCCCGCTCTCCCCCCCGGCGGGGGTCGTCGCACGTCCGGGGCCATTTTCAGGGCTTGAACGCCCCTCGCCGCGGGTGCGCCGCCGTCGTGTCGACGGCTTACAGGGGGTGTCGCCACTCCGGCCCGTCGATCGACTTTCGTCACTCTGTGTTGCCATTTGCTCATGCCCGTCGAGGATCGAACGGCTGGTTCCGATCGGTGGTGCGAGCCCGTTCGGAAGCCGTTCGGAAGCGGTGTCCGGAAGGCGGCGGGTGGAGGTCGGGAGAACGGCTGAACGGGCCGGGGCGGGTCGCCGGTTCATCTCGGTGACCCCCTTTCGTCAATTCTTCGCCGAATAGCCCCCCGCCCGGGTGAACGTTTTCCTCCACAGCACACGAGTTATCCACAGGCAATCGGAACCCGGATGACGAAATCCGGATCTCCCCCCACCGTGATGACCGGCGGCGGTCGCCGGGCAGGGCCTCACCCCCTTCCTCCCTCAGAGGCCTGTCGGGCGGCCGTCCGCCGGAACCGTCCGACGTGCGCCGTCGGCCACCCCGGTGGTCGGCGGCGCGGAGGGGAGCAACCATGTCGACGCCGATCGCCGACCACATCACCGCCGAGGGCCCCGCGGTCGCCGGGCCGCTCGTCGTCACCGAGGACGAGGGCCTGGCCGAGCACCTGCTGCGGATCTGCGCGGCGGCGGGCACCGAGCCGAGGCTGGTCCGGGGCGCGCCGCCGACGCGGGACCTCTGGGAAGGGGCCTCGCTGGTCCTGGTCGGGGACGACCAGGCCGTCCGCTGCTCCGGGCTGGGGCGGCGCGGCGGAGTGCTGCTGCTCGGGCTGGACCTGGACGACCCCGGGGTGTGGGTCAGAGCCGTCCAACTCGGGGCCGAGCACGTGCTGTTCCTGCCCGACGCCGAGGCCTGGCTGCTTGACCGGATCGCCGACGCGGCCGAGGGCGTCGGCTGCCCGGCGGTCACTGTCGCGGTGCTCGGCGGGTCCGGCGGCGCCGGGGCCTCGACCCTGGCCTGCGCGCTGGCGGTCACGGCCGCGCGGGCGGGCCGGCGGACGATGCTCCTGGACGGCGATCCGCTGGGCGGGGGCCTCGACATCCTGCTCGGCGGCGAGCGGGTCAGCGGGCTGCGCTGGCCCGATCTGGCCGGCTCCCGCGGGCGGGTCAGCGGGGCCGAGCTGGCCCGGGCGCTGCCCGCGCTCAAACGGCTCTCCGCGCTGTCCTGCCTGTCCTGGGATCGCGGCGACACCCTGACGGTGCCGCCGGAGGCCATGCGCAGCGTGCTGGCCGCCTCCAGACGGCGCGGCGGGCTGGTGGTGGTCGACGTGCCCCGGCACCTCGACGCGGCCGCCGGGCAGGCGCTGGAGCAGTCCGACCTGGCGCTCCTGGTGGTGTCGGCCGAGCTGCGCGCGGTGGCCGCCGCCGACCGGGTCGCGGCGGCGGCCCGGATGCGGCTCGGGGACGTCCGGGCCGTGGTGCGGCCGGTGCGGGCCGGCGGGCTCCCGGCCCGGCAGATCGTCCGCGGGCTGCGGTTGCCGCTGGCGGGGGAGCTGGAGCCGGAGCCGGGCCTGGCCCAGGACGTCGTGAAGGGCGTCCCGCCCGGAAGCAGGGAGGGCGGCCCGCTCGCGCGCTTCTGCGCGAGCTTCCTGACCGAGGTGCTGCCGCCGGTGCCGGTGGCCGGAGGAGGTGTGTACTGATGGTCCGTCTGCGCAGAACGGTCCTTCGGAGCGGATCGCCCGGTCCGGGCGGCGGTGCGCGGGAGCACCGGCCGCTGCGGAGCGTGCCGCCGCCCGGCGGGCCGCCGGAGCCCGGGCACGGGCCCTGTCCGTACGGTCGTACGGCCCGCGAGCAGCGGGCGGCGGCTCTGGTGGACGCGGTCCGGCTGCGGCTGGCCGAGTCGGGGGCCGCCCCGACGGCAGGCTCGGTCGCGGCCGCGCTGCGGGCCACGCGCCCGCCGCTCGGCGGGGACGAGGTCCTGGACACCGTGCGCTCGCTGCGCGCCGAACTGGTGGGTGCGGGCCCGCTGGACCGGCTGCTGGCGGCGCCCGACGTCACGGACGTCCTGGTGAACGGTCCGGACGAGGTGTGGGTCGACCGTGGCGGCGGCCTGCAGCGAACCACCGGAGTCCGTTTCGCCGACGCCGAGGCGGTGCGGCGGCTGGCCCACCGGCTGGCCACGGCGGCTGGCCGGCGGCTGGACGACGCCCGCCCGTGGGTGGACGCCCGGCTGCCGGACGGGACCCGGCTGCACGCCGTACTGCCGCCGATCGCGGCCAGCTGCACGCACATCTCGCTGCGGGTCTGCCGCCCCCGGCCCTTCACGCTCGACGAGCTGGTGGCGGGCGGGTCGCTGCCACCGGAGGGTGCGGAGCTGCTCGCGGGCATCGTGCGGGCCCGGCTGTCGCTGCTCGTGTCCGGCGGGACGGGCTCGGGGAAGACCACGCTCCTGTCGGCCCTGCTCGGTCTGGTCGGGCCGGACGAGCGGATCGTGCTCGCCGAGGACTCCGCCGAGCTGCAACCGGCCCACCCGCACGTGGTCCGGTTGCAGAGCCGGCCTCCCAACCAGGAGGGGCTGGGCGAGTTCACCCTGCGGGACCTCGTCCGCCAGGCGCTGCGGATGCGTCCGGACCGGCTGGTGATCGGCGAGGTCCGCGGGCCCGAGGTGTCGGACCTGCTGGCCGCGCTGAACACGGGGCACGAAGGCGGCTGCGGCACGGTCCACGCCAACACGGCGGCGGACGTGCCGGTCCGGCTGGAGGCCCTGGGCGCGCTCGCGGGCCTCGACCGGACGGCGCTGCACGGCCAACTGCGGGCCGCGCTCGACGTGGTGGTGCACCTGATCCGCGATCCGGGCTCGGGGCGGCGCCGGGTGGCGGAGATCCACACGCTGGCCGGGGCCGGTGACGGGTCGGCCGTGACCACACCCGCGGTGGCCTTCCCGGCGTCCGGTGGCCTGAGTCCCGGTGCGGGGTGGGAGCGGCTGGTCGGACTGCTGGCGGCGCGCGGGGTGTCGCTCGGGCGGGGGCGCCCGTGATCGCCGTGACGGTGGCCGGGCCGGTGGGCGCGGACGTGCGGGTGGTGGAAGTCGCCTTCGCCCTGTTGGTGGGCGGGTGCGCCGTGGGAGCTCTGGTGCTGCTCGGCGGCGCGGGCCGGAAAGACCGAGGTCAACGGAGGTGGGTGAAGTGATGCAGAGTCAGCTCGCGTTCTGCTGGGTGCTGGCGTTGTTCCTGGTGGCCGTCGCCGCGTGGCGTGCGGTGCAGGGGCAGTTGCCGGGCGGGCAGCGCTCCAGGCTGGTGCTGGCGGGCAGCGGGCCTCCGGTGCGGGGGCCCGGCCCGGCGATCGCGGTGCGGTCCTGGGCCGGGGGGCTGCTGCCGGGCTTCCTGGTGCCCGAACTGCTGCTCCTTCCGCTGGGGTTGGCCGCTGGGCAGGCCACCGCCTCACCGGTGCCGGTACTCGCGGCCGCGCTGGCCGTCCTGCCGCTGCGCAGGTGGCGGCTGCGGCGACGCCTGGCGGTGGAGGCCCGGCACCGGGCCGCGGCCGTGGTGGAGCTCTGCGCGGGCCTGGCAGGGGAGTTGCGCGGTGGTGCGACGCCGGAGCAGGCGCTGCACCTGGTCACCGCACGGATCGCCGCCGACCCGGAGGGGCTTCGCAGGCTCGGTGAGGAGCCGGTGGCCCGACTGGCGGCGGGCCGTTACGGCGGGGACGTACCCGCCGCGCTGCACCTGCTGGCCGAACTTCCGGGCGGCAGTGGGGCCGCGGCCGTCGCGGCCTGCTGGCGGGTGGCCGAGGGCAGCGGATCGGGGTCGGCCGATGCGCTGGACCGGGTCGCGGAGGCGCTGCGCGGCGAGCGGGCGCTCGCGGAGGAGATCGCCGGGGAACTGGCAGGACCGCGCGCGACGATCGCCGTCCTGGCCGCGCTGCCGGGCGTCGGGCTGCTCCTCGGTGCGGCGCTCGGGGCGCACCCGCTGGAGGTCCTGCTGCACACCCCGGCCGGGCTGGGCTGCCTCGTGGCGGGGGCGGTTCTGGAGGGGCTGGGCGTGCTCTGGACGGCACGCATCGTCCGGGCGGCGGCCCACGGCGCGCTGGAGGCGCCGGCTGGGCCGGGTGGGCGGTGTGCGGCCTCAGGTCGTGCGGGGCCCGCTCTTCGACCGGGCGAGCGGAACCGCGGGCTGTCGCGGGTGCGTGCACGGGCGCTCGGGGTGGAAGCGGGGGCGAGGTGATGCGGGGCATCGAGTGGGCGGCTTTCGCCCTCACGGCAGGCGTGGTTGCTGCGGGGTGGGCGTCGGTGCGCGGCCGGGTGAGACGCCGACGGGTACTCGTCCGGGCCCGGGGTGGAGAGGGGATCGGAAGGCGAACCAGGGCTGCTGCCTTGGTGGTTGAGCGTCGCCGACGGTTGGTGATGGCGGGCGTCGCCGGGATCACGGCGGCGGTGCTGCTCGGTGGCGGCCGCGGGCTGGCCGTCGGGGTGCTGCTCGCGGTGGGCGTCCATCGCTGGTCGGCCCGGGTGTGCTCGCCGGCCGATCGCAGGGCGGCCCGCGAGGAGGAGCTGCTGACCAGGCAACTCCCACTGTGCGCCGAGCTGTTGGCGGCCTGCCTCGGCTCGGCGGCGCTCCCCTCGGAGGCCGTGTCGGCGGTGGGTCGAAGTGTGGGGGCGCCGCTGGGGCCCCGGCTGGCGGCGATCGGGGCCGAACTGGCCCTGGGCGCACCGCCGGAGCTGTGCTGGCACCGCCTGGGCGAGCAGTACCCGTCGCTGGCGCCGCTGGCGCGCTGTCTGGAGCGCAGCAGCCTCGGCGGCGTCCCCGCCGCCGGCCCGCTGATCGGGCTGGCGCAGGGGCAGCGCACGGCGGCCGCCCGTGCGGCCCACACCCGGGTCCGCCGGGCCGCGGTGCTCGCCACCGCGCCGCTGGGGCTCTGCTTCCTCCCGGCCTTCGTCCTGATCGGCGTGGTGCCGGTGGTCGTAGGCCTCACCAGCCGCTTCGCCGAGGCGATGTGAATGATCGTCGGCCGCACGAGCGGCCGTCGTACGTCGAGTGACAGGAGAGTTTTCATGACCGCAGTGATCGCGATTCGGCCCGGTGCCGGGCGTCCGCTCCGCCCGTTGGCCGAGGAGTGGCAGCGGAGGAGCCACCGGTCGGCCCGTCGGGTGCGTTGGGCAGCCCGCCGGGTCCGCCGGGTGGCTCGACTCCGAGGCCGCTCGGACGCCGGGATGACCACGGCCGAGTACGCCGTCGGGACGCTGGGCGCGTGCGCCCTCGCGGCCGGGCTGTACAAGGTGGTGACCAGCGACGCCATCACCGGTGCGCTGACCGACATGCTGGTACGGGCGCTCCATGCGACCTGAGGCCGGCTGCCGAACTCCCGCCGGTGGGCCGCCTTCGGCCGGTGGACCCCTGGGGGCGGGCGCACCCCGTGGGGCTGCCTCCGGTCGTCGGTGGCCCCCGGCCGGGCGGTCGGGAGGAGGTTCTGTCTCCGTCTCGCGAGGCACGCACCCCGGCGTCGCTCCGCCCGTGCTCCGGGCGGGCGGCAGGGGCCTGAGAACGGGCCCGGGCCGGGCGTGGTCGCTGCGCCCGGGGCGACGCGGCGACGCGGGCTTCGTGACGGCGGAGACGGCGGTGGCACTGCCGGCGCTCCTCCTGCTCGCGGCGATGCTCATCTGGGGTGTGCTCGCGGCGGCCGCGCAGATCCGCTGTGTGGACGCCGCCCGGGTCGGCGCCAGGGCGGCCGCTCGCGGGGAGGCGGACGCCGCCGGGCTCGCCCGCGCGGCGGCCCCGCCGGGCGCACAGGTCCGGGTCGCCCTGGCGGCCGACACGGTCCGGGTCGACGTGGAGGCGCCGTGCGCTGGGCCGGGCAGGCTCGGCGGGCTGCTCGCCGTCCGGCTCACTGCGGCGGCCGTGGCGGCGCGGGAGGACGTCCTGGTGGCGGGCGCGGAGGCAGGTGGTGGCCCGTGGCCGTCCTGACCGGGCTGCGGGAGGCGGCGGAGCGGCTGGCACGCGCCCGTGCGGCCCGAGCGGTCGCGGTGGGCGGCCGGGGGCCGGACGCCGGCTCGGCGACGGTCTGGCTGCTCGCCCTGGCGATGCTGGGCACGGCGGTGTTCGCCGGGACGATCGCGGTCGGCTCGGTGGTGGCCGCTCGGCACCGGGCCGAGTCGGCGGCCGACCTCGCGGCCCTCGCCGCGGCGGACCGACTGCTGCTGGACCGGGACGGCGGCTGCGCCCGGGCCGCCGGGATCGCCGCCGTCCAGGGCGCCGGGCTGGTGTCCTGTGCGGTCGACCGGTCGGCGGACGCCGTGGAGGTGGTGGCCGAGGTGGAGGTCCGCGGGCTCCCGGCCCGACTGCCGGTCGGCCCGGCGCGGGCGAGGGCTCGGGCCGGGCCGGTACGGGCCCCGGTCACCGGCCCCGAGGACGCGCCGGAGGGCGGGCCGGGCGAGGCTCCGGGCGGAGTCCCGAGCGCGGCTGCGGGGGCGGCCTCATGAACCGGCCGGTGCGCCACCGTCCGGTCCGGGGACCGCTTCCGGTCCGTCCGGTGTCTCCGGCCCGCCCGCCCCCGGCCCGTCGTCCGGTGCCTCCGTGGCTTCGGGTGCCCCGGCCAGCAGGACGTCCAGGAGCCGGACGGCGGCGGCCTTGTCCAGCGGGTCGTTCCCGTTGCCGCACTTGGGCGACTGGACGCAGGACGGGCAGCCGCGCTCGCACTCGCAGGAGGCGATCGCCGTCCGGGTGGCCGTCAGCCACTGGACCGCCCGCTGGAAGCCGCGTTCGGCGAAGCCGGCCCCACCGGGGTGGCCGTCGTAGACGAACACGGTCGGCAGGCCGGTGTCCGGATGCAGCGGCACGGAGACGCCGCCGATGTCCCACCGGTCGCAGGTGGCGAACAGCGGCAGCAGCCCGATCGAGGCGTGTTCGGCGGCGTGGGCGGCGCCGGGCAGCTGGTCGGGCGGGATGTCCGCGTCGAGCAGCTGGTCCTCGGTGACGGTCCACCAGACCGCCCGGGTGCGCAGTGTGCGGGGCGGCAGGTCGAGCTTGGTCTCGCCCATGATCTCCCCGGTGGAGATCCGCTTGCGGAGATAGCCGACCACCTGGTTGACCACCTCCACCGAGCCGAAGCTGAGCCGGCCCTCGCCCCAGTCCACGGTGGTGTCGGTGTCGAGGACGGAGATGGAGGTGATGTCGCGGGCGGCCGTGGTGTACGGCGGGTCGGCCGGTTCGACCAGGGCGACGGAGTTCTCCAGGTCGAACTCCCGGACCAGGTAGGTGCGGCCCTGGTGCAGGTGGACGGCGCCGGTGTGGACGGTGGTGTGCGCGGCCGCGGCGTCCACCGTGCCGAGCAGCCGGCCGGTGTCGGCCTCGACGATCTGCACCGGGCTGCCGCCGCTGCCGCGCAGGTCCACGGCGTCGGCCGCGCGCTCGCGACGGGTCCAGTACCAGGAGCCGTCGCTGCGCCGGCGCAGCAGGCCGCGCCGCTCCAGGACCGGCAGCAGTGGTGCGGTGGACGGCCCGAACAGCTCCAGGTCGGCGTCGGTGAGCGGGAGTTCGGCGGCTGCCGCGCACAGGTGCGGGGCGAGCACGTGCGGGTTGTCGGGGTCGAGCACGGTGGCCTCGACGGGGGCCGCGAACAGCGCCTCCGGGTGGTGCACCAGGTAGGTGTCCAGCGGGTCGTCCCGGGCGATCAGGACGGCCAGCGCGCCCTGGGCCTCCCGCCCCGCGCGGCCCGCCTGCTGCCAGAGCGAGGCCCGGGTGCCGGGGTAGCCGGCCATCAGGACGGCGTCGAGGCCGGAGATGTCGACGCCGAGTTCGAGAGCGGAGGTGGAGGCGAGGCCGAGCAGTCGGCCGGAGTGCAAGTCGCGTTCCAAGGCCCGGCGTTCGTCGGCGAGGTAACCGCCGCGGTAGGCGGCCACCCGTCCGGCGAGCGGGCGGCCGAGCTGGTCCTGGGCCTGGAGCGCGACGAGCTCGGCGGCGCGCCGGGAGCGCACGAAGACGACGGTGCGGGTCTCCCGTTCGACCAGCTCGGTCAGCAGGTGGGCCGCCTCGGCGGTCGCGGTGCGGCGCACAGGTGCGCCGTGCTCGCCGACGTTCTCGGTCAGCGGCGGCTCCCAGAGGCCGAAGACCATCGGCCCGCGCGGCGAGGCGTCCTCGGTGACGGCCACAGCGGGCAGGCCGGTCAGCCGCCGGGCGGTCGCGGCCGGGTCGGCGGTGGTGGCGGAGGCCAGCAGGAAGGCGGGTGACGAACCGTAACGGGCGCAGATGCGGCGCAGCCGCCGCAGCACCTGGGCGACGTGCGAGCCGAACACGCCCCGGTAGCTGTGGCACTCGTCCACGACCACGTAGCGCAGCGCCTTGAGGAAGGAGGACCAGCGGGCATGGCCGGGCAGGATGCCCCGGTGCAGCATGTCCGGGTTGGTGAGCACGTAGGAGGCGTACTGGCGGACCCACTCGCGCTCCTCGGGCGGGGTGTCGCCGTCGTAGAGGGCGGCGCGCACCCTCGGCAGGGCGAGTTCGGCGGCCCGGCGCCGCTGGTCGGCGGCGAGCGCCTTGGTCGGGGCCAGGTAGAGCGCGGTGGCGCCGCGGCCGTTGCGGGCCTCGGTGCCGTCCAGCAGGTCGCTGAGCACCGGGGCCAGGTAGCCCAGCGACTTGCCCGAGGCGGTGCCTGTGGCGATCACCACAGTCTGGCCGCTTTTGGCCAGATTCATCGCTTCTGCCTGGTGCGCCCACGGCTGTTCGACCCCGACGGCACGAGCCGCGGCCACGACCTCCGGACGGATCGAGTCCGGCCATGGTGAATAACGCGCAGGTCGGGCGGGAAGGTGCTCCGTATGGGTGAGTCGGTCGGACCGCCCCCGGCCGGCGGCCAGGGTCGTGAGCAGTGCCTCGGGCGGGCTGTGTCGGGGCGGCATGAGGACCCAGTGTGTCACCGGCGTGACGGAGAATCGTCGTAAGCCATCGTGCGGGCATGGTCGCAGGTGGTTGAATGTGGCCGTGACGGCCGTATGGCCGTGGGTCGCAGCGCCGAGGCTTGCCACGCGTGGCTGGGCGCGCCCGGGCTCGCGACCATGCGGTGGCGGCCGTCCGGCCGAGGATCGCACATGACGTAGCAAGGCAAGGTGCTGGAGGTTCCGTGGACCTGTCCCTGTCGACCCGTTCAGTCGGCGATCGTACGGTCGTCGAGGTTGGCGGCGAGATCGATGTGTACACCGCCCCGAAGCTGCGGGAGCAGCTGGTCGAGCTCGTCAACGACGGCAAGTACCACCTCGTCGTCGACATGGAAGGCGTTGACTTCCTCGACTCGACCGGCCTCGGTGTGCTGGTGGGCGGTCTGAAGCGAGTGCGTGCCCACGAGGGCTCGCTGCGCCTCGTCTGCAACCAGGAGCGCATCCTGAAGATCTTCCGCATCACCGGCCTGACCAAGGTCTTCCCGATCCACACCTCGGTGGACGACGCGGTCAACGCGACCGACTGACGCGGCCGGGCCGGCCCGTGCGGCCGGCCCCGCTCGTTCTTCGCGTCCGGGTGCCCGGGGCCGTGTGGCCCGGTGCGTCCCCCGGGCGCCCCTGGGCCGGTTCCGCCGGCCCGCAGGGGCCGGGTCTCCGGCCCCGGTCGGAGCACCCCGAGGGGGAGAGATGGCAACCGTCGAACTTCGATTCAGCGCGCTTCCCGAGCACGTGCGGACGGCCAGGCTGGTCGCCGCGGCCGTCGCCAGACGGGCCGGGGTCGACGAGTCGGTGCTCGACGAGGTACGGCTCGCGGTCGGCGAGGCGTGCTCCCGCGCGGTCGGACTGCACCAGCGCGGCGGCATCGGCGGCGCGGTCCGGGTCGCGCTGACCGATCAGGAGAAGCGTTTCCTCATCGAGGTCGAGGACGAGGCCGGCCCCGCCGCCGTCCCGGCCTCCGGCGACGCCGAGGGCGGCGAGCCGGACGAGGACACCCTGGGCCTCGCCGTGATCACCGGCCTGGTCGAGGACCTGGAGGTCACCAACGGCGCGGCCGGTGGCCTGATCCGGATGAGCTGGCCGGTTTCGGTCGCCTCCATCGCGGTCTGAGGCGCTGCCTCGACGTCTCCTCGCGTCCCCGCCGCCTCGCGGGCGCTTCCTCGCGCCCGAGAGCGGGCCGGGGTCCTGTTCCCGGGCATGCGGTGACACACCGCTGATCCCGGCGGTTCGCCGCTTCGCGGACGAGGACGTCCACGCGGATCCGCGCCGTGCGGCGGCCCTGGCCGCTCGCGCAGACCACCCCACCACCGAACCACCCCACCGCCGAAACACCCGGGCCGGGACGAGTGCGAGCGGGCCTGACCCGGGCCGGGGCGTCGAGAGGGCGGCCCCTGGAGGGCGGGGGAGCCGGGAATCGGGGGACGGACGAATCGGGGGACGGACATCGGCCGTGTAGGTTCGACGACCGATGACGACCGAACCGAAAGGCTTCTCCCGGTGAACAAGCGACTGCTGGCCGTACCCGCCCTCGGCGTGCTGCTCGCGTTCGGCGCCGTCGGCTGCGGCGGCGACGACAACAACAGCAAGCAGCTGGAGTCCTGGGCGTCGAACGTCTGCGGCGCTGCCAAGGACCCGATCGCCCAGGCGCAGACCGCGCTGGCCGACACCGGCCAGGTGAAGACCGGCGAGGCCCCGGCCGACCTCCAGAAGCGGCTCTCCACGGACATCGGGCGGCTGGCCAAGACCAACCAGGACATAGCCGCCGCCATCGACGCGGCCGGGGCACCCAAGGTGCAGGACGGCGCGGCCCTCCAGAAGGACACCGTCGAGGAGCTGAAGAAGGCGGCCGACGGGTACGTGGAGGTCCAGAAGAAGGTGGACGCGCTGCCCAACAACGACCAGGCCAAGTTCGCCGACGGGCTGCGCAGCGTGGCCGACCAGGTGCAGCAGCTGGCCTCGCTCTCCACCCAGGCGCAGAGCAAGCTCCAGCGCGGTGAGCTCGGTGCGGCGATGGCCAAGCAGGAGGGCTGCAAGCCGTCCCCGACCACCGCCCCGAGCGGCGGCGCCACCGGCGGTGCGGGGGCCGGCGCGAGCGGCACCCCAGCCCCGGGCGGCACGACCCCGGCGCCGGGCGCCACCGACACCCCGAGCGCCCCGGCCACCACCCCGGCGCCCGGCGCGACCGACGGCACGAGCCCGGCCGCGGCCGGTGCGACCACTGCTCCGGCCGCCCCGCCCGCCACCCCGGCGAACCCGGCTCCCAGCGCGAGCTGAGCCCGGGCGGACCGGAGGGTCCGACGCGCCCGTCCCCGGTACCGGGGACGGGCCCGGTGACGGGGACGGCGAGCCGCCGCCCCCGGAGTCGCCGTCCCGCGAGTCGCCGTCCCAGTCGGCGCCCCTGCCACAGGCCCGCCGCTGAACGACTCGGGGCCCCCGGCAGGGCGGCGCGTGGTGGCTTCCAGGGGGCGCGCGGGGTGGTGCGGGCTTCCGTCTGCCGGCCGCGGGGCGCAGCGGCGGCCACCGGGTGGGTGGCGGGGGACAATGGCGGGGTGATCAGTAGCCCCGTTCTCGACCCGACCCGCCTCGCCAAGTTCCGCGAGGCGCTGCTCGCCGCCTCGTTCACCGCCGACGGCTGCCTGGACCTGCTCGGGCCCACCGGCTATTCGGCGTTGGCCCGCAGCGAGGCGGTCCCGGCGCTGCGGGCGACCCGCGGTGGCAGCCCGCTGGAGACGCTGGTGCGGCTGTTCCTGCTGCAGCAGCCGGTCCCGTACCGGGCGGCCGCCGCCGCACTGCCGGTGGAGGACTGCCTGGCGGACGGCTGGCTGCGCCCCGACGGCGATCTGGTGCGCGCCACCGTCGACGTCCGGCCGTACGCCAACGAGGTGGCCGGGATGCCCAGTTCGGACGCCTGGGTGGTCTCCGACCTGGGCTGCGCGGTGGGCGGCGCGGGCGGCATCGGCTCCGGTGAGACCGCGCACGGGGTGGCCCGCAAGGACCTGGTGCTGGGCGTCGGAGGCGCCTCCACCACGCTGGCCAACATCACCGTGCGCCGCCCCGTCCGGGCCGCGCTGGACCTCGGTTCGGGTTCCGGCGTGCAGGCGCTGCACGCGGCCCGGCACGCCGGGACCGTGACCGCCACCGACCTCAACCCGCGCGCGCTGCGCTTCACCGAGCTGACCCTGGCGCTGTCCGGTTTCGACAGCACCGAGGTGTCCGCCGGAAGCCTCTTCGAGCCGGTCGGGGAGCGGAAGTTCGACCTGATCGTCTCCAACCCGCCGTTCGTGATCTCGCCGGGCGGCCGGTTCACCTACCGCGACGGCGGCATGGCCGGCGACGACCTGTGCCGCGGCCTGGTCCGCTCGGCCGCCGACCACCTGGAGCCCGGCGGCTACTGCCAGCTGCTCGCCAACTGGCAGCACGTCAAGGGCGAGGACTGGCACGAGCGGCTGGCCGGCTGGGTCGCGGGCACCGGACTGGACGCCTGGGTCGTCCAGCGCGAGGTCCAGGACGTGGCCCAGTACGCCGAGTTGTGGCTGCGCGACGGCGGCGACCACCGCGGCCCCGGCGGCGACTACCAGGCCCGGTACGGCGAGTGGCTGGACGCCTTCGAGGCGGGCCGGGTCGAGGGCATCGGCATGGGCTGGATCACCCTGCGGGCGAGCGGCGCCGAGCGTCCGACCGTCCGGGTGGAGGAGTGGCCGCACCCGGTGGAGCAGCCGCTCGGCCCGCACATCGAGGCCTGGTTCGACCGGCAGGACTTCCTCCGCTCGCACGACGACGCGGGCCTGCTCGCGGCCCGTTACGTGCTGGCCGACGAGGTGGTCCAGGAGCAGGTCGGCGCGCCCGGTGCGGAGGACCCGGAGCATGTGATCCTGCGTCACAACCGCGGCATGCGGCGGGCCACCAAGGTGGACACCGTGGGCGCCGGCTTCGTCGGGGTCTGCGACGGGACGCTGTCGGCGGGCGAGATCGTGGACGCCATCGCGCGGCTGCTCGGCGAGGACCGGGTGGTCCTGCGGGACCGGGTGCCGGAGTCGCTGCGCCTGCTGACCGAGCAGGGGTTCATCGACCCGGTCCGCTGAGACCCGGTCCGCTGAGACCGGAGCCGCTGAGACCGGAGCCGCCGAGGCCCGCCCCGCCCGGGCCCGCCCCGCCGGGACCGGAGCCGCTGATCGCGGCGGGACCGGTTCCGCCGCGACGCGGCCGGTTCACCGGTCCGTACCCCCTGGTTCGTCCGACCGCCGCCGGGCGGCTGTCTCCCGTTGGTCCTCCGCTGTGAAGCTCTGTCCACAGGCTGTGGACAGAGCTGGGGAGCCGGGGGCCAGAGTGGACACGACGACGGCGATGGTGGGCGGGTCGGTGCTCGCCCTCTTCGGTGGCGTGCTGCTGCTCTGGTGCGCCGCCGAAGTGGGCCTGCGCCTGCGGGTGCGCCGCCGGGGGGCGTCGGCGGTGGCCACCGTGGTGGCCGAGGACGACGTGCACGGCCAGTTGGACAGCGCGCCGCTGCTGTCCTTCTCGGTGCCGCCCTCGGTGGGCGGCTCCGGCGCGTGCGGGATCGCGGGGCTCGTGATCGCCCGCCCGCGCGGGCACACCCCGCTGCGCCGTCCGGACCGTTTCGCGCCAGGTGCCTCGGTGCGGATCTGTTACGACCCGCGGCGCCCGAGCCGGGTGGTGCTGGCGCCCGGGGAGGTCGGCCGGGCGGCCGTCGTCGACCTGCTGTGGAGCGTCCTGGGCGTGGGGTGTCTGGCGGCGGGCGCCGGGCTCCTGGTCGCGGTCGGCGGCTGAGCCCCGCACTCCGCGAGGGATCCGGGAGGGGCCGGCAGCAGATCCGGGGGCGGGCGCCCAGGGCGGATTCACGCCATCCCGCGCCGACCTGTCGATTTTCCGTTGACAGATCTTGAAATCCGTCATTCCATCCTCCGGAACCTGCCGAAGGCCCCCCTCCACGGGGCGCGAACCTCCGTCATCGGGTTACCGTTCGAGTGGCGTCGGTGAGGCCGGCAAGTGAAAAAGCGGGATCCGTCCGTTTGACAAGGGTGGCCGGGGTACGGTCACACTCCGCTGGTGGGGGTGTCGTGCCGCGGCAGCCCCGGGACGGTGGAGGGGTCGGGCGGAGCGCAGCCCGTGCGGCCGGCGCCGACCAGCCACATAAGGACCGGGAGAGAAGAGCGAAGGTGTCCCCGAGCAGCGAGACCGCGCACGGACAGCGACTCGTCATTGTCGAGTCGCCGGCCAAGGCGAAGACGATCAAGGGCTACCTTGGCCCCGGCTACATCGTCGAGGCGAGCGTCGGGCACATCCGCGACCTCCCCAGCACCGCGGCCGAGGTGCCGGACAAGTACACCGGCGAGGTGCGTCGCCTCGGGGTGGACGTCGATCACGACTTCGCGCCCATCTACGTGGTCAACGCGGACAAGAAGTCCCAGGTCAGCAAGTTGAAGTCGCTGCTCGCGGAGTCCGACGAGCTCTTCCTCGCCACCGATGAGGACCGCGAGGGCGAGGCCATCGCGTGGCACCTCCAGCAGGTGCTCAAGCCCAAGGTGCCGGTGCACCGCATGGTGTTCCACGAGATCACCAAGTCGGCGATCCAGGAGGCCGTGGCCAACCCGCGCGAGCTCAACCAGCGCCTGGTCGACGCCCAGGAGACCCGCCGCATCCTCGACCGCCTGTACGGCTTCGAGGTCTCGCCGGTGCTGTGGAAGAAGGTCATGCCGAAGCTGTCGGCGGGCCGCGTGCAGTCCGTCGCGACCCGCCTGGTGGTCGAGCGCGAGCGCGAGCGGATGGCCTTCCACACCGCCTCGTACTGGGACCTGGTCGGCACCTTCGGCACCGGCCGCACCCCGGCCGACGCCGCCAACCCGGAGACCTTCGGCGCCCGGCTGGCCGCCGTCGACGGCAAGCGGATCGCCAGCGGCCGCGACTTCGGCCAGGACGGCCGGCTGAAGGCCGCCAGCGCGAACACCCTGCACCTGGACGAGCAGGCGGTCCGTCAGCTGGCCGCCGCCCTGGAGCAGACGGCGTTCGCCGTCCGCAGCGTCGAGTCCAAGCCCTACCGCCGCTCGCCGTACGCGCCGTTCCGCACCACGACGCTCCAGCAGGAGGCCAGCCGCAAGCTGGGCTTCGGCGCGAAGCGGACCATGCAGGTGGCCCAGAAGCTGTACGAGAACGGCTTCATCACCTATATGCGTACCGACTCCACCACGCTGTCGGACACCGCGGTCTCGGCCGCCCGGGCCCAGGTCACCCAGCTGTACGGCGCCGACTACCTGCCGGACGCGCCGCGCACCTACGCCAGCAAGGTCAAGAACGCGCAGGAGGCGCACGAGGCGGTCCGCCCGTCCGGCGACCGCTTCCGCACCCCCGCCGAGACCGGTCTGACCGGTGACGACTTCAGGCTCTACGAGCTGATCTGGATGCGCACCGTCGCCTCCCAGATGAAGGACGCGGTCGGCCAGTCCGTCACCGTCCGGGTCGGCGGCACCTCCGCCGACGGCCGGGACGTCGAGTTCTCCGCCTCCGGCAAGATCATCACCTTCCACGGCTTCCTCAAGGCCTACGTCGAGGGCGCCGACGACCCGAACGCCGAGCTCGACGACCGCGAGCGCCGGCTGCCGCAGGTCGCCCAGGGCGACCCGCTGGCCGCCGACCGGATCACCCCGGAGGGCCACGCCACCAAGCCGCCGGCCCGCTACACCGAGGCCTCGCTGGTCAAGGAGCTGGAGGACCGGGAGATCGGCCGCCCCTCCACCTACGCGTCGATCATCGACACGATCATCCAGCGCCGGTACGTCTTCAAGAAGGGGACGGCGCTCGTCCCGTCGTTCCTCTCCTTCGCCGTGGTCAACCTGCTGGAGAAGCACTTCGGCCGGCTGGTCGACTACGACTTCACCGCCAAGATGGAGGACGACCTCGACCGGATCGCCGCCGGTGAGGCGAAGTCCGTGCCGTGGCTGAAGCGCTTCTACTTCGGCGAGGGCGAGGGCAGCGCCGCGGGCGGCGCCGCCGAGGCCGGCAACGGCGACGGCGACCACCTGGGCGGCCTGAAGGAACTGGTCACCGACCTCGGCGCGATCGACGCCCGGGAGATCAGCTCGTTCCGGGTCAGCGACGACATCACCCTGCGGGTCGGCCGCTACGGCCCGTACGTCGAGCGCGCCTCGACGGTCGAGGGCGAGCCCGGCCAGCGTGCCGACATCCCGGACGAGCTGCCGCCGGACGAGCTCACCGTCGAGCTGGCCGAGGAGCTGCTGGCCAAGCCCAGCGGCGACTTCGAGCTCGGCGCGGACCCGGTCAGCGGCAACATGCTGGTCGCCAAGGACGGCCGCTACGGCCCGTACGTGACCGAGATCCTGCCCGAGGGCACGCCGAAGACCGGCAAGAACGCGGTCAAGCCGCGCACCGCCTCGCTGTTCAAGACGATGTCGCTGGACACCGTCACGCTGGAGGACGCGCTGCGGCTGCTCTCGCTGCCGCGGGTGGTCGGCACCGACGCCGAGGGCGCGGAGATCACCGCGCAGAACGGCCGCTACGGCCCGTACCTCAAGCGCGGCACCGACTCCCGCTCGCTCACCGACGAGGACCAGCTCTTCACGATCACCCTCGACGAGGCGCTGGCGATCTACGCCCAGCCCAAGCAGCGCGGCCGGGCCGCCGCCGCCCCGCCGCTCAAGGAGCTGGGCAACGACCCGGTCAGCGAGCGCCCGGTGGTGGTCAAGGACGGCCGCTTCGGCCCGTACGTGACCGACGGCGAGACCAACGCCACGCTCCGCAAGGACGACGAGGTCGAGACCATCACGCCGGAGCGCGGGTACGAGCTGCTCGCCGAGAAGCGGGCGCGCGGACCGGTGAAGAAGGCGGCGAAGAAGGCCCCGGCGAAGAAGGCCGCGGCCAAGAAGACGACCACCGCCAAGACCGCGGCGACCAAGACCGCCGCGAAGAAGACCGCGGCGAAGAAGACCACCACCACCACCAAGACGGCGGCGGCGAAGAAGACGGCGGCGAAGAAGACCACCGCGAGCAAGACGGCGGCCGGCCAGGCCACCGCCACCGACGAGGGCTGATCCCAGGTCACGGCAGCCGGGCCCGTGCCCCCGATCCCGGGGGTGTGGGCCCGAGGCCCGTCGGGTCCGTGCGGGCTACGTCACAACCCGGTGATGAGCGCGATCCGGAAGCCCGTTCGCAGCGTTCCGGCCAGGCCCCGCCCGCTACGCTGACCGTATGACGAGCGAGGAGCAGCCCACCCCCAGCGCCGTCCCGGCCGCCAGAGCCCGGGCGTTCGACCTGCCCGAGGTCGCGCCCGCCGGGAGCCCGGCGGACCGGGCCAGGGCCCTGCTGCGGACACGCGCCTACCGGCGCCTGTGGACCACCCAGCTGATCGGCGGCACCGCCGACCGGCTCGGACTGCTGGTGCTGCTCGCGCTCACCGTGATCGCCGCCGCCCAGGGCGGACAGTTCGGCAGCCTGCCGCGCAGCCTCGCCTTCGCCCTCGCCGCGGTCCTCGCCGTCCGGGTGCTGGCCACCGGGCTGGTCGGCGTCGCGCTGCTCGGCCCGGTGCACCGGCTGGTCACCGGCCGGCTGGACCGGCGCTGGACGTTGTTCGGCGCCGACGTGCTGCGCGCCCTGCTGATCGGCCTCGCGCCCTGGTGGAGCGTCTGGCTGGGCTCCGCCGCCAAGCCCTCCGGGGCCGCCGTCTACGTCCTGCTCGCCACCGTGTTCGTGACCGGTGCCGCCGAGCGGGTCTGGGGGATCGCCAAGTCCGCCGCCGTCCCGGGCCTGCTGCCGCCGGCCAACCCGCACCTGCCGGCCGCCGAGCAGCGCCCGGCCGCGGCCAACCTGGACAGCGTCCGGAGCATCGACCGCTTCACCGGCTGGGTGACCGTGCCGCTCGGCGCCGTCGGCCTGGTCGCCTTCACCCTGCTCAACAACATCGGCGCGGCCGTCGGCTCCGACTGGCTCCGCGCCCACCAGCTCACCTTCGCGGCGCTCGGCGCGGCCGGCCTGTTCGCCGCCTCGGCGGTCCGCGGCTATCTCCAGCAGCTGCCCGGCGGCCCGGTGACCGTCGCCCCGGTCTCCCCGTTCCAGGGCCTGCGCGCCCCGACCGACGCGACCCCCGGCCCCGCGCTCGGCAAGGGCCGCACCGGCAGCGCCCCGTACTTCACCTTCGCCGTCGCGGCCGGCTACGCCTCGATGGCGGGCGTCGCCGCGCTCGCGCTGCTGACCGCCGCCGAGCACCGCGCCGGGCCGATCGGCTACGGCCTGCTGGTGCTCGCCGCCGCCGGGACGCCCGCCCTGGGCACCCGGCTCACCCGGGCCACGCTGCCCTCGCTGTCCCGCCGCCGACTGCTCGCGCTGGCACTGCTCACCCAGGGCGTCGCGCTGATCCTGGCCGGCCTGGTGCTCGACTTCGTGCTGGTCCTGCTGCTCACCGTGCTGGCCGGCCTGGCCGCCGGGATCGTGGTCTCGGCCGGGCGCACCCTGCTCGCCCAGGAGGTCGAGGAGGCCCGGCTGCCGAAGGTCACCGAGCACCTGTTCGCGGTGCTCCGGGCCGTGGTCGCCGCCGCGCTGGTCGTCGTCCCGCTGATCGCCGCCGCCTACGGGGACGTCGAGTACGGCACCGTCGAGCCCGGCTCCTTCACCTTCATCCACGGCGGCGCGGCCCTGGCCGTCGCCACCTCCGGGCTGCTCACCCTGGTGCTCGCCGCGGTCGTGCTGCTGCGCACCGACGACCGGCGCGGCACCGCGCCGTTCGTCCGGGACCTGGTGGACTCGGTGCGCGGCGCGGGCGGCCCGGTGCCGCACCAGGGTGCGGGCACCGGCTTCTTCATCGCCCTGGAGGGCGGCGACGGCGCCGGCAAGTCCACCCAGGCCCAGGCGCTCGCCGAGTGGATCCGCGGCAAGGGGCACGAGGTCGTGCTCACCCGTGAGCCCGGCGGCAGCCCGGTCGGCCAGCGGCTGCGCGGCCTCGTCCTGGACGTCGGCAACACCGGCCTGTCGCACCGCGCCGAGGCGCTGATCTACGCCGCCGACCGCGCCGAGCACGTCGAGAACGTCATCCGGCCGGCCCTCGCCCGCGGCGCCGTGGTCATCACCGACCGGTACATGGACTCCTCCATCGCCTACCAGGGCGCCGGGCGCGACCTGGCCGCGACCGAGGTCTCCCGGATCTCCCGCTGGGCCACCGGCGGGCTGCTGCCCGACCTGACCGTCGTCCTGGACGTCGACCCGACCAGGGCCCGCGAGCGCTTCACCGAGGCGCTGGACCGGCTGGAGTCCGAGCCCACCGAGTTCCACCAGCGGGTCCGGGCCGGCTTCCTCTCCCTCGCCGCCGCCGACCCGGCGCGCTACCTGGTCGTGGACGGCAGCCAGGCCCCCGACTTCGTCACCACCGCCATCCGGCACCGGCTCGACCGCGAGCTGCCGCTCTCCGAGCAGGAGAAGGCCGCCCGCGCCGAGCAGGAGCGGCTGGCCAAGGAGGAGGCCGAGCGCCGCGCCGCCGAGGAGGCCCGCAAGAAGGCCGAGGAGGAGGCCGCCGAGCGCAAGCGGCAGGAGGTGCTGGCGCAGCTGCGGGCCGAGCAGGCGGAGAAGGAGCGGCTGGCCAAGGAGGAGGCGGAGCGGGCCGCCGCCGAGGCCCGGCGCAAGGCCGAGGAGGAGGCGCGCCGACGGGCCGCGGAGGAGGCCGAGCGCCGCGCCGCGGAGGAGGCCAAGCTCCGCGCGGCCGAGGAGGCCCGGCTGGCCGCGGAGGCCGTCGAGCGCAAGCGGATCGCCGACGAGGCGGCCGCCCAGGCCGAGCTCCAGCGGCAGCGCGAGCTCGCCCGCGAGGAGCAGCGGCGCCGGGCGGAGGAGGCGCTCCAGCGGGCCGAGGAGGCGCGGCTGGCGCAGGCCGCCGCGCTCGCGGCTGCGGCCGCTGCGGCGGAGTCGGCGGAGGGCCGGGCCGAGGGGCGGCCGGGGTCGGGTTCCGGCTCGGGTTCGGGTTCGGCGGCGGGTTCGGGCTCGGGTTCGGACTCGGGTTCGGCGTCGGGGGAGGCGACCACGGAGCTGCGGGCGGTCCGGGACATCCCGAAGGACGCTCCGCAGGACGCGGCTCAGGCCTCGTCGGGCGGGCTCGGGGACGAGGCGACGCGCGAGCTGTCGCCGCGGGACCGGCAGGCCGCCGTCCGGGCGGCCGAAGCCGCAGAGGCGCGCAAGGCTGCCGAGGCGCGTCGGGCCGCCGGTGCGGTCGACGAGACCACCAGGCTGCCGGTGGTACCGGCCTCGGCGGTGGACGAGACGGCCGTGCTGCCGAAGGTCCCGGCGGAGGCCGACCGGACCGCGGTGCTGCCGCGGATCGAGCCCGGGCGCGTTGAGGGCCGCACGGACGGCCGCGCCGAAGGGCGGGCCGAGGGCCGGGCGGCGCAGGCGCCGAGGCGCGCGGAGCCGGTCGACAGCACCCGTGAGCTGCCGGTGATCGGCGCGGAGCCGGCTTCCGGGCCGCAGTCGCCGTCGCAGCCGCAGCCGGCCGCCGAGCGGCCGCGGCCGGAGTGGGCCGAGGAGACGCCGATGGACGACCTGCCGAGCCTCACCGACACCCTGCTCGGCTCGCACGACGAGTGGGCGCGCTGGGAGCACGGCGGCCCGGGCCAGGGCGGTTCGTACGGCGGCCCGCAGAGCGGCGCCCAGGGCGGTGCGGAGCGGCCCGAGGGCCGTGGGAACGCCCAGGGCGAGGGTGACGGCAAGGGCAAGGGCCGTCGCTGGGGCCGCCGGGGCTGACCGGACACGCGTGCGCGGCGCCGTCGGGGCGGGTCCCCGGCGGCGCCGCCGCGTTCCGTCGGGCGGTCGCCGGTGGGGTCGCGGTCCGTCGGGTGTCGGTCCGTCGCCCGCGGGACCGGCCTTCCCGTCCGCCTTCCCGTCCGCCGTGTCCTCCGCCGTCCCCCGGACGGAGCAGTGGGTGTCGGAGCGGAGACGTATGCTCGACGGCGGGGAAGAGGCGCCACCGGCGCTGCCGTACGGAGCTTGGGAGCAGCAGTGGCCGTCTGGGACGACCTGGTGGGCCAGGAGCGGGTGGTCGAGCAGCTGACCGCCGCAGCCCGGGCGGCCGGGGCGACGATCGAGGCCGGTCGCGGGGCCGCCCCGGTCGAGGGCGTGAACGCCTCCCTGATGACGCACGCCTGGCTGTTCACCGGCCCGCCCGGCGCCGGGCAGGTCACCGCCGCGCGTGCCTTCGCCGCCGCCCTCCAGTGCACCAGTCCGGACCTCGCGCTCGGCGGCACGCCCGGCTGCGGGTTCTGCGACGGCTGCCACACCGTGCTGGCCGGCAGCCACGCCGACGTCAAGTACGTCCGGACCGACGGCCTCTCCATCGGCGTCGGCGACATGCGCGACCTGGTCATGCGCGCCTCCAGCTACCCGACCGGCGGCCGCTGGTCGGTGATCCTGGTGGACGCCGCCCACCGCCTCACCGAGGCCGCCGCGAACGCGCTGCTCAAGGGCGTGGAGGAGCCCTCCCCGCGCACCGTCTGGCTGCTCTGCGCCCCCTCCGTCCAGGACGTGCTGCCGACCATCCGTTCGCGCTGCCGCCTGCTGGTGCTGCGCACCCCCGCGGCCGAGGCGGTCGCCGACACCCTGGTCCGCCGCGACGGCGTCGACCCGGAGACGGCCCGGCTCGCCGCGCTCGCCGGTCAGGGCGACATCGAGCGCTCGCGCCGCCTCGCCGTCGACGAGCAGGCCCGGACGCGCCGGACGGAGGTGCTGCGCATCCCGCTGGAGGTCGGCGACATCGGCGGCTGCCTGACCGCCGCCCAGCGCCTGGTCGACACCGCCAAGGCCGATGCCGAGGCGCTCGCCGAGACCCAGGACGCCAAGGAGACCGACGACCTCAAGGCCGCCTACGGCGCCTCCGAGGGCAGCAAGGCGCCGCGCGGCATGGCCGGCGCGGTCAAGGAGCTGGAGAAGCGGCAGAAGAGCCGGGCCACCCGCACCCGCCGGGAGACCCTGGGCGTTGCCCTGCTCGACCTGCTCGGCTTCTACCGGGACGTGCTCGCCATCCAGCTCGGCTCCACCGGCGCGCTCGCCAACGAGGACCAGCGGCAGGCGCTGAACCGGGTGGCCCAGGCCGGGCCCGCGGAGGGCACGCTGCGCCGGATCGAGGCGGTGCTGGCCTGCCGCCAGGCGCTGGACCGCAACGTGGACCCGCTGCTCGCGGTCGAGGCGATGACGGTGGCGCTGCGCGCGGGCTGAGGGCCGGGCGGGGCCGTTCTTCCTGGATTGCTCCAGCGGGCGGTACCCGTACGCCTCCCGGGGCGATACGCCGTCCCACCTTCGAGTGAACGAGCGACACTCGCCGGGCACACGGTCGTGTGACGGTCCGCCCGTTGTGCACGCTGGGGGCCGACTGCGCCCGCTGCCGGGGCGGTCGCCTCCCGTACGCGCCGGTTCCGGTTCGGCGCGGCCCCCTCCAGAGGTGGTGCGTCCCGTGGTTCGTTCGCTCCTCGTCATTCCCCTGCTGGCCGCCGCCCTCGGCGGGATCTGGCTGGCCCGGGGTGCCCAACAGCGCTGGCGCGACCTGCGCGCCGCCGAGACCTACGAGCTGGCCGGCGACCGCCTGCCGATGCTGGTGCGGGCGGCCGGGGCGATGGTCTGCGGGGTGTGCGTCACCGCCCTGACGGTGCTCACCACGCTCGGCGCCTTCGGCGGCCTCGGCCGGGACGTCCAGGCGCCGGACCGGGCGGAGCCGGTGGTGGACGCGGGGAGCGCGGGATCGGGGGCGGGGTCGGGCGGCGGGACCGGTGCGGGGGCGGCGGCCCGGCCGCAGCAGGCGGCGCCGCCGGTGGCCGCCGAGTCGGCCGCTGCTGCCGGTGCCGGTGCCGGCGCCGCCCCGGTCGCCCCTGCCGCCGTCGGAGCGGCCGGAGCTGTCGGAGCGGCTGGACCCGCTGCGGCTCCCGCCGTGGCCAGCCGCTTCGACAGCGTCGGCCACCCCGGCGGCGGCGAGCTGCTCCAGTCCGCCGTGCTCGGCCCCGACGGCCACCCCCGCAATGTCCGGGTCTGGCTCCCGCCGCAGTACGCCAAGGAGCCGAACACCCACTTCCCGGTCGTCGTGATGCACGCGGCCGCACCCCAGAAGACCGCCGACGCCGAGGTCCCGGACGTCTTCGAGGGCATCGGTTCGGCCCTCCAGGCCGGCAGGACCCGCCCGTTCATCCTGGTCGCCCCCGAGGCGCCGAACGGCACCGCGCACCCCTGCGAGCTGGTCGCCGCCGCCCCGGCCGCCGTCGCCGACGACGCGACGCTGCGCGGCACCATCGCGGCCTCCTTCCGCACCCTGCCGCCCGGCCCGGCCTCCTGGGGCGCCCTCGGCGTCGACGGCGGCGCGCCCTGCGCGGCCGCCGCCGGACTGTCCCGGCCCGACCTGTACGGCGCGGCCGCGGCGGTCTCCGGCCGCTACGACGCCATCGCGCTCACCCAGACCGGCGCCGAGGCCCCGGCCGGCAGCTCCGCCAAGCTGCTGCTGGCCGCCGCCAAGGCCGACTCCGCCGGGCTGGACGCGGCCCGCAAGCTCCAGTCCGCGCTGAAGGCCGGCCCCGGAGCGGCGGCCAAGGCCGACGTGCGGATCTCGGACAACGTGCAGGACTTCACCCCCGACCGGGAGCGGCTGCGGCTGGTCCGGCAGGCGGCGCAGTTCCTGGCCGAGGCGCTGGCCAAGCCGTCCTGAGCGCCCGTCCGGCGGCGCTACGCTGCCCGGTACCCCGGGGAGGGGTGCCGGGCAGCGGCGTTTCCTCCGGGGTGCTCCACTGGTTTTTCCACGGGTTGTTCCACGTGCTGGTCGATTGCGGAGTGGTGGCGGATGAGGGCCTTCGGGCGGGCGCCGGTACGGGCGTGGGCACGGACGCGGGCACTGGCCGCGGCGCTGGCCGTCGCCGGGCTGCTGGCGGGCGGGTGCGGCGCCGATCCGTCCGAGGCGCCGGGAGCGTCCCCGTCGGACCCGGCCGGCTCCGGCAGGCCCTCCGCCCAGGCGGCCGCGGCGGCGTCCGGGGCCGCCTGGGCGACCCCGTTGGAGCCGCTGCCCGCCGCCGTCCCGGCCGCGCTCGCGCCGTACTACGCGCAACACCTGGCCTGGCAGCCCTGCGACAGCGGGTTCGAGTGCACCACGTTCCGGGTGCCGCTGGACTACGACCACCCGGGGGACGGCGACCTCACCCTGGCGGCCGCCCGCGCGGCGGCGGAAGCCGCCTCCTCCGCTTCCCCTTCCGCCTCCCCGGGCGCGCGGCTCGGCTCCCTGCTGCTCAATCCGGGCGGGCCCGGCGGCTCGGCGATCGAGTACCTGGAGGCCGCCGCTCGGACGTACGACCACGGGGTGCGCGCCCGGTACGACCTGGTCGGCCTCGACCCGCGCGGGGTGGGCCGCAGCAGCCCCGTCAGCTGCCTGAGCGGCGACCGGATGGACGCCTACACCGCCGTCGACCTGACCCCCGGCGACCAGCACGGGATCGACGCGCTGATCGCGGCCGACAAGGAGTTCGCCGAGGGCTGCCGGAAGCAGGCCGGGGCGGCGCTCGGCCACCTCGGCACCGTCGAGGGCGCCCGCGACATGGACGTGCTGCGCGCCCTGCTCGGCGACGAGAAGCTGAACTACGTCGGCAAGTCCTACGGCACCTTCCTCGGTGCCACCTACGCCGGGCTGTTCCCGAGCCGGGCCGGACGGCTGGTGCTGGACGGCGCGATGGACCCGGCGCTCGACTCCGCCACCGGCAACCGCACCCAGGCGGGCGGCTTCGAGACCGCCTGGGCCGCCTTCGCCCGGGACTGCGCCACGCGCGAGGACTGCCCGCTCGGCCGCACCGAGCAGCAGGTCGGCGAGCAGCTCACCGCCCTGCTGGAGGGCGTCCGCGCCGCCGCGTTGTCCACCACCGAGAGCGGCCGTCGGCTCACCGGGTCCCAGGCGACCACCGGCGTCATCCAGGCCATGTACGCCGACTTCCTCTGGCCCAAGCTGCGCGCCGCGCTCGCCGACGCCACGGCGGGCGACGGCACCGGTCTGCTGAAGCTCTCCGACGACTACTACGGGCGCGAGGCGGACGGCTCGTACCCCAACCTGATGTTCGCCAACACCGCGGTGAACTGCCTCGACCTGCCCGCCCCGTTCCGCGGGCCGGAGGACGTCCAGCGGGCCGTGCCGGAGTTCGAACGGGTCTCGCCGCACTTCGGGCGCGACATGGCCTGGATGGCCCTGACCTGCACGTACTGGCCGGTCCGGGCCACCGGTACGGCGCACACCATCCGCGCGGCCGGCGCCGCCCCGATCGTCGTCATCGGCACCACCCGCGACCCGGCCACCCCGTACGCCTGGGCCCGGTCGCTGGCCGACCAGCTGGAGTCAGGCCGCCTGCTCACCTTCGACGGCGACGGCCACACCGCGTACGGCCGGCACAGCACCTGCGTGGACGGAGCGGTGAACCGCTTCCTGCTGACCGGGGAGGCCCCGGAACAGGGCAAGCGCTGCGACCGGTAGGGCGTGCCCGGAGCCGGGAGACCGACAGGTGGTTCTCACTTCAACCGATTACCGGTACGACGTTACGATGAGCGCCCCCTGCCACCCTCCCCTGCACCGGAGCTCATCGTGCTCGGAGTCAACGACCTGGCGACGTACGTCCTCGGCGCCCTCGTCATCATCCTGCTGCCCGGCCCCAACTCCCTGTACGTGCTGTCCGTCGCGGCCCGCAAGGGCATCCGCACCGGCTACCGAGCCGCGGCCGGCGTCTTCATCGGCGACCTCACCCTGATCAGCCTCACCTCGCTGGGCGCGGCCTCCCTGCTCAAGGCCAACCCGGCCGTCTTCGCCGTGGTCAAGTTCGGCGGCGCCGCCTACCTGCTCTGGATCGGCTACGGCATGCTCCGCGCCGCCCGCCAACTCTGGCGCGACCGCCGCGCCGCGGCCGACCCCACCGCCGAAGCCGCCCCCGAATCCACCGAGAACCCCTTCCGCCGGGCCCTGGTGATCAGCCTCCTCAACCCGAAGGCCATCCTCTTCCTGCTCTCCTTCTTCACCCAGTTCGTCGACCCCGCCTACGGAGAGCCCGCCCTCTCCTTCGCCCTCCTCGGCGGCATCCTCCAGACCTTCAGCTTCCTCTACCTCTCCCTCCTCATCTTCGCGGGCACCACCCTCGCCACCGCCTTCAGCCGCCGCAAGCGCCTCTCCGCCACCCTCACCAGCGGCGTCGCCGTCCTCTTCGCCGGCTTCGCCGCCAAACTCGCCGTCTCCTCCGCCTGACCACCGCCCCCGGATACCGGGTACGGATCACCCGCGAACCTGTGTAGACTGGCCCGCGTTGCCGCCACACACGGCAGCGGTGCCGCCTTAGCTCAGTTGGCCAGAGCAACGCACTCGTAATGCGTAGGTCGCGGGTTCGAATCCCGCAGGCGGCTCAGTGAAGGCCCAGGTCATCTAGCCCATGACCTGGGCCTTTTGCCGTTCCGTGACCTTCGCTGGTTGGTATGCGTGAGCTGGAAGGGGTCCATGATCGCTCCCGGTGGACAATCGGTGGACAACCGTGCAGCGGGCGTGCAAGCCGGTGGACAGGGGGCTCGCCTCCGTCACCGTTGCGATGTGCGGCCTGTTGTGGAGGGTCTACAGATCCGGTGGTCATGTCAGCAAATCAACCAGGTGCCCAAACTGCCGAGTGTGTCGACCAGTGCGCCGGTTCGGGGGAGCAGCAACCTTCTGGGCGCCAAATTGGGCGTGCGCCCGGTTTCACCCCCGCTTCAGCGTCCTCTCGCACTCGCGGCACCGCCTGTCCTCTAGCTCTGGCGGGTACCACGGTTCCCCGTAGGCGGCCCGGTAGTGCGAGTGCACCAGGGGATCGGTGGAGATCCCGCACAGCGTGGCTGGCAACGGGTCATCTGGCACGTCGGGATCGCTCGCGGCGGCATGGACGCCCCGGACGAAAGCGGGGTCCGGATCGTCGGCCTCGAACCCCTCCACGACCTCCAGCAGCACCAGCAGGCCCATACCTCGACCGTGCACCCGCCGCCGGTACGGCGCACCCCGGAACCTCGCCCACCTCGCCCAGTCAGCCATCGCCGCTTACGGTCGGGACCATGACCTGGTCCGACTTCGTGGAGAAGATCGCGCTGGAGCGGGACACCCTCCACCGCGCGACGCCACTGATCCCTGCTTCGTCCACCGGAGAGTCGCGCGGCATCCTCGATGTTGCTGCGGACCGGATTGAAGCCTTCGTCGGGGCTCAGGACGCATCGCTGACGCCAGAGAAATGTGTCGTCCTCCTCGGCATCCGCCCCCTGCTGTTCGGGACCGCCTGGAAGGTCATCGACATCTTCCTCGAAGAGGTCTTCACAGTGGCCGGCGAGGAACCGGACCAGGGCCGGGGCTTCACGATCAAGAAGAAGCGCAGGCTCGCACGGAACGGCATCGAGCCGCCGGACTTCCTGCCGAAGGATGTCTGGAAGGCGATCGGGCACACCTACGACCAGACAGCCGAGTACCGCGACAGCCTGGTCCACCGGAAGGCATACACGGACGACTCGGGTGCCCTCATCGGGCATGAGAGGGGCGGAGCGGAGCTCCAGCCCGTGAGCACCGATGAGCAGGATGCGTTTGTTCATGTCGCGCTCCGCTTGGTAGAGGCTGCGGAACGACAGGAGTCCGAAGCCCGCACTGACGGGGACCTCCGTGCCCGTCTGGATGACTTGAAGGGCATCCACAAGCAGGAGATCCTCGGCGGCGTGACGTTGAAGCGCGTCCCCGAGCTGATCGTCCTCCTCCCCGCTGGTCAGGGGGGCGGCTATGTCTTCGACGTGCCGTACGTCCGGCGGCGGTCGCCTTGGAGCGCGGAGCGGTACTGCGATCTCGTGGTTCAGTTCCACGACCGACCAGGGGTCAACCTGCGGGGCCGGCTGGAGGACGCACCAGACCAGCAGGTTTCGATCGACCCTGACCAGCCGCCAGAATGGCTGAGCTGAGCTTCCGAGACCTCATCGGCTCCGCGGGCTACCTATGGACCCTGACCGCGGCCCGCGCCTTTTCCAGAACGGTGACCTGGTTCGATCCGATCCAGCCCGGGTGCTCTGTCAGGTGGTGAACAGAGTGTCTTGGTAGCCGGGGTTTGCTTGGGCGCGGTGTCCGGGCAGACCGCCCCCCTCGTCGGCGAGGGCTTGCTGTTGGGCTAGATGGCCGGGTAGGGGGACGCGCGTCTCCGAGGCTGGGCATAGAACGAGTTGGCGGCGCTGCTGCTTGTGGTCGGTGATTGCGCCGAGGCCGATAGCATCCACCGGCACGACGGCGACGGACCTGCCGCAGGAGGGGCAGTCGATCCGGGGCATTCTCATAGGCAGATGATCCCGCAAGGGAGTGACAGCGCGAGGGCCCGAGACCAAGAGAAGCCGACGGCTGGACGCCCGCGAGAGGTCGAGGTCCCGATCAGGCTGGTGTGCTCGATCGTGTAGTCTTAGCTCAGACTTCAGAGCTTGGCGCTGGTTTCGGCCGGCGCCGGACTTTCGGTGGTCATAGCGAGAGGGAAACGCCCGGTTACATTCCGAACCCGGAAGCTAAGCCTTTCAGCGCCGATGGTACTGCAGAGGGGACTCTGTGGGAGAGTAGGACGTCGCCGAAATCCTTTTCAGCCCGCCCGGCACTCGAACGAGTGCCGGGCGGGCTGCTTTGCATAATGCACTATCAGGCTACGCTTTCAGCTCGCCGACTCGTTCCATTCGAGGAGGCCCTTCTCCTCGTTTGCGAACCATGCGAACGAGCCACTGGCGAGCCGAGGGAGGCACTTCTTTGCTTCTGAGCCAGTGCGCGACTCAAATGCCGTGAGAAAGCGACACTTCTCGGGGGGAAGGCCAACCTCGGCTGCCCAGGCCAGGATGTCGGCCTTTCGTTTGTCATGCACTGGGCCGTCCGTGGCAACTACCTCGACGAACCAGAATTCACCACGAGCCGGATCGGTGTCGGCGATAACGCAGTCGGGAAGAAGGATCTTGGGGTCTATCTCCATGCCGAGCTGTGCAAGGACCTCGGCGTCCGCAATATCGACTTTCTTGCCGGACTGTGAAATGAACAGAACGCTTGGCTCCGAGAGATACCGCTTTGTGAAACTCTCGATGACACCCTTGAGGATCTCGTTGCTCTTCCCCTTGAGGAGGTCCCGGGTGCCGGCACCTGGCATCTTGACGGGGATACTGGTGCTGTATTGGGACTTCTTCCGATTGAAGAGCGCTCGTGTCAGCCCGGCCTTGGATAGGTTCTTGTTCTGCCACTCGACGATCGCATCGTCAAGGGCTTGCCCCTCAAGCGCTGGGTCGAGGAGAGCGGCGAACTCGGTAGTGAATGTGTACCTTGGGGATGAGGCCGTCGTATCCACCCCGGGCGTTTCTATCACGGCGCCGTTTTCGCCCAGGATGCTAAGCGTGTCATCTCGAATCGACTCGCGGGTGTTTGCCTTATACCAGCTCTTCCCGCGCTCGAATTCCTCGGATTCGCAGTACTGGTCTACCGAGTCCTCTTTTTTGAGGGCGGCATGGTAGTAGCCAAGACGCTGAGAATCTTCCCGCCGTTCTGCCACCGCGTCGCTCATCCAAACAACGGTCGATGGCCGAATGGGGTTCTTTCCGTTGATGGCGCCGACATACATCATGACGAAGGCAGTCGCGGAGGCCGCAGGATTCGCCGTGTGCGTGCTGCCCGTCAGTGATGAGGGGACGATTTTCTCAAGGCGCTCCTGGTAGTCCTTCCTTGTGGGGAGGAGGGCAGGCAAGGGCGGCGGCGTGGCGTCGGGACTGGTCACGAAGACAGACCATATACGCCCTCGATAGCTGCATGCAGGTCTTCAGCAGAAAGCGCTGACCACCCCTGGAGCACGGAGGCGCTTGGAAGTGGAAGTGCGTTCAGTTCGTAGGCCGAGACAGCAACGGAGCCTGTGAGGCACCGATAGAGGCGGTCAACAGCTTCGGAGTCGAGGAGCGCGGTCAGCAAGGCCGGCGTCAACGGGCTGTCGTCCTGGCTCGCCGTCAGCACGTTTACGTGGTTCTCGACGGCCACTCGGCCGCCCCAGCGGGCCAGGGCCTCCTGGTCCAAGGCAGCAGCTAGCAGCCGACGTGGCTGTTCAGGGGCAGTCGTTCGCTGGACCAAGACGGCGGGGCGGTCCAGCACGAGGACGGCCTCGTCCTTCGGCCGGAGGGCCACGTAACGGAGATCATCACGATTGGGGTCCTGGTGCAGTTCACCGCCGTCCAGGTCACCAGCCCAGACGATCTTGATTGACGTGGCCTTGGGCTTGCTCGACAGCTGATCCTTGTGCCGGTTCCAGACCAGCGGGCCAGTTGAGACAGTCCAGTGATAGTCCGCCAAACGGTGCGGCATCGTCTGCGCTGCCTTGATGAGGGAGTGGTCCTTGGGATCGCGCGGCAGAAGCCACGGTCCGTCGCCCTGGTCCGGCAGCCGTCCCTTGCCGACGCTCTCCCGTGTAACGGAGCCGTTGACGGTCAGGCGCTCGCAGGTGGCTTCGTTCTTCGCACTGTTCCGCTGGAACGTGGCGAGCACGGTCTCCTGAAGGACGCCCGTGGAGAACACGCCGGTTCGATCCGTGACGTGCGTCAGGTGCGTCAGCGGAGCCGTGGTGGACAGGTAGGCGCGAAGACGCTGGAAGTACGAGCCACCGAGCCAGCCGGCGGGGACCAGAGCGGACATCACACCGCCCGGAGCTAGGCACTCTGCGGCGGCAGCCATGAAGAGGCCATAGCGGTTTGCATGCCCGTAAAGGACGTGACTCCACCTCTTGCGGTCCGCATCGGTGAGGCGGACGCGGCCATACGGGGGGTTGAGGATGCAGACCTGTACCGGGCGTGGCGGCGGCGTCAGCCCGTCCCCGACTCCGATCAGCGCGGGCAGGGTGCTCCGCCGAGCTGCTGGGAGTTGCGCCCAGGCGGGAAGGAGCTCGGCTGCCAGGATGGCGTTGCCAAGCCAGACGGCAGCGGCGTCCAGGTCACGACCGCCTATTGCGGAAGTGACCTCGCGGAGGACTTCGGCAGGAGAACGGTCTGCCTGCGCAGCCAGCCAGTCACGGAGAGCTGGTAGCAGCAGCATCCCGGCTCCGCTCGCAGGATCCCAAACGAGACCAGCGGGCGTCTCGCCCAGGGTCGCGACGGCTTGGTCATAAAGCGCCGTGGCCAGCGTCGGCGGGGTGTAATGCCGCCCATCGGCGGTCCGGACAGAGCTGTCGAGAGCCGTGACGTAGGCGTTGGCAAGGGTCTCCGGCGAAGCGTCGAGGAGGTCTTCCCGCGGGGCGATGCCGATCAAGAGACTCTGGTCGAAGCCAGATTGCTCGACTGCCTCTTCGAGTCGTAGAGCACGGGTCGCTCTGAGCCGTACGGCTGCCGCGCGTCGTTCCCACCAGGCTGGCACGGTGGCGAGCACCTGCAGCGCCTTCGGGGACAGGTCTTTGGTGCCGTTCGCTTCCATCACTGCGCGTTGGGCACGATTCGTCCTGGCCGCCGGAACCGGTGCTGCCTCGACGTCAGTCACCTGAGAGATCCTCCCGCTGTCGTTGCTTGATCGTTGCTGCTCGGCTCGGCCTGCCGAGCTGCTCAGGTGTCCAGCCGCAGGCCGCCGACCCGCCGTTTCTCCGGAGCGACCCGTTTCGGTACCTTGCGAGGATGCCACATCCGCCTCTTCGGGATGAGATGGTCTGCGCCTTCGCATGTCTGCGTCGACGGACCAGTGGGTTGGAAGAGAAGTGAGCAGCGTCCACCCTGTCTGGTGGATGGACGCCGCTGTGCGGTGACCAGGCGCCGCTATGCCGACTGCTCGTCGCTTGCTGGCTCAGCGGCCTTCCGCGGAGGCGCGAGCCTCGGGAGACGTAGATCACCGTTGTCGGAGACCACCGCCAGCGTCGGGCGGCGGCTGTGGGGGACAAGCTGGACGACCTTCTCGGCTGCGTCCTTCGCCAGGTCGTCGAGGACGGTCTGGTACGTGTCGCGGGTGATCCGGGTGTCCGAGTGGCCGAGGGTCTCGGATACGACCTTGATGTCGACCCCGGCGGCGAGCATGAGCGTCGCGGCGACGTGGCGGAGGTCGTGCAGGCGGATCGGAGGCAGGCCGGCGGCTTCGACAAGGCGCTCGAACAAGTCGGACATCTTGCCCGGGTGGATGATCGAGCCGTCCTCGTTGGTGAAGACGCGGCCGGTGTCCTGCCAGGCGTCACCCCACTCCAGCTTCTCCTGCTGCTGACGTTCCCACTGGAGGTCGAGGAGCTGGTCGGTCTCGTCGTCGAGCGCGAGCCAGCGGACGCCGGAGCTGGTCTTCGGTGCGCCTTCGTAGACGTCCCAGCCGTCCTGGATGAGCTGGGTCGCGACGGCGATGGCCTTCGCCGCCTTGTTGCGGTCCTCCCAGCGGAGGCCGCAGGTCTCGCCTCGCCGGGTGCCTCGGAAGGCGATGGTTCGGTAGTAGAGGTAGAAGCGGTGCTCGGCGATGAAGTCGAGGAAGTCGGCGGTCTGATCCGGCGTCCAGACCATGACGGGGCTCGGCTTCTCGCCCGTCTCCTTCCACCGAGCGATCCGCTCGGCGGTCCAGACGAGGGCCTTCGGCTTGGTGCCGGGCAGCAGCTCGACGTGTGCCGCCGGGTTGAACGGCGGCATCTCCTGCTGAGCGATGGCCACGTTGATCGCCGCGCGCAGGGTGTCCCGGATGTGGGGCTGGGTGTTGAGGCCGGTGGGGCGTCGGAAGGGCGGCATCTGGTCGAGCTGGGCCTTCAACCACTTGCGCCGGGCCCGGTTCTCCGCGCCCTTCCACGGAGTGGCGTCCAGCTCGGCCTTGACCGCACGGCGCTGCTCGTTCTGCTCTTGGACCTCGATGTTCCGCTCGTTGATGTCGTCGAACATCTTGCTGACGTGGTGGACGCGGAGCTTGTCGAGCCGGACATGGCCGAGGTGGGGCTTGAGGTGGTTGCGGATATCGCAGTCGTAGCGCTTCCAGCCGCCCCGGCTGAGCCGCTTGCGGCCTTCGAGCCAGGTGTCGAGCCACTCCGCTACGGTGATCTTGGTGTTGAGAGGCTGGCCCGTGGCGATCCGGCGGCGGACCTCGTCGTAGTCCGGGACCGGCGCCTTCTCCTTGAGGCAGTTCTCCAGCAGGTCGCTCAGCTGGAGTTTGGCCCAGGCGTCGTCCTCTTCGGGTATCGCGAGGAGGGCGCGGACCTTGTCGAGCTCTTCCTGCGCCTTGGTGGAGCTCTCGAAGCCACCCCGGCGGAATCGGCGACGGCGGCCTTCCTGGTCGGGCTCCAGCTCCTGGAAGACCGTCCAGACGCCGTGGCGGCGGGACGATTTGAGCTTGGGGCAGGCGGCCCCGTACTCCTTGCCGGTACCGGGATCAACGCACCGGCACCGGCGGGAGATCGTGCCGTTCTTCACTCTCTGTCCTCTACGTGTGCTTTGTCCTCGGCCTGATCGACGACCGCCAGGTCGCCGGGGAGGGCGGGCGGGACGAGACCCCGTTCACGCATCCGCTCCCGGAAGGAGGCCAGCTCCTTGCGGTCGGCGTCCGCGTACTCCTCATAACCAGCGGCCAGCTCCAGAAGGGCGGCCTTGCGATCCGGGGCTGGTGTCGTGCTGGCCGCCCGGCGCCGGTCCGTCGCCAGCGAAGCGGATGCTCTGGCAGCGGCTACGAGGTCGGCGTGCGCCCGGAAGGTGTCCAGCACTTCGCGAGCGCTTCCTGGTGGCGCCGGGTCTGCGGTCGGCGTCTCCCCGGTGAACCAGGCGAGCGCGTCCCAGGTGGGCACCTCCCGGTCGGGCAACGGCTCGACCGTCTCGGCTGTACCCAGGGGGAACAGCAGGGTGATCGGGGGCGCGCCGAGCACGTCCGCCAAGACCAGGAAATCCGTGAGCGTGATACTGGTCCGGCGGCCCGATTCCAGGTTCTTGATCGTCTGGTCGGTGATATCCGGCAGGCCGCGTTTGGCGCAGCCCTCCGCGACAGCCGCCATGGTGAGGCCGGCCGCCTTGCGTGCCTCACGCAGGGAGCGCACGACCTGGGCGGTGAACGCCGCCGGCCAAGAGTCTGAGGTCATGCATGCACTTTACGGTCCAGAAAAGTGCTGCCGCAACTCCGTGATACAACGATTCGCGTCACAGCAGCACGAACATCGACTAGGAGAGCGTCGTGGCCGCACCTTCCTCTGGTGGCATGACCGCCGACGAACTGCTCGCACTTCCGGTGGCCATCGACCTCGACACCGCCAACCGGGCACTCGGGATCGGCCGCTCTACCGGTTACGGGCTGGCCAAGGCAGGGGAGTACCCGGTCACGGTTCTGCGGTTGGGCAGTGCCTACCGGGTAGTGACGTCTGAGCTTCTGAAGCTGCTCGGCATGGAACGCCGCCCCGACGCCCCGGCTGCGGCCGGCGCCGGGGCGGGACACGAGCTCTGCGCGTAGGTGGCGAACGCCTCCGGGGCCTCGAACTCGCCGACCTCTACCGACTTCGTTGACCTCCCGGTCCCGGACCGGGCGTTGGATGTGGGGCTGAATGAGGGGTCAGGCGCTGGCGGTGGTCGGGGTGGCCTGGTGG
Organism: Kitasatospora sp. NPDC001119; assembly: GCF_053598475.1. Taxonomy (NCBI): domain Bacteria; kingdom Bacillati; phylum Actinomycetota; class Actinomycetes; order Kitasatosporales; family Streptomycetaceae; genus Kitasatospora; species Kitasatospora sp. NPDC001119. The sequence continues at coordinate 124,829 of NZ_JBSFKI010000006.1, forward strand.
GGCAGGCGGTCGCCGAGGTCGTACTGAGCGGCCTGGAGGAGATAGGACTCGCGGTAGCGCGTGGCTGGCTCATGGGTCATCAGCTCGGAGTGGCTCCCCTGTTCTACGAGGCGGCCGTGGTCGAGGACGAAGATGCGGTCGGCCTTGGCGGTGGCGCCGAGGCGGTGGGTGATGAGGACGACGGTGACGCCGAGGGCGGTGAGCTGACGGATCTGCTCGAACGCCTCGACCTCGGTTTCCGGGTCCATCGCGGACGTCGGCTCGTCGACCACCACGAGGGCGGGAAGCCGACCATGGGCATCCGACGTGGTCAGGCGCAGGCGGGTGCGGGCGAGGGCTACCTTCTGCCACTGGCCGCCCGAGAGGCCGACTCCGCCCTCGAAGCCCTTGGCGACGAGGGTGTCCCAGCCGCGTGGCAACTCCTCGATCACCGGGTGAAGGTCGGCGTAGTCGGCGGCGGCCTCCAGCTGTTGCTGCTCGCAGGAGACTTCGGGGCGGCCGAGGAGCAGGTTGGCGCGCAGGGTGAAGGACCAGCGCTGGAAACTTTGGGCGAGCAGGGCGACGCTGCTGAAGAGCTGGTCGCGGTCGGCGGTCGCGGTGTCGATGCCGTCCCACCGGACGCGGCCGTGGTGCGGCTGGTAGACCCCACACAGGATGTTGGCCAAAGTGGACTTGCCCGAACCGTTGGCGCCGACCAGCGCGATGACCTTGCCCCGGGGGATCGTCAGGGTGACCTTGTCCAGCGCCGGGGTGTCGCGGCCATCGTAGGTGAAGGACACGTCCTCGACGGTGATCGTCTCGGGTCGCTCGGGCAGCGGTGTGCCGCCGGTGGGGATCGCCCGGCGGTGGCCCTCGCGGCGCAGCTGGTCGAGGTCGCGGACGAACAGCGACTCCTCATACAGCTGGTTGATCTGGGAGACGAGGCCGCCGATGCTCGCCGAGCCGGTGCGGATAGCCACCACGGCGGTCCCGGCGGCAGCGAGCGGGATCGCACCGCTCATGACGAGCGAGCCCAGCAAGGCGAAGGCGCAGACGGTGGCGGCGCCGGCCAGCGCTGCGGAGAGCAGGTCCGTGCGGGCCCGAGCCCCGGCGAGGCGGCCCTGCTCCTGCTCGGCGGCACGGGCCATCTGCTCGTAGTGGTGGAGGATGAACGGCCCGCACGCGTGCACCCGAAGCTCGGCCGCGGAGTACGGGCGGATCAGCATGTCCGCCAGAGCGCTGCTGGCCCGGGAGTGCTGGAGCCAGGCCCGCCTGGAAGCGTAGTGGCGCCGGGCGGTCCGCACAGCACCCCAGCCGCGCGGAGCGGTGATCAGCAGCAGCATCGGCAGCAGGGCGGGGTGGAGGACGGACAGGACGCCGGCTGCGGAGACGAGGCCGAAGGTGGCGGTGAGGACGGAGGTGGCCTGGCCGATGATGCGCTGCAGGGACATCGCGCCCCAGCGAGCGCTGTCCACCTCGGCGAGGAACTCCGGGTCCTCGATCGCCTCCAGCTCGGAGCGGCCGACGATGCCCAGGAACTCGATCGTGGCCTGGCGGAAGACCGCCGGTTCCAGCCGTCCACCGGCCCAGCCCGAGGCCGCGGACAGCACCGACGACAGGCCCGCGACCAATCCGACCGCCACGATCGCCGGCATAGCGGCCCGCAGCACGTCGGCGACATCTCCTGGGGCGAGCAGTGCGGTCAGAGCATGGTTGGTGGCGATCAGCGCGAAGGCCGCGGCTAGGCCACGCAGGACCTCAGCGCCGACCAGGGTCAGCAGCGCCGCGCGGTCGGCCTGCCACGCCATCCGCCCGGCCAGGCGCAGGAAGTGCGGCATCTGCCGCGCCACCGCCCAGAACGCCACCTCGCCGCTGGCCATCTCGTGCTTGGCCCAGCCGTAGTCGTAGCGCATCGGCCCGCCGAACAACAGCTGCTCACTGTCCGGCACCGGGTCCGTCGATGTCTTGGGTGCGCTGGTCACATACTCCCTTTCTCAGAGGGGGAACGCGGTGGTTGGGCGCCAGTGCCGTCAGGGGCTGGTGTAGCCGTGGGGCGACCGGTGCGGACCGGGCCGGGCGGGCTGGCCGGCACTATGCCGGGCGGGCGCACTCGCCCGGCATAGTGCCTGCGGGCGCCGGTCACGTCTCGACGAGCTGCCGTTGTCCGGAGGCGGGGTCGAATCCGTGGGTGGAGAACGCGGGCCCGCCGGCCAGGTACGCCTCCACCGCGGCCTTGGAGGTTGGGAACATCGGGCTCGGCAGGACGGCGGTGGCGGGGTGCCAGCGCACCTCCAGGTGCTTGTCCGGCTCGACGTTGGCCAACTCGCCCGTGAACTCACTGGTGGCGAAGACGAACAGCACGAACCCGCCGCGCCCGTCCCAGCCCTCCTTGGCCTGGATGGTGTGCACCAGACGCAGGTCGCACGGCCGGGCGATGAGCCCGGCTTCCTCACGCAGTTCCCGGGCGGCGGCGTCGGGGATCTCCTCCCCAGGGTCGACCTTCCCGCCGGGGATTGACCACGCGGGTCCGGGGGTGAAACTGCGCTTGCCGTAGAGGAGGGTGGCGATCCGGTCGGTGTTCAAATCGTGGGCGATGACGCAGACCGACAGCCTGCTCGTCTCGTGCATCAGGGGTGCTCCTGGTTGAAGTGGGACGGGTCAATGGCGCGGACACGGCGGTCGAGCGACTGCTTCTAGGTGTCGCGCGCGGGCAACTCCGAGAGCGCGGTCTCGCGCATGATGCGGTCGACCGTGTCGCGGAGCGTGCTGTCGCTGCCGATGACGGTCTCGATGCCGCCGGGAAGAACGTCGTGCTCGCGGTACCAGTCGCGCAGTTCCCGCTCGGTGACGGCAGACAGGTACTCGCGATCGGCCTTCGAGGCGTGCCGGACTAGCGTCTCGTCGATCGGGATGTCGAGGTAGTAGCAGCGGGTGACGCCGCGATGGTCTCCCACCAGGCGCTGGAGCATCTCGCCGTAGTGATCGGCGTACAGGATGCCTTCGATGACGACGTGGTAGCCGGCGCCCAGCGCGTACCGTGCCACGGTGTCGATCAGACCGATGTTCGCGCCGCCGGGCCGGTCCCGCTCGCGCAGCACGACGCGGCGGAGGTTGTCCTGCGCGACCACGGCCAAGCCCCGACCGAACCGGTCACGGATGCCCGCAGCCACTGACGACTTGCCCGACGCCGAGTTACCCCGAACGACCACGAGCCGGGTCTCCGCGCTCCCGGCAGGCACCCCGGCCCCCGGGAACCCCGGGTGGCTCGTGGCGCTCATGCCGACCATCCGACGACGGACAGCGGGCGGCCGGCGGTGATCTGCGCGAGCGCGTCCGCGGTGTAACCGACGATCGGATCCGGAAGCCCGTCCAGCGGCCAGAAGCGGAGGGCGGCGCACTTGTCCGGTTCGCGGTTGGTGATCGTGCCGGTGTACGCGCGCGGGGCGAAGAACAGCTGGAGGCGTCCGGCACCGTCGTCGGCGTCGAGGTGGTGGAGGGTGTGGACCAGGTCGAGGTCCTCCTCCCGGATGGTGATGCCGAGTTCCTCGTCGGCCTCGCGAGCCATGCCAGCCAGGACGGACTCTCCCGCTTCGAGGTGGCCAGCCGGAGCGTGCCAATGCTGGGAGGCGAAGGTGGTGTTGGCACGCTGTCCGAGCAGCACCCGGCCGTTCTCGATCAGGACCAGGTGCACTCCCACAACCAGCGTGTGCGGCACGGGACGTCTCCTTCCAGGGGGCAGGGAACTGGCGCGGGGAGTGCGGCCGGTTCAGGGCATGGCGAAGCTGCGATCAAACTGGTGATCGTTCGTCGTACGTGAGTGCGTAGGCAGGTGTCCCACCGTAGGCGGCCCGGCTGGGCCGCGTCGGCGTGTCGCAGCAGAAGCCACACGATCCGGTGAACAGCCCCAACTCGTCATACTGGTAGGGCGGTTGCTGGTCGAACATGGCAGTGTGCCACGGGGTACTGACAATCGCGCCGTACTCGGCGGGAGACAGGCGTTCACACCTCCGCCAGCGCGGGGATCGGGCTCTGAGGCACGCGATGTCGCGGGTGCTTCCGAGGCTCTCGTACTGCCCGAGGCTCGCGGTGTACGCGGCGTCCGGGTGGCCGAGCGTTCGACGGCCTGCCCGAGGAGGTCGGCGGCGTAGGTCGAGTGCGCCAATCTGAGGAAGGCCCGGGCCCCGGCCACGTTCAGCCGACGCACCTCGCTGCTGCCCACTACGCCACCACGGCTGCGGGGAGCGCCTGGTCGACGACGGCGCGCGGCCTCGGCGGCGCCGGGCACCGGGCTTGCGGTCGGGTGGCCAGGCGGACAGCCGTGTCCGCCAGGCTCCAGTGGGAGAAGCCCTGCGGGTAGTTCCCGAGCTGTCGGCGGGCGAGGGGGTCGTACTCCTCGGCGAGGAGCCCGAGATCGCTGCGCAGGGTGAGCAGCCGGCCGAACAGCTCGCGGGCTTCGGCGTGCCGGCCGATGACGGCAAGGCTCTCGGCTAGCCAGAACGAGCAGGCGAGGAAGGCGCCCTCGTGGCCGGCGAGCCCGTCAACGTTGCCGGCATCCTCTCGAGTGGCGTAGCGCAGCACCAACCCGTGCTCGGTGAGTTCGCGCTGGACGGCCTCGACGGTGCGGATGACGCGCTTGTCGTCCGGCGGCAGGAAGCCGACCAGCGGCAGGAGCAGCAGGGAGGCATCGAGGGCCCAGCTGCCGTAGGACTGGGTGAAGGTGTCGGTCTCGGAGTTGAAGCCGCGCGTGCACACGTCGGTGTGGATCTCCGAGCGCAGGCGGGCGAGCCGGACGAGGACAGCAGGGTCGATGGCGCTCCGGCGTTCCAGCAGCCGCAGCGTCCGGTCCACGGCTACCCAACACATGACCTTGGAGTGGGTGAAGTGCCGTGCCGGGCCACGGATTTCCCAGATGCCCTCGTCAGGCTCCCGCCAGCGCTGCTCCAGCTGTCCGACGAGCGCCAGGAGCAGGGCGTCGCACTTCGGGGACGGTGGGAGGCCGGCGTCCTCGGCGAGCAGCAGAGTGTCGGCGAGTTCGCCGTAGACGTCGAGCTGGAGCTGGTCGGCGGCGCCGTTGCCGATGCGTACTGGCCGGGAGCCGTCGTAGCCGGGCAGGTGGTCCAGGGTCTCCTCGTCGAGGTCGGCGTCGCCGTTGACGCGGTAGATTGGCTGGAGACGCTCGGGGTTGACGGTGTCGACCAGCCAGTTGCGCCACTGGCGGGCCTCGTCGAGGAAGCCGAGTCGCAGCAGCGCGGCGATGGTCAGCGCGCTGTCGCGCAGCCAGACGTAGCGGTAGTCCCAGTTCCGTTCGCCACCGAGCTGCTCGGGCAGGGAGGTGGTGGGCGCGGCGATGACACCGCCGCCTGGGTGGCAGAGCGCCTTGAGGGTGAGGGCGGAGCGCACCACCGCCTCGCGGTCCGAGCCGCGGTGGGAGCAGCTGGCTGCCCACTGCTCCCAGAACTCCGCGGTGGCGTCGAGCTCGGCGAAGGCGTCGGGCGGAACAGGCGCGGGACGGTGAGAGGGAGTCCAGGTGAGGGCGAGTACGACGATCTGGCCGGCGTGGACGGTGAATTCGGCCCGGCACACGCCCCGCCCGTTGGCGGTGTGCTGGGGGCCGTCGAGCCAGTACGAGTCCGGGTGGGCGGCCACCCACAGCCGCGAGCCTCCGCGGGTGATCCGCTCGACGCGTGGCCTGGTGGCGCCGTAGCCGGGACGGGGGCGGAACATGCTGGCGACGTGGACCGTGCCGCTGATGCCTTCGACGATGCGGATGATCTGGGGCTCCGCGTGGTCGCTGACCGTGGGCGCTGGCATGAAGTCGGTGACGGCCACCGTACCGGAGGAGGTGTCCCACTCCTGGCGCAGGACCAGGGAGTTGCCCACGTAGTGGCGGCGGTCGGCCGCCGGGGGCGGTGTGCCGTCGTAGACGGCCGGGCCGACGCGCCACAGGCCGTGATCGGCGGTGCCGAGCAGCGAGGCGAACACCGCCGGCGAATCGAAGCCGGGTAGGCAGGCCCAGTTGATGGAGCCGTCCGGGCGGACCAGAGCGGCGGACGCGGTGTTGCCGAGGAGCGCGTGGTCCTCGATTCGGGAAGGGGCGGTGGTGGCGCGCATGAGGTCCTGACGTGGGTGGGTGGTCAGCGGTGAGCGGGGGCAGGGGCCGCGAGCGCGGCGAGGGCGGCGGCGACGGTGTCGGCGAGGGTGTCGGCCACCGGCAACCACGGCATGAGGCTCGCGAGTAGCACGCGGTTGGCCCGCTGGACGGGATCGGCCGGGTCGCAGCCGACGACCACCGTCCCGCCGTACGGGGAGAACAGACCGGCCTCGTAGCAGTCGTGTACGCGCACGTGCCCGATCGGGTTCCAGAACAGGACGACGTCGGTGCGCCGGATGTTGCGGTCCTGCCAGCCGAACGGCTGCCACGCGAGGTAGGGGTCGGTGGCCGGGTTGCGTGACGGTCGGGGGTTGAGCACCGTTCCGTCGAAGCCTGCGGTCGCGAACAGGTGGACCGCGTTGCTCTGCCAGTCCGGGCAGCCAACGGTTGCTCCGGCGAGGAACACCGCTGGGCGGCCGTTTGGCTCGTACGGGTGCGGTGCCTCGACGTATCGAAGGTTCACCGGGCGCCGCCGGAGGGAGTAGGTCCGTGGAGGACGGTGGGGGTGATCATCTGTTCTCTGAGCTCGAAGGGGTGCGGCCCTGGCCCGAACGGCCGCCATGGGTTGCTGCGGTTGTGCTGTTCAGCCGGACCGGCGGCGGTCGCCAGGACGATCCGGGTCGTTCGGGGGCGGCGCGCGGTGGCCCACCAAGCGGTCGGCCACGCCGAGGGTGCACAGGGCGACGACGGCGAAGATGCCCAGGTAGAGCGGCTGCCTGAAGGCGGCGCGGTGCTCCAGCAGGTAGATGGCGCCGCCTCCAACCAGAACGCCGAGCAGGAAGCAGAGCGCGGCGAGCCCGATTCGCCTGATGCCTCGGTGAGCGCTCACGGGGCCACCGCCTGCGGTTCTGCGGTGGGAAGGAGTGGGCTGGCCGGCCAGGCAGGGTCGATGCAGTTCAGCCAGACGAGCTGGGCAAGGACGCCGACGACGACGGCCTGGGGCTGGGAGTCGACGTTCAACTGGCTGAGCAGGCTCTTGGAGTAGGTGCGCATCGTGCTCGGCGCGATGCCGAAGTCGGCGGTCAGCTCGGGCGTGCTGCGCCCGCCCGCCCAGCCGCGCAGGATCTGCAACAACCGCGGGGCCAGCTGGGGGTTGATGGTCAGCGCCCCGCTGGGGTGCAGTGGCTGGGTGACGATCCGGTGGGCGGTGGCCCAGGCGGCGAGGTGCAGCACGGTGCGGGTACCGGTGGTGACGAGCACCGTCTCGATTGCGCTGCGTACGTCGTCCGGTTGCAGCTTCGTGTCGGGGTCGGCGGCGATCTGGTCGTGTCTGGCGCCGGCGGCGACCAGGACGATCAGCCGGCGCTCGGAGGCGGTGAGGGCGGGCAGGGGGCCGATGGCCACGGCGTAGTCTCCAGCGGGATGGTGCGGGCGGGTCACAGTTGCTGAGGGATCGGCACGGCGGGGGCAGCGAGGTGGAACAGCAGCCTCGGACCGAGCCGCTCGGCCTGGCCGGTGCCGATGACCAGGACGAGGTCGCCCTCGGTGGTCATCTCGAAGATCCGCTGCTCCGGGGCGGGTTCGCACGGCCCGAGGCGGATGCGGTGGACCGCGCCCTGTCCGAGCTTGTGATGTGCGGCCTGCTCGACGGCATCCAGCGGGTCGGGTTCGGCGTTCTCGGTCAGCGGGGTGCTGACCGGCAGCAGCACCGCGTGATCGGCGTCGCCGAGGGCGGCGCCGATTTCGACGGCGTGCGCGCCGGTGCGGGCGATGCCGTCCGGTTCCAGAACGACGACCAGCGAACCCTCGGTGAGCATCCGCGCGGCCGTGACGTCCTGCGCGATCTCGCGCGGGTGCCGGGCACGGGAGTCCACGACAGTGATGCCGTCCTGAGCGCCGAGCACAGCCAACGACCGCTCGGCCCCGCGGAAGCTGCCGGCGCGCTGGGCGACGGCCTGCGGGTCCTCCCCGGCGACGAGGGCGGTGGCGATGGCTCCGCACACCGCCAGGGCGTGGTGTCGGCCGGCGATCGGCACGGTGAACTGGTGCCGCTCACCCCGGTAGTGGAGGGTCAGGAGGTACTCGGTGCCCAGCCAGCGGGGCGGGAGGACCCACACGTCGGCGCTCTCCTCCAGACCGACCGTCACCACGGTGGGGCCGGGACGATCGCTGAGCCGCTCGTGCACGATCTTGACGCCCTTGTCCCACAGCGGCAGCACCACCGTGGCGGAATCACGCGCGAGGGCGGTGGCGGCGTCCAGAGCCTCGAGGGTGTCCGCGAAGTGCGGGGCGTTCATCGCGGCGGTGGTGATCAGCGCCACGGTTGGGGTCACCCTGTGGACGGGCTGCGGGCCGTGCGGGAGGCGGCTCCGGGAGGCCGCCTCGTGCGTGCCGGCGTCCGGGCACAGGTCCACGACCAGGCGTCGCCCCTGGATGCCCTGTCCGGGAACACCGCCATGGGTCGGAGTGGTGAGAATCCAGGAGGTGCGGCCGTCGTCGAGGACTGTAGCCAGGGCCGCTGCCGCGGTGGCGGTGTCGTGGCTGCCGTAGACGGCCACCAGCGGCTCGCCATATTCCCCGGTCAGAGTGGCGAGGGCGAGCGCGCGCGTGAGGACTGGCAGCCCCAGAGCCTGGGCTTGGTTGAGTTCCGGGAACGGGCCCATCGTGCCGGACCACACCACGGCGGTTCGGTCGGACTGGACGTGCTCGGCGTCGAAGCCAACGGCGACCTTCACGCCGGCCGTGCGCAGCCGGGCGGCGGCCGGGCTGTCCTGCTCGGCGTGGGTGATGCTGGCGGTGATGTCCAGCTGGCGCGTGGCCAGCCACAGCGCGAGGCCCTCCATGCCGGGGGCGGTGGCGTTGACCAGGTGGGCCCGGGTCAGCAGATCGGCCCCGGTGGGCCGCGGGCTCGTATGGGTTGCGGGGCGGGTAGTGGTGTCCATAGGAAGGGCTTCCTCGGCAGGGTCGGGGACAGAGGAGTGGGGGTTGGAACCGGGCCGGTCGCGGGTCTCGGGGGTTTGGCGCCGCGACCGGCCCGGGGCTCATGCCTGGGTGAGACCGCGCTCCAGCTCGACATCGCTCACGGCGGCGGCGTGGTGGTCCAGGTCCAGGCGGGCGACGGCGGCCAGGTGGGCGACGACGTGCTCGTCGAGCAGCTCGCTGGCCAGCGGGCTGGTCTCGAACGCGGCAACGGCCTCGGCCAGTGACTGCGGTACGGGCTCGGCCTCGCGGTCCAGGTAGGCGTCGCCGCGGGTGGCGGCAGGGGGCTTGAGTCCGGCTTCGATGCCGTGCCGGATTCCGGCCAGGACCGCAGCCAGCGCCAGGTAGGGGTTGGCGTCGGCACCGGGCAACCGCACCTCCAGGCGCAGGCTGCGGCCGTGACCGACCACCCGAACCGCGCACGACCTGTTGTCCCGCCCCCAGGTGAGGCGGGTGGGGGCGAAGGAGTGGTCCCGCAGGCGCTTGTAGCTGTTCACGTACGGCGCCCACAGCGGGCCGAGGGCGGGAAGGGCCGTCAGGAGTCCGGCCACTGCCTGCTCACCCAGCTCCGACAGGCCGCTGCCGTACTCGGGGCCGGCCAGCAGGACCGGCTGGTCGTCGACGTCGTGCAGTGAGACGTGCAGGTGCATTCCGCTGCCGATCCCGCCCGGCAGGGCCGCCATGAATGACGCCGTCATGCCCTGCTCGTCCGCGACGGCTTTCGCGGCGTGCTTGAACAGCACGTGCTGCTCGCACGCTGTCGTCACCACCCTGTAGGGGAAGGTGACTTCGACCTGGCCCGGCGCGCCCTCGCCTTTCACGGCCTCGACGGGAAGGCCGGCGTCGGCGAGGCCCTGCCGCAGGCGCCTGCTGAACTCCCTTACCGGCAGCGGCTGGTCGAGGGCGTAGTCGCGGTTGTCCCAGACGGCGGGGCGAAGTCCGCAGAAGCCGGCCGCCGCCGCGTCCCGGGCGGTGCGCTCGAAGAGGACAAACTCCGTCTCCACCCCTACCTTCGCCGTCAGCCCGAGCCCGGCCAGGCGCTGCTCCTGCTCGGCGAGCACGGTGACCGGGGAGAGCGGGTGCGGCAGGCCCACGCTGATCGGCTCCGCGAGCACCAGGGCGGTGGACGGCAGCCAGGGCAGGACGCGTGCGTGCTGGTTGTCGGGCAGCAGCGCGACGTCCCCGAACCCGGACTTCCAGGAGAACGACCCGCTGCTCGGAGCCGTCATCCCCAAGTCGGTACCGAGCACGTACCCGCACATCTCCGGCGAGAGCTCACCCGAGCGCAGCCGCTGGACCAGCGAGGCCGCGTCGAACTCCTTGCCCTTGAGGCGGCCCTGCACGTCGACGGCCGCGAGCAGCACCGTCGTGATGCCGAAGGCATTCACCAACTGGTGCAGCGGCCTGATCGGCGAGGCCGCCACCGGAGAGTTGCCGGCGGTGCGGTACCGGGCGGCCCGCATCGTCGCCGTACGGCCCGGGCGTCGGCGGCCGGTCACACGACCTCCTCGGTCAGTTCGACCAACTCGGCCGACTGCTGGACCGGAGGCGCATACGAGCGCCCCGCCTTGAGCCACCACGCCCAGGCCAGCAGCAGCACCACCGCCAAGGCCACCGGCGCGTAGTTGAAGGTGTCGACCGTCACCGGCGAGGACTGTGGCAGGCACACCAGCACGCTCACCACGGCCACCCAGCCGACCGCGATCCACCCGATCACCGGCCCCCGGCGGCCCAGGTTCCACGGGCCGGGCTTGAAACGGCGGCCCTTGCGCAGCCGGAGGTAGACCGGCACCGCGTACGCCGGCGTCATCCCCACCACGTTGACCGCGGTCACCGCGCCGTATGCGGTCGCGCTGTACAACGACGGCAGCGCGAGCACGAGCGCCGCCCCGAGCGACAGCCACACCCCGGCCACCGGCGTCCCGGTGCGCTCCGACACCCGGCTCCACAGAACCGATCCGGGAAGCGCTCCGTCCCGGGAGAACGCGAACACCATCCTCGAGGCCGCCGCCGTCTCCGCGTTGCCGCAGAACACCTGCGCCACGATCACCACGGCCAGGAGCACCTTCGCCCCGGTCGTCCCGAGCGCGTCGATGAAGATCTGCGCGGGCGGCACGCCGGTGGACGAGTTGAGGACGCCGTCGTAGTCCTGGACGGCGAACAACATGCCGGCCAGCAGGACGGCGCCAGCGATCCAGCTCACCCAGATCGAGCGGACGATCCCGCGGGGCGCCGACACCGACGCCTTGGTGGTCTCCTCGCTCATGTGCGCGGAGGCGTCGTAGCCCGAGAAGGTGTACTGGGCGAGCAACAGCCCAACCGCGCTCACGTAGATCGGGTTGCTCCAACCGGTGTTGTTGACGAAGTGCCCGACCACCCAGCTGACGTCCCGGTGTTGGGCGGGCACGAGCGCGAGCGCTCCGACGATCAGCACCACACCGCCGATGTGCCACCACACCGAGATGCCGTTGAGCACCGACACCAGCCGGACGCTGCGCAGGTTCAGCACCGCGTGGAGCAGCAGTATCGCGGCGAAGATCCCGAACAGCCCGGCAGGCGTCGGCGAGTACCCGAACTGCATGTTGAGGAAGGCGCCGACGAAGCTCGCCGCACCGTAGTCGATGCCGCAGATGCCACCCACCAGTCCGAGCAGGTTGAGCCAGCCGGTCATCCAGCCCCACCGGGGGCCGCCGAGCTGGTGGGCCATGAAGTACAGCGCCCCACTGGTCGGGTAGGCGCTGGTGACCTCGGCGAGGGCGAGGCCGACGAACATGACCAGGCCACCGACGCCGATCCAGCCCCAGATGATCACCGCCGGTCCGCCGGTGTTCAGACCGAACGCGAGCATCGTCATGCATCCGGACAGGATGCTGATGACGGAGAAGGAGCTGGCGAAGTTGCCGAACTCACCTATTCTCCGCCGGAGTTTGGGCTGGTAGCCGAGTTGGCGCAGCCGTTCCTCGTCGGTCGGTGGTGCGGCCTGGGCGCGGGACATCGGGACAACCTCCATGCGGAAATCGAGTGATGGGAACGGGAGTGGCTGGGGTCAGGCCAGCGCGGTCGCGCGGCCGGCAAGAGCCTGGTCCCTGGCGATCAGCAGCAGGGCCTCCGCCTGCTCGCGGGAGTCGGCGACGTAGGTCCACGGCGCCTTGGACGCGAACTGGCCGAGTGCGCTGAACACCTCGACGGCGGCAGCCATCTGGGCCGATGCCCACAGCGCGTGGGCGAGGTAGCTGAGATCGACGACCGGCCACGTCCCCGGTTCCGCCACGGACCAGCTCTCGTAGGCGCGCTGAGCACGGGAGAAGTGGGGCTCCCGAAGCCACTGCCGCAGCACGACTGCGTTGCGTGTCGGCTCGTTGCGGTAGTAGTCGACCGATAGGTACAGCGGCAGGGCGGCAAGCGGTGATCCGGCCGGCGCCATCGACAGGACGACGTTCACGAAGTCGGCCGCCGCAGGCCGGTAGAGCCGCTGCCAGTAGCGAAGCATGCGGTGGTGGGCCTCCCGATTGCCAGGATCACGCGTGAGTGCTTCGTCGAGCAGCCCCCACGGCCCGGCCGGGAGCATCGGATCTGACGAGCCCCGCTGGTGCTCGGGGCGGACCTTGGATCGGTCCAGCACCGCGAGCGCTAGGAGACACACCCACGGCACAGGGTCAGCGGGCACAGCCTGAGCAGCGGCCCAGCACGACTCCCGCGCCTCCTGCTCCAAGGGCTCGGCCCTCGGCGAGCGGGCCTCGGCTGCTGCCAAGGCGTGCTCGACCATCACCCGAGTCCGCAGGATGGCAAGCGCCGGGTCGTCCGGCTCCTCGCGCCCCCAGTCGGCAAGCACCGTCGACCGGGCCGCGACCAGCGCCAACACCTGCGTACGAGAGGTCCGCAGGCCGACGTTCTGCGTCGAGGCCAGCAACCGCTGCGTCGATAACCAGCGTCCGGCCCGTAGGTCGTCCACCGCGGTCCGGAGCGCGTCGTCGAACCCGGCAGGGTGATAAGCCGGCCTGGGCTGTGCACCGGCATTGAGCGCGGGTGGCATGACCTGTTCCCCCTTCATGGTCCGCCGAGACTTCAATCCGCTTGCCGCCTGCGGGAGCCCGAGCACGTCAGCGTCAAGCTCGGTGGACAGCTGAGCGCAGCCGGCGGTCGGGAAGACGAGCGAGAAGTGACTCGCTCACTTCGCGGACTGCGATTAAGTGATCGGCCACCTACTGTCGCGTCCTGGCCGAAACAGCGCTACGACACCCGGGTGTCATCTGACGCCTTGCGTAGCCATCACCCTGTCATCGGGGTGTCATCTCGTCAGATACAGCTCTGAGAAGCGCTCTTGTCGGGTATGGCTGGACCAGGTCCTCCGCGCACAGGTGGCGGCTGGGCCGGCGTCGAGACCATAGGGGGCGGAGGCATGCGGAATGGCGAGTAAGACGCTACTGGGTGCTCTGGTTGAGAAGGCGGGATGGGAATTCCCGGACTTCCACAGGGAACTGAAAAGCGCCGGCAACGAACTGGCCCGCACCCTCAAGGACCCACGGTTTCGCGACCTGGACATGTCGGAGGCGACGTACCGGCGATGGGTCGCCGGGACGGTGAGTCGGCCGACCTCCGTCTTCACCCAGACGATCCAGCACCTGTTCGACAGGACGATCGCCGACCTCCTCGCACCGCCGAGTGAGGGAGATCCTGCGGCAATATCCCAGCAAGACCTCGAAAGAGAACTCGCGATGACCGCACGCGAAGCATCCGACCACGCCGCTTCCGTGGCGTCCGCCTTCCTCTCAGACCTGTCCATTGACCAGGTCCAGGACGACGTTCGCCACCTCGCCCGCACCTACAACAACCGGTCACCCTTCGAGGTGCTCCGTGAAGGCCGGCAGCTTCGGACGAATGCCGAAGGTCTTCTGGACCGCACCCACATCCCCGAGCAGAGGCAGCTGCTGCTGATCGCGATCGGCCAGACGACGGCGCTGCTGTCCCTGGCCGCCTTCGGACTCGGCTCCCTTGGCGAGGCCAGCCGGCTGGCCCGTTCCGCGGGCATGTACGCCGAGGTCACCCGCTTCACCCCGCTGGCCGCGTTCGCGGCCGGCACGCTCGGCATGTTCGCCTACTGGGAAGGGCGGCCGGGTGAGGCGATCCGCTTCATCCGGCAGGCGCAGTCGTTCCCCGGTGTCGGTACGGCCGGCCAAGCACGCATCGCTTCGATCGAGGCCAGAGCTTACGGGCACCTCGGCGACCAGCGCAGGGCCGCAGCGGCGGTCGCGCGCTTCCTCGACGTGGACACCGTCGAACGAGACGACCTCCACGACGATGTGGCCGGCGAGTTCCTACACGGTCCGGACCGGCTCGCCCGGTCGCACGGCACCACGTTCGTGCTCCTGCGTGATGGCGCCAGCGCACTGGAGCACACCCGGCGGGTGCTGGAGCTGCAAGCCAGCCTGCCTGTTGGGCAGAGGATTCCCCGGATCGACGCCGAAGCCAGGACGGACCTCGCCGCAGCGTTGATCCTCAACGGTGAGGTGGAGGAAGCAGCCGAAGTCCTCAAGCCCATCGCGGACCTTGCACCCGACCGGCGCGCCAAGGGCCTCGTCGAGCGGGTCGTCCACGTCGGCAAGCTGCTCACCACCGAGTCCGTCCGGACGTCACCGGTCGCTGCCGCCCTTCGAGAGGGACTGGAGGAGTACACCCGAGTCGCGGCCCCGCGACAGTTCGGGGGCGCCGCCGCGCGGCTGGCCATCGAGTAGCACATCACAACCGCGACGGACGGGGCGACCGATACCATGGCGGTCGGCCCGTCCGTCGCATCCTGCTCAGCGAAGAGATCCGGCAGCCGCCAGAATCGCCTGTTCCCGGTCCGCGTCGATTCCGAGAGCGGCTGCCCGCGCGTGCGGGACCGGGGCATTGCCGGCTTGGAGCCACTCCCAGGTGTCCCGGACCGTCTCCTCCAACGGGCGGCACCGGAACCCGGCCGCGTACGCCGGGCCGGAGTCGACCAGCCAGACGCCCTTGCCCGTCCGCCACAGCGGCACTTCCGTCCACTGCCGGACACCGTGCTCCAGCAGCACCTCATCCGGCACCCACCGCAGTTCGCCCTGACCGCCCGTCACCGCGAGACAGGCCCCCAGGAAATCGCCCATCGTGTCCCGGCCGATCGGCGCAGTGGCATTGAAGACGCCCCCGCCGGGCCGTTCAGCGAGATCGAGGGCAAAGCGGGCGACATCGCGGACATCGACCGGCTGGATGCCTTTGCTCGCAGACCCGGGCGCCAGGATCTGCCCGCCTCGCTCCGCCCGCCGCAGCCACCACGGGAGCCGCCCGACATACTCGCGCGGGCCGAGGATCACGCCAGGGCGAACCAGCCAGGACCGCTGTGCACCGAAGGTCTCAACAACCGCCCGCTCGGTGCCGGCCTTCTGCCGCCCATAGTGCAGGTTGGGGCCTCGCCAGCCCTCCGGGTTCCTGCCGTACTCGCGGTCGGCGTCGGCAGGACCGTCCAGCACCGGATCGCCCACCTCGAGCGGGTGGTCCGGCCATCCCGCGTACACCGACACCGTCGAGATGTAGACGTAGCGCTCGGTGGCGCTCTCCAGCGCCCTCGCCCCAGCGAGCACCACGTTCGGCGGTTGCTCGGCAGCCGACGTGTCGATCACTGCATCCCACGGACCCTGCGCGGCCAGCCGGGCCAGATCCTCGACCGACGTGCGGTCGCCTATGACGTGCCGCACGCCGGGCAGGAGCGTGCCGGATCGCCCTCGGTTGAACGTCGTCACGCCCCAGCCGCGCCCCAGTGCCTCCTCAATCACGGCCGTGCCCAGAAACCAGCCTCCGCCGATCACCAAGATGTCCATGCCCGGAATCCTGCCCAGGACGGGGGCCCGTTGGCCACCCCGTCGTAGTGGCGAAGCCGAGACGCCGCAGCTCGTGGCCGTGATCGTGGTGAAGATGACACCCCGATGACACTTGCGTGCGAATCAACCCGCGAGATGACAGCTGGACGACATGGCCCTGCCACGCCCAGCTCGGAACACTGGGGCACTCAGCCGCTGCGACACCTTCCGGTCCCTGGAACGGCCGAGCAGCGCCAGGAGGAGAGGAGATCCGATGGAGAGCATCGCATCCGCGGTCCAGCCGGAGGAGGAGGGCGGCCTGCTGGTCGGCGTCCGCAACATCCGGGCCGCGCGTTCGCGGGCCGACGTGCCGTCCGACAACACGGGCGGCAAGTCCGACCAGAACGACACCTGAGAGACCGCCCACGATGCATGAGACCGCCTCGTGGGCGGTGCGCCTGGGTGGGGACCAGTTCCTCACCCAGGCGCTCCACCGCTCCTACGCCGTGATCCCCGCGGGGGGCGCCGACACCGCTCCCCTCTTGTCCTGGGACGATCTGAACACCATCCTCGCCACTCACCGCATCGACCCGCCGCGGCTGCGGCTATCGATGGACGGGCAGACCGTTCCTGTCGGCCGGTACTCGACCCCGGCGGCCAATCGCCGTGGGGTGACCTGGAATCGGCTGCACCCCGCGCAGCTCCACGCTCAGCTCGCCGAGGGTGCCTCGCTCGTGGTGGACGCGATCGACGAGATCCACCCGCCGATCCGCACCGTTGCCGAAGCGTTGGAACGCTTCATCGGCACGCCCGTGCAGACCAACCTCTACGCTTCCTGGACGGAGAAGGAGGGTTTCGGTCGGCACTGGGACGATCACGACGTGGTCGTGGTCCAGCAGTACGGGGCGAAGCGCTGGCGGCTGTGGGAGCCGACCCGGCAGGCCCCGACCTTCCGCGACGTGGATTCCCCGGAGGAACCCGAGGGCGAGCCGGTCGCGGACGTCGTCCTTCACCCGGGCGACGTCCTGTACCTGCCGCGTGGCTGGTGGCACAGCGTCACTGCTGACCAGGGCAGCGAGTCGCTGCACCTCACCTTCGGACTCGTCGCCCAGACCGGCGCCACGCTCCTGGGCTGGCTGGTGGACGAGCTGCACGAGAGCCCCGCCGTGCGGAAGGACGTGCCGCTCCACGCCGGAGCAGACGAGAAGGCCGCCTACCTGGCCGATCTCAGGGCTGCGGTGCTTACCGCGCTCTCGGACCCTGACCTGATCGACCGCTGGGCCACGGCCTCCGGTACCACCCACTTCGGCCGACCGACCCCGTCCCTGCCCTTCGTGGACGCCCTCCCTGCAGACCCGGAGATCAAGGTGCGGATCACCGCCCCTCGCTCCGAACTCACCAGCGACCCCACCGCCCGGACCGTCACCCTGTCCGCCGCCGGAACCGCATGGGACTTCTCCGAGCGGGTCGAGCCCGCCCTGCAAACCCTGCTGACCGGAGACCCGGTCAGCATCGGGGAACTCGCCGAAGCCGCCGGCCTGGAGGTCAAGGACGTAGCCAGCGTCCTCACCGTCCTCGTCCAGGGCCAGGCCCTCGCCGTGGTCGGGGTCGGCCGGTGAGCCCGGAGCTCGGCCTGGGGACCTACCGGGTGCGCGCCGCCGGCGAAGCGGCGCGCACCGCCCTCACGGCCGGGGCGAAGTGGATCGACACCGCCCCCAACTACGGCCACGGCCGAGCACACCACGACCTGGCCCCGGTGCTCGCCGAGCACTCGACTGCCAAGGTGACGACGAAGACCGGCTTCTACCCGGACGGCCGCCACAGCATCGCCCCTGTGGACGTCCGCGCCCAGACCGAGGAATCGCTCGCGGCCCTCGGTCGTGCGGACATTGTCTTCGTTCACAACCCCGAACGGTCCGACCACGACCGGCAGCAGCTGCACCACAACCTCCGCGCCGCGTTCGCCGTGCTGGAGGAGTTCGCGCAGGCCGGCCGCATCGGGGGGTACGGCGTCGCCACCTGGGCTGGCTTCGCCAACCAGGCGTTCACCGTCGCCGAACTGATCGCTCTGGCTGGCGAAGCAGCCGGGTCGGCGAACCACCACCTCGCTGGTGTCCAGCTGCCGGTCAGCCTCGTCATGGCCGAGCCGATCGCCCAGGCCCTCGACGGAGCCGGGCCGCTCGTCCACGCGCGCGACGCCGGGATTACGACGTTCGCCTCCGCGCCCTTGCACGGCGGTGAACTGCCGGGCCTGATGACACCCGAACTGGTGAACCTCATCCAGCCGGGATCGACCCCGCACAGCGCCGCGTTGCAGCTCATCGGTGCCTGCCCTGCGCTGGACGTCGTCCTCACCTCGACCAGCACCCTCCAGCACTGGGAGGATGCCCGGGACGCTCTCGCCCAGCCGATCCCCGACGCACGACTCAGGACGGTGCTCGATGTCCTTTCAGCCGGATGACGACACCCGGCACGACCTGACGGGAGCGCACCAGAAGGCCGCCGGATTCCTCGGCCTGGTGTGCACCGGACCGCCGGTTTTCGGCACCTCCGGAACCACTGTCGGCCGCCGGGCCGAGAACGTCTGGCTTCGGGTCTCCAGAAGCAGCCGCCGCAGGGCACCCCGGCCGACCGGCCAGGGCGCCCTCGGCGCTGAGCAGCTCGTCCCTGCCTCCGTCCCGCGCCCCCGGCTCCACGACACCCTCGACTGGACCGAGGCCGGCTGGTTCTACCAGGCCGACGTCTTCGACCTGGTAGGTTCCGCGGTCTCCTCGACCCCGGACCTCCGCGATGACCCCGGCCTGGACGATGGCTGGTGGACCGGGCTGCGGAACGCGCTGGCTGCCATTGCGGAAGCGCCGGGCACGAAGATCACTCTGCGCCAGGCGTGGGTCGAAGAGGTCTTCCCGAAGTATCTCGGCATCCCGGCCCCGGGCGAGGTCGAGCGGACCACCGGGCACGGTGATCTCCAGTGGGCCAACCTGACCGCCCGGCCGCTCATGATCCTCGACTGGGAGCGCTGGGGCCTGGTGCCGGTCGGCTACGACCCTGCGGTCCTGTGGGTCAGCAGCCTCCTCGTGCCCGAGGCCGCCGACCGCATCCGTACGGAGTTCGCCGACAGCCTCGACACCCCGGCCGGACGCGTCGGTCAGCTCATCGCTATTGCGGAGATGCTCCAGGCCGTTGACCGTGGGTACTACCCGGAACTCGCCCCTCTGCTCGCTGACCGGGCACGTGAGCTGACCGGTGTCACCCCACCGCAGGGCACCGCCGCTGGCCTCGTCCGGTAGACCATGGACCTCCGGCAGGAGCCCGTCGATCACGTCCTGGACCAGGTGGAGCAGCGCCTCGGCACGAGGTTGGACCGGCGCAGCGTGGTGCGCAAGCGCCGGACGCTCGGAGCCGGCACCGACCGAGGCAGCTGGGTCAGGGTCGAGCGCCGCCCCTGGGCGCGAGCGCGGGAACAGGGCTGGGGCGGATTCGAAGCCGCAGCGGTGTTGGCTGGCGTGGCGATGCCACGCTGGTACGGGTCGACGACATGGCAGGACCCGGACGACCGGGCGATTTGGCACGTGGACGAGACCTCGCTGCTGCCCGAGCTCCCGGTCGGGGCCGCGGTGGTGACCGTCGACCCGGAGCTGTCCGATGGGTGGTGGTGCTCGTTGAACGCCTCGCTGGCAGTGCTGGCCGCTCAGCACACGGCCCGGGTAGCGGCCCCGGACACCGAACAGATCACGCAGCGGCTGGTCGACGACACGATCAAGGCCGCCTTCCCCGGAGCGCACGAAACTCGGGTGGAGCAGTGGTGTCCTGCTCACGCCGACCTGAACTGGGCGAACGTCACCGGCCCTGGTGAGTTCTGCATGTTCGACTGGGAGGACTGGGGAATGGCGCCACGCGGACTCGACTCGGCGTCGTTGCACGCCGCCTCCCTCGCCGTACCTGCGCTTGCGGACCGGGTACGCAGGGAGCGCCGGGCAGACCTTGAGAGCCGGGACGGGATGGTGATGCAGCTGTTCGTGCTGGCGAAGATCGTCGGACCACATGCCGGTCCGAACGACCCGCGAACGGGGCCGGCGCACCGGGAGGCCGCGCGGCTGATCCACGCTCTTCAAGGGGACTGAACGTCACCCTGCCAACGTCAGCGAGCTGAGAAGGAGCACGCATGGACCCCAACACGCGCCGTCCGGCCGGCCGCGACGCCGAGGACATCGCGAGCGCGAAGGAACGAGGCTGGAGCGATCTGGCACCCATCGACGACGCGTACCAGGCCGGCGAGATCACGGCCACCGAGTGGCACGCCGCCGTCCTGGGCGTCATCGAACCGGCCTACCTCAACGGCGACAACCCGCGGGCCCAGTCCGGCCACAGCGGCGACGAAACCCGCTGGCGAGAAGCCCGCAGCCTGCTCGTCAACCTGCTCCCGCCCCACGGTGGGACGTTCCTCGACATCGGATGCGCCAACGGCCACCTGATGGAGAGCCTGACCGACTGGGCGGCCGAAGTCGGGATCATCATCGAGCCCTACGGGGTGGAGATCTCCACCGCCCTCGCCGGCCTCGCCCGAACCCGCTGCCCGAAGTGGGCGCGTCGAATCTGGACCGCCAACGCGATGGGCTGGAAGCCTCCGCATCGCTTCGACGCCGTCCGCACCGGCGTGGACTACGTGCCGGCGGACCTGCGTGGAGCGTACGTAGCCCATCTGCTTGACCATGTCGTCGCCCCGGGCGGCCGATTGATCATCGGCGTCTACAACGAGGAACGAGACCAAGCCACAACGGCAAACCTGCTGCGGTCCTGCGGCTACACCCCGGCCGGTACCACCACACGAGACCACCGGCACCCGAAGATCCAGTACAAGGGTCTGTGGCTGGCCAACGCTTGAGTAAGCGCATCGCTGCCGGCGCGCGTCACCCCGTCACAGGGCACCGAACCCGGCCTCGTCTGGTAGACCATGGACCTCCGGCAGGAGCCGGTCCATCAGAAGGTCAGCGCCTTCCGCCCACCTCCCAGCGACCGCCGCATCGCGTTGACCAGTCGCGTCTGCGCCTGAGCCACCTCCGTGCTGGCCGCCCGGAACTCCTCTTCGCCGAGCGGAGGACGGGCCGGATCGGCTTCTCCCACGACGCGGTCCAAGAAGCGGTCTACCGACTGACCAAAGCTGTCGACCTCTCCCGCAACCTCTGCGGGAGCGATCAAGCTGACCCGCGTCAGAGCGGCGCTCCACTCGGCCCAGTCGTAGTCCCAGCCTCGACGGTCGGTGCGTGCGCGCTTGATCTCCATCGTGAACTTGGCATAGTGGCTGAGGAGTTCCTGGTAAGCAACCAGCTGCTGATCCCGCAAGCACTGATGGCCCCTGCCCCGTCTGGTGATGATCCCGCCTACCAGCACTCCCACGGTCGCCGAGGCCGCTCCCGTAACGGTCGTGATCAGCGCTTCCAGCAAAGCCACCCCAACCCCGTGCCCAGCAACTACCGTTCGATCCGCGATCGGAACATAGCACTGTCGGCGGTCGACAGAGCATGCGATGACATCGGTGGCTGGCAGACGCCTTTGAATCACGCCCTAGCGTGCTCCGTGCCGTGCAGAAACAGCTGAGGGCCGGGTCGTCCCGGATCGACGGGCTGTTCGGCTACACCTCGGCGGATGTCGTGAGGTTCTCCACGCGGTGACGGCCTCGTCGACTCACGTGACGGGCGAGCTGAGCGCGGCTCACCAGTCGAGGGGCTTGCGCTCATAGAAGAGACCGCCGGTGGGGCCGTCGTCGGGGAGGGTGGCGAGCCAGACTGGGGTGTCGGCCGCCTCTTCGGGGGTGCGGTCGGTTTCGCCGTAGGCCATGCGGGTGTTGGTACGGCCGGGGGAGGCGGCGTTGACGAGGATGCCGGTGCCGGTGAGTTCGGCGGCGAGGATCTGGGTGAGCGCGTTGAGACCGGCCTTGGAGACGCGGTAACTCACGTTCCCGGCACCCATGTTGCTCTGGGAACCGAGGTGGCTGGTGATGTTGACGATCCGGCCGTAGCCGTTCTTTCGCATCTCCGGTACGGCGGCTGCGGCGAGGCGCCAGGCACCAAGCAGGTTGGTGTCGATGGTCGCGCGGACCCGTTCGAAGTCGGGTGCGGAGGCGGCCTGGCCGCGGTCGACGGCAACGGCGGCGTTGTTGACGAGTACGTCGAGGCGTCCGAGCGGGGCGGCTGTGTCGGCGACGGCGCGGGCGACGCTCGCCGGGTCGGTGACGTCCAGTTCGTGGGAGTGCACGAAGAGCCCCTTGCTGGCGAGGGCGGCCTCGGCCTCGCGACCGGCGAGGCGGTCGCGCACGCCGAGGACGACGTGCATGCCATGTTCAGCGAGTCGGGCGGCGATGGCGAGTCCGAGGCCACGGTTTCCGCCGGAGACGAGGGCGACTCGCTGGTCGCGGTGTGTGGTCATGCGGACAGTGTGGCGAGCAGTTGGTCGAGCCGCTGGACTTTCGGGTGCTTCCTGGCCATTGGGAGTTCGGCTCGGGCCGCGAGCGCTCGAGCCGTGTTGCGCTGGGATGGGGCGTCGGCGGCTAACTCGAGAGCAGTTTCCAGGAGATGGACGGCGTGGTCGGCGTGGCCGAGGGCGATGTGGGTGCGGGCGCTCTGGATCGTGTAGGTGGCCAGGTCGCGTGCCTTGGAGGAGGGCATGAGGTCCAGCGCGGTGGTGAAGTAGGTCTCGGCGTGCCAGGGGAGGCGTAGGTCCGCGTAGCAGGTGGCGGTTTGGGCATAGAAGTCCGCTGTGTCGAAGTAGCCAGTCCAGGCCGGGTCGTCGTCCGTGGTGGCGGAGCGGGCCATCAGGGTTTCGGCTTCGGATAGCAGGCGTTCGCAGGCGGCTCGGTTGTTGCAGGCGGCTTCGGCGCGGGCCTGTCGCAGCAGGAGCATGGCCCGGGTTCTGGGGGTGACGTCACCGGCGCCTTCGACGGCGGCGCTTGCGAGCGCGAGCGCGGCGCCGGTGAGGCCGTGGTCGTAGCACTGGAGGCTGAGCGATTTGAGGATGTTGGCGCCCAACGCTCGGTCATCGGCGGCGTGGGCGGCTCGCAGTCCGGTGGTCCAGTAGCGCTGGGCGGCGCTATCGAGTCCGGCGTCGAAGCTGGCGAAGCCGGCGAGGCGGGCGAGCTCGGCGTCGAGGCGAAGAAGGCGTTGGCCGACCTTCTCGGTGTACGACGACTCCTTGAGGAGGTTGGTGACCGTGGCCAGCTCGGTGTGGAGGAGGCGTCGGGCCCGTTGACCGCCGAGGGCGGCCTCCAGTCGTCGCAGGCGGGGGAGCCCGCCCTCCAGGTCTTCGAGGAGCCGCTCGTCGACCTTGCCGCCGGCCAGCGCGGCAGCCAGGGCGCCAGGCTCCTGGGTAAGCCACTGGTTGGCGAGAAGGGTGAGCGCCTGTCCGCCGAGCTTCATGAATCCGCGCCGGTCGGGCATCGCGTGCTCCAGAGTGTCGTCCAGTGCATCGAGCGTCCCCGCCGCGGTCCAGGGGAAATCCGTGCGAACCGGCCCACCGTCCGGCAGCCACCCCGGCCACCCGAGCCGGTGCACCTCCCGCAGCGGCACGCCGAGCGCCGCCGCCAGGGCCTCCTGGCTCTCGGCGTCCGGCTCGACCCCCCAGTTCTCCCACTTCCACGCCTTGCGCCGATCGGACGACCGCTTGGTGGATTTGGCGACGATGTCGACGACGTCCTGGAAGGTCCAGCCCTGCTCGTCCCGGACCACGCTGAGCGGGTGGACCAGCCGTATGTCTGCGCGTAAGCCGTTTGATCGGCCCATCAGCAACCCCCCGATGTGTTCACCGGATTGTAGCCATTTGGCGACTGTGTGCTGATGTTTCTCGTGGGGCGGCTGGGGTCGGAATACGACACGAAGACGACAAAAGCGCTCTTCACAAGGGGAGTTGAGCGGGAGTTAGCTAGTGCTCCCCCTGAAGGGTGCCCGGCCGCTGGTCTGCGGCGGGGCACCCGGGGTGCAGCCGGGGACCGCCTCATGACCCGGCCGCGCAGCGAGAAGACGTCACGTGGACGGACCACTCGCACCGATCGCCGAGAGCACGGCACGCCAGCCGTGCTCGCACCTGCTCACCTGCACACCGATCCGTCCGCCGTGCGCCGTCGCGCCGCCGGGCGAGGCCGACGTGCCCAACCACTTGAGGAGCCTCATGTCCCGAAGGACCGCCGTCGTGACTGGCGGGGCCGGCTTCATCGGCTCCCACCTGTGCGATGTGCTGACCCGCACCGGGTTCGCCGTCGTCTGCGTGGACAACTTCCTGACCGGCAGCCGCAACAACATCGAGCACCTGCGCGGCACGGAGCACTTCGAGCTGATCGAGCAGGACGTCAACGACAAGCTGGCCATCGCCGCCGAGGTGGACGTGGTCTACCACCTGGCCTCCCCGGCCTCCCCCGCCGACTATCTGCGCCATCCCATCCCGACCCTGTCAGTTGGCTCCATCGGCACGCTGAACGCGCTGGAGCTGGCCAAGGAACGCGGCGCCCGGTTTGTCCTCGCCTCCACCTCCGAGGTGTACGGCGACCCCCACCAGCACCCGCAGACCGAGTCGTACTGGGGCAACGTCAACCCGATCGGCCCGCGCAGCGTCTACGACGAGGCCAAGCGCTTCGCCGAGGCCGCCACCGCCGCCTACCGCCGCGAGTACGGCACCAACACCGCGATCACGCGGATCTTCAACACCTACGGCCCCCGGATGCGCACCGACGACGGCCGCGCCGTGCCGGCCTTCGTCACCCGGGCGCTGGCCGGGCAGCCCCTACAGGTCGCCGGGGACGGCAGCCAGAGCCGCTCGCTGTGCTACGTCGACGACACCGTGGCGGGGCTGCTGGCCGTCGCCGAGAGCAGCCACCCGGGGCCGGTCAACCTGGGCACCGAGGACGAGCGCACCGTGCTGGACATCGCCCAGCTCGTCCTCGGCCTCACCGGCTCCACCGCCGGGATCGAGTTCGTCGATCTGCCGCAGGACGATCCTGTGCGCCGGCGCCCCGACACCACCGTGGCCCGCGAGGCGTTCGGGTGGGAGCCCCGAACCACGGCCGAGGACGGCCTGGCCGCCACCATCGCCTGGTTCACCCGCCAGCTGACCTCCGGAGCGGTGCGATGAGCGCCCCGGCGGCCACCAGGCTCGACCGACTGCGGACGCGCGGATTCACGGTGGTCCCCGCCGTTGTCACCGACGTGCTGCTGGAGCGGCTGCGTGCGGAGGCCGACGCCCTGGTGGCCTCCTTCGAGGACGGCCACCGAGCGGAGGACTTCTGGCACTTCACCCGCGAGGGCGAGAGCGCCCCGGTGCTCTACCGCGTCCACAACCTCCAGCGTCAGCTCGGCGCCCCGCTCGCGGCCGGCCTGTTCGCCACCGGCCCGCTCCACCACCTCGCCGAGACGCTGCTCGGCCGCCCGGCCACGGCCCGGGTCATCGCGATGATCGTCAAGATGCCGCACGTGGCCGCCGCCGTGCCCTGGCACCGCGACCGCACCGACGCCGCCCCAGGCACCGCGATCAATCTGAGCCTGTTCCTGGACGACTCGGACGCCGACAACGGCTGCCTGGAGTTCGTCCCCGGCAGCCACCGCCTCGACGACGACGCGGACATCGAGCAGGTCCGCGACGCCGGGCCGGTCCTGCCGGTTGCCGCGAAGGCTGGCGACGTCGCTGCGCACGACGTACGGGTCGTCCACGCGTCGCGCCCCAACTCCTCAGCCCGGCCCCGCCGCAGCATCGTCATCGAATTCGTCCCCGCCGACATGGAGTCACCGTGACCAGCCCCGCACCTGCCCACCGCCCGAAGGTCGCCACCATCACGGTCGGCACCAACGAGTCCCGGTGGCTGCCCGCCTGCCTGTCCACCCTGCTCGCCAGCCACACTCCCGACCTCGAGCTCACCGTCTGGTACATCGACAACGCCTCCACCGACTGCAGCACCGCGCTCGTGCGCGACAACCACCCACAGGCGCGGATCATCCAGAACGACAGCAACCTCGGCTTCGCCCAGGCCAACAACGTCGGCATGCGCGCGGCGCTGGCGGACGGCGCCGACTACGTCTTCCTCGTCAACCCGGACACCCGCACCCCGCCGGACCTGATCCAGCAGCTGACCGCCTTCATGGAGCGCTGGCCCGAGTACGGCATCTGTGGCCCCATGCAGTACACCTACAGGGAAGACGGGCCGGTCGTCCTGGACGAGTACAACGACTGGTCGCGCACCGCCGTGCGCTGCGGGGAGGCGGACGGCTTCGCCGCAGACCGGCCCGGCCGCCCCTCACCGGCCGGACCCGCCGCAGGCCGCGCCCCCGACACGCTGGAACATGCCTACGTCCAGGGCGCCGCGTTCTTCGTCCGCGCTGAACTCCTGCGTTCCGTTGGGCTGTTCGACCGCGTGTTCCACACCTACTACGAGGAGACCGACCTGTGCCGCCGGGCCCGCTGGGCGGGCTGGCGCGTCGCGCTCAACCTCGGCCTCGGCATTCAGCACTTCGGTGGCGGCGGGACCGGAGCGAGTACCTACCGCCGGGTGCAGATGCGCCGCAACCGGTACTACTTCCTCCTCACCGACATCACCTGGAGCTGGCCGGCCGCGGTGAGCCTGGCCGGGCGGTGGCTGCGCGAGGACCTGCTCGGCCGCTCCGTAGGTGGTACCACCACCCCGGTGCGCGGGTGGGTGGAGACGGCAGCCGCCGCCTGGTGGCTGCTGCGCCTCGCCCCGACCATCGCCCGTCGCCGCCGGGCCCACCGCCGCCTGCGCTCTGCCCGCCCGGCCGCCCGCACCGGCAAGGGGGCACCGTGACCAGGCTGCTGATCGCCGGGGACTTCCACTGGCAGGCCGGGTCGGCCCACATGATCGCCGAGTACGTGACGGCCGCGCCCGCGCTCGACTGCGAGGTCGCCCTCGCTGGTCCCCTGTGCCGGCTGGACGAGCAGGTCCCCCTGCTGCTGCCGGTCGTCGACGACCTCTACTGGGGTACCCACCTCGTCCTGGTCTTCGAAGGGCGTCAGTTCCTCGACGAGAAGCGCCTGGAGCTGTGCGAGCGCTTCCCCCGCGAGCGCCGGATCGTCCTCGACCCGGACGCCCACTGGGGTGAGCACACCATGCTCGGCGTCGACGACTCCGCCGGAACCTACGGCCACGAGCAGTGGCAGCAGCTGTACCGGCACCTCAGCGACCTCGTCCTCCAGCCCCGACTGGGCCCCCTTCCTGACGGCGCCCGGTTCTTCCCCTACTTCGGGATGCCCAAGCCGGTACGCCGACCCGAGCACGCCCCCGCGCAACTGCCCTACGAGATGCAGTACGTCGGCGCGAACTGGTGGCGCTGGGACGCCCTGGCCCGTCTCGTCGGAGCCGCCCGGACGGCCCGCCCACCGCTGGCGCGCCTGCGGGTGGCTGGCCGCTGGTGGACCGGCGACCCCCACCCCGACCACCCCGCCGCCACTGCCAACCAGCCCGGATGGCTGGCCGAACGCGGGGTCCACGTCACCGGCCCCGTTCCCTTCGGCACGGTCCTGACCCAGATGGCCAAGGCCGAGATCACCCCGGTCCTGGCTCGCCCCCTGCTCGCCCGTCAACACCTGCTCACCCCCCGCATGTTCGAGACCATCGCAGCTGGCACCATGCCCGCCCTGCCGCCCGAACTCGCCTACACCACCGATCTCTACGGCGAGAACATCGCTCCCTTCCTCCTCGGCGACCACCCCGCCGAGGACCTTGCCCGGCTGCTGCGCGACGCCACTGCCAACCGCCGCCGCCTGGGCCGCGTCCAGGACGACCTGCGCCGCCGCTTCAACTACCGGCGCGTCCTGGGCCAACTCCTCGCCTTCACCAACTAGCCGGGAGGACCAACGTGCCCAACATCCTGATCACCGGGATCACCAGCTGCGAGAGCCGCGGAGTCGAGGCGCTTGCCCGCTCACTCGCCACCGAACTGACCACGGCACCGGACACCACCGTCACCGTGCTCACCCAGACCCCCGACCTCGACGCCGAAGCGCTCAGGGGCACCGGAGCCAATTGCACCGCCGACCCGTTCGTCGTCTCCCGCTCCTGGGCCACGATGCGCCCGGTCGAGACCGAGCCGAACCGCCGCGCCCGCGCGCAGCGCCTCCTCCAGCACGCCGACCTGGTCCTCGCCACGGGCGGCGACCTACACACCTCCGACTACGGCGTCTCCACCTCCTATCTCGCGGTCCTCGACCGCGCCCAGCAGCTCGGCGTCCCCACCGCGATGATCGGCCAGTCCATCGGCCCCTTCACCGACCCCGCCGAGACCGCGGCGTTCACTGCCACCGCCAATGGGCTCGACCTGCTGACCGTCCGCGAGACCACCAGCATGAGCTACCTCACCGACCAACTTGGCCTCCCCGCAGCGCGGGTGGTGCTGTCCGCCGACCCCGCCTTCCTCCTCCAGCCCTCCTCCCCGCAGCGCGCCGAGCAACTGCTCGCCGACGTCGGCCTGGCAGGCCACCAGCCGTACGTGTGCCTGGTGCCGAGCCGCGGCGTCACCCGCTACAGCACCATCAGCGACGCCGACCACTTGGTGGCGCTGACCTGCCTCGCCGACACCCTGTGGCGCGTACGCCGCCGACCGCTGGTGCTCGTCCCGCACTGCCATGACTCCCGAGCGCACAACGACGACCGCATCCTGGCCCGGCAGATCGCCGACCGCCTACCCGGCACGCCTGTGCACGTGCTGGACCGCGACGGCACCGGGGCCGGCGAGTACAAGGCCGTGCTCGCCGGAGCCGAACTGGTCGTCTCCGAGCGCCTGCACGCCTCGATCGGCGCCCTGTCCAGCGGTACCCCCGCCGTCGCCATCGGCCACAGCCCGAAGTTCCATGGCGTCCTCGCCGACACGTACGGATCCGCCATCTCCGTCACGGACATCCACCGCGACGTCGCCGCGTTCACCACCGACCCGGCCGCCGCTGAGCAGCTAGCCCTCCTGGACACCGACAAGCTCCGCGACCACCTCGCCACCCGGCTCCCGGCAATCACGGCACTCGCCGCCGCCGACCTCGCCCGCGTGCGCGCCCTCCTCAAGTCCTGACCCCGCCAACCCGATCGGAGCACCACATGGCCCTTCACCTGGTCACCGGTGGCGCCGGATTCATCGGCTCCCACCTCACCGACCGCCTCCTGGCCGCCGGACACGACGTCGTGGTCCTCGACAACCTCGACGGCGGCAAGCGCGAGAACGTCCCCCGCGGCGCCACCCTCGTCACCGGGTCCATCGCCGACCGCACCGCCGTCGACGAGCTCTTCGCCAGCCACACCTTCGACAGCGTCTTCCACCTGGCCGCGTTCGCTGCCGAGGGCATCAGCCACGCCGTCAAGGCGCACAACTACGAGGTCAACGTCCTGGGCAGCATCCACCTGATCAACGCCGCCCTGCGCACCAGCGTCCGGTACTTCTCCTACGCCTCCTCCGTCGCCGTCTACGGCACCGGCCGTGTCCCCATGCACGAGGACGACCACCCGCAGCCCGCCGACAGCTACGGCAACGCCAAGCTCACCATCGAGCGCGAGCTCGCCATCACCGCCCACCTCCAAGGGCTGCCGTTCACCGCCCTGCGGATGCACAACGTCTACGGCGAGCGGCAGAACATGGCCGACCCCCTGCGCAACGCGGTGGCGATCTTCCTCAACCAGATCATGCGCGGCGAGCCGATCACCGTCTACGGCGACGGCAGCCAGCGCCGCTCCTTCACCTACGTCCACGACATCGTCGGCTGCTTCCTCGACGCCGCCGACACGCCTCGTCACTGGAACCGGGCGATCAACGTCGGCAGCCAACAGCCCTGTACCGTCCTGGAGATGGCACACGCAGCGCGCACGGCGATGGGCGTCCCGGACCACCCGATCCTCCACCTGGCCACCCGCGAGGAAGTCCACGCCGCCTACACCAGCAGCGAACTCGCTCGCCTGCTGCTCGGCGGTTGGAAGGACACCCCACTGACCGAGGGTCTGGCCGTCACCGCCGCCTGGGCCAGGAATCACGGCCCCGTCAACCCCCGCAGCACGCTCACCCTCGAAGTCGGTGCCGACACCCAGCCCGAGTGGTACACCAACGCCACAGCCACCTCCGGAGAGGACACCCAGCCGTGAACCGGACCATTACCCTGCCCCCGGCCGAGACCATCGCCACGGACGTCGGCGGTGTCCTCTACTACGACGAGCCGTTCGAACTCGCTTGGCTGCAAGGCGTCCTGGAACGCGCCGGCGAAGACGACCCGACGCTGACCATCGAGCGCTTCACCGCCGAGATGCGCCGCTTCTACCTCCACAAGGCCGGCACCTCCGCCGGTCCCGGCCTCTTCACCCCGGCCGGCGCCCACAGCTGGAACCAGGTCCGCCGCACCTGGCACGACCACGTCCAGCTGATCCCCGGCTCCTTCGACGCCTTCGATGCCCTGTATTCGGACCGCCCCGTGTGCATCGTGGCCAACCAGCCGCCCGAGTGCGAGGAGGTCCTGCGCGACACCGGAGTAGCCGACAGCCTGGCGCTGATCGCCCTCGACTCCACGGTCGGCGTCGCCAAGCCCGACCCCGGGCTCCTCCGCTGGGCGATGGACCGGCTCGGATGGCAGCCCGCCACCACCCTGATGGTCGGCGACCGCCCCGACCACGACGCCGCGCCCGCCCAGCAACTCGGCGTCCCCGCCGCCCTCGTCGCCCCGCCCACCGGCTGGACCGCCCCGCCCGGCACCGACCCGGCTCTCGTCACCGCCTACACGGCCGTACGGGCCGAACGCCTGGAGAGCCACCAGCACCCCGCCGCGGAGCACAGCCTCCACCTGCTGGACCTCGCCGACCTTGCCGAGCAGCTCACCGGTCGGCGGCGCCCCACCACGAAGGAGCCCAGCAGGTGACCTTGCCTCTGACCCTGGCGGTCTGCAGTAACCGCCCCAGGCAGTTGCGGGCCGCCCTCCTCCGGCTCGATCACGTCCTCGGCCCCGACGACCGGCTCCTGGCCGTCGTCGACACCACCGTGGACGCCGCCACCGCGCACTCGCTCACCCAGACCACCACCCGAGCGGCGCTGCTGTTCAACCGCGCCACGATCGGTCTGTCCTACAGCCGCAACCTCGTGCTGAAAGAGGCGCCGACCCGGCACGTCGTGTTCCTCGACGACGACATCGTCCCCTCCGTCGCCGCGATCGACGACCTTCGCGCTGAAATGGAAGCGGGAGCCCACGTGGCCGGCACCCGGATCACCGCCGACCTCCAGGGCCAGCGGGCGCCCTGGTGGCTGACTAACGGTCAGCTGCACTACCTCGGCTCCCATCACCCCGCCCGGGCCGCCAGCATTTGGGGCGGCTGCTTCGCTCTCGACCGCGATCACGCCCGCCTGCTCGGAGTCGCCTTCGACGACCACCTCGGCCGCGTCGGTACCAGCCTCGCCTCCGCCGAGGACACCACGTTCGTCCGCCGGCTCGCGGCCCTGGGTGCCACTGCTACCGTCCTCGACACCACGCAGGTCCATCACCTGATACCCGCCCAACGGCTCCGGCCCGGATACCTCACCCGCCGCGCCTATTGGCAAGGCCGCAGCGAGGTTCGCCGGGGCACCGCCCGAGGTGGCCTGCACAAGGAGTGGAACCGCAACCGCTCCGGCGGCCGGGGCGTCCGGAGCGCCGCCCTCGCCCTCCTCTACACCACGGCGGTGCTGACCGGTATCGGCCGCGAACTCCTCGACCAGGCCGGGAGGCACTCGTGAAGATCGCCATGCTCAACCCGCCCCACCGGTACGGACAGGACACCACCCAGTGGATCACCATCCCGCCGCAGGGCTACGGCGGCATCCAGTGGGTGGTCGCGACCCTCATCGACGGGCTCCTCGAAGCCGGGTGCCAGATCCTCCTCGTCGGCGCCCCCGGCACCACCCCCCGGCCGGGTCTGGCCGTCTCTGACGCCACCACCTTCGACACCACCCTGGCCGCACTCAGCGAGTTCCGCCCGGACGTCGTGCACGATCACACCAACGGCCAGTTGCTGCCCGCCGAGCCGTCCTGGCCGGCAGTGCGCACCCATCACCTCAATGGCGTGCCCGAGCACCGGGCGAACGGCGTCTACCTCTCCCACGCCCAGCGCCGCGCCGCCGGGTCCGCGGATGCGCCCATCATCCGGCTCCCGGTCAACCCCGACCGCTGCACCTACCGCGAGAAGAAGGACGACTTCCTGCTGTTTCTCGGTCGGGTCTCCGCCCACAAGGGCGCGCGGGACGCCGCGGCCTTCGCCCAGGCCGCCGGCCTCCCGCTGAAACTCGCCGGACCGGCCTGGGAGCCGGACTACCTGCACGGCATCCTCACCGACTACCCCGGCGCCGTGGAGTACATCGGAGAGGTCGGAGGGAGCCACCGTACCGAACTCCTCGCCGCAGCCCGGGCTCTGCTCGTCCTCTCCCAGCCCTTCGGCGGCCCCTTCGGAGGCGAGTGGATCGAGCCCGGGGCCACCGTCGTCGCCGAGGCCGCCGCCAGCGGAACCCCAGTCATCGCCACCGATAACGGGTGCCTCGCCGAGATCGCCCCGCACGTCGGCATCGCCCTACCGGTCGAGCAGACGCCCACCGGCGAGGAGGCCGCCAAGATCCTTGCCAGCCTCCCGGCCCCGGAACAGCTTCGCGCCACCGCGGTCGAGCGTTGGGGCCACCACGTGGTCGTCGCGAAGTACCTGGAGGTCTACCGCCGTGCCGCCGCAGGCGGCACCTGGAACTGACCCGAGATCAGCGCGAACGCTTCCCGGACGCGATCCGCTGCCGGGAAGCCTCGTACAGCACTGCGGTCGCAGCGTTCGCAGCGTTCAGCGAGCTTGCCGCCCCCGTCATCGGGATGCTCACCGTGAAGTCGCACAGCTCCCGCCACGTGCTGGACAGACCGGTCGTCTCGTTGCCCACCAGCAGAAGCACCGGCTGGGTCAGGTCGAAGTCGAAGACATCGGCGTCGCCCTTCTCGTCTGTGCCCACCAAGACCAGCGGGTGGCCGGCGGCGCGCTGGTGCTCCACCCAGGCCATCACCTCGTTCGGCCCCGGCACCCGGACGGACGGCAGCGAGAACAGGCTGCCCGTGGTTGCCCGTACGGCCTTCGGGTCGTAGACGTCGGCAGCATGGCCCGAAACGATCATCCCGTGCGCGCCGAAGGCGTCCGCTGACCGGATGATGCTCCCGATGTTGCCCGGCGTGGTCGGCCGGTCGAAGAGGACACCGAGGAAGTCCGGCCCGACCTCGATCCGGCCCAGGTCGTCCGCCGGCATGCCGACTACCGCGATCACCTCGGGCGCGCCCTCGGTCTTCTCGCCCAGCTCCGCCAGCAGCTCCGGCGCCATCACGATCCGCTCGGCCCGGGTCGTCCGAAGCAACTCCTGCGCCCAGCCCGACAGCTTCCGCCGGTCGTCGTAGAGCAGCGCGGTGATCGGCCAGCCATACTCCACGGCCAGCGAGATCGGCCGAACCCCCTGGACCAGGAACTCGTGCAGCTGGCTCCGCTTCTTCCGGTTGGTGAGCAGCGCTTCCCACTGCTGGAACCGGGCGTTGCGAGAGGTGATCCGCTGAACCGCTGGCACCTGTCCTCCAAGGTGAGCCGACTTCCACGATGCGTTCCGACCATGGCGGAGTCCGCACCAGCGCAGCTCGCAAGCCTACACCGGCACCATGCGTCAGCCCGTTTCAGTTACCGCCGAGGCAGCTGCACCTTGGCACCTTCGGCGACCCCGCCACCGGCGGCGCTGGTAGGGCCCCCGAAAGATCAACTACGGCGCCGCTGCCCAGTTTCGATCTTGGAATCAGTTACGAGAATCACTATTGCGCTTGGGTGACGTTCACAACACACCAGTCCGGATGTATCACACTTCTCTCCTTGTACGATTAAGCGTGGCCGCCGATCGACCGGCCGCCGCGCACCTCAAACACAGGCTCCTGGCTACTAGCGCCTCGCGTACGAGTATCGGGATGGGGCTGGCGGTGAACACCAGTGGCATTTCAATGGAGCGACTATGCGTTGGCGCAGAGACCCTTCACGGCGCGCACTTGTGAAGGAATGCGAGAAACTGCTCGCCGACCTCCCTACCCCCGCTCCTTTCAGTGTCGAGGCGCTGGTGCGAAATATGGAGGGAGCGTTGGGTCGCCAGATTCGGCTAGTGCCACTGGATGACCCCAATGGGGGACTGGGCACTGCATGTGGTCTCCGAGTCAAAGCGCCGGAGTTCACAATCATTCTCTATCGTCGCCGCTCAAGCCGAAATCAAACCGAGCACATCATCCTCCATGAGCTCGCGCACGAATGGCTGGACCACGGGACCACCCTGACGGCCGCCGAGGTTGAGCGATACGTCCCTGAACGTATCCGCCAGGAAGTGATCCGCCGTTTCCCGTCGACTCTGGTCCAGGGGCGCGTAGATTTTGACAGCCCCGAGGAGAAGCAGGCCGAGCTTTCGGCTTCACTGATAAAGCGGCTGGCGCGCCGTCAGCCGATCGCGGGAGATGACATGGTCAGTCTCCTGGAATCCTCGCTCGCCCACCCAGTTGCTCCGCCGCGGTTCAGACGTTAGCCGCGATTGTACAGCGACCGCCGAGGCGAAAATTACGGCCCCACGACTCACCACGCATCAAACAGTCCACCTGCTGGCAATTAAGGCTGCCGTCAGCCGACCTCCCGGGCGGCAAAAAGACGTAGCCTGCACAGATAACCACTGGTTACATGTTCGACTACTCTAAGTACCTGACTGCGATAGTGATGACCGCAATCGCCGTATGGCGATTCCCTGCAGTTCGCTATGGCGACTTTCACCGCCGGGCGCTCTGGGGCGGCTATGCAGGATTCGCTGTAGCCCTTTGGCTCTATACGCCGGCAGTAATGGATGCCGTAGATCGCATTCCAGTGGTGGACCTGGACGCCCTGCTGAGACACTTCGCCAGCACTGCAGCGACCATCGCAGCCCTGACCTACGTCGCCACCAGCTACGGGAAGAGCACGGAGGCAGCTGTGCCCCGTCACGTAGCAGTCTCCCGCTGGATCGCTCGCGCATCCTATAAAGCGGGGGCTGTAGGCGTCACCCTGCTCACGGTTCTATTTTTCACCGTGGTGGACCGAAGGGTGCAAAGCCAAGATTTCCTCATCGACCACGCTGGACAGTGGGGAGTCGCGGTCTACATGACCGTATTCTACTTCTTTCCGCTTGTCACGGCCGCGGTTTGCGGTTACCAGTGGACGAGGGCGGCGCGACAGGCTGAGTGCACGAGCATGCGAATCGGGCTGGGCTTGATGGGGGTCGCGATGTGGATGGGGTTGGTTCATTCACTGGCCCGTCCCGGCCTGCTGTGGGTCGCGGTGGCCTTCCCTTTGAGCCCCTCAGCAGTGCGGTTTGCCGTAGACGCCGAATCGATATGGATGGATCTGCTTTTCCTGATCGTCGCGGTTGGCGCGAGCATTCCCACCACCCGTGCGGTGGCGGCACGGTGGAAGACGTGGCGGACCCTGAACAGGATCTATCCGCTCTGGTTCGACCTGGCGGAGGCGTTTCCGGGGACGAGCCTGTATCCACCGGGGAGGCGCCTCACGGAACTCTTGCAGCGCGTCCCCATCGACGTCCGCCTCGACCGGTGGACCCAGGATATTGCCGACGCATGTGAGCGGCTTCGCTACTACGCTCCACGAGATCTGGTATTCGCGGCAGAGGATGTTACCGCCTCGCATTCCAATCCCGAACCAGCTGCAGAGGCGTACTGGATTAAGGCCGCGCTCAAGGCCGTTGACGCAACACCAGCAAGGGTAGACGCCTCAGCCCCACTGCGAGAGAAGCCCTTCGTTGATACTGAAAGTGAAGCGGCGTGGCTCGCACGCGTCAGCGCGGCCTATTCGGATATTTCCGAGGATCAGGCGCAGGAGCTTCTCGTGTACGCGGCAAGAGTGGAGTTCGAAGCGGATCAGTCGCCCGTTTGATGCATGCCGCAGATTTATTCCCTGGGGTGGCCCCCGTATCGGCGCGCTGGGTCGGGACGTGGCGATCTTGATAGCGAGCCAGCGAGTGAGATTTAGCACGATCCGCTGCGCGGGCTGATTTGGTACCGTGGGTTTTGCGGACTGATAGGTCTTGATCCGCCCGTAGGTGCACCCTGGCCTGCGACGCACAGTTGCTGTCGTCACCATATGTAGCCGGGGTCGTGACGCCTTCCTCTCTGGATGGGCGTCCGAATTCTCAGCAATCAATGGAGTTCCCGCATGTCCAACCGCACTGGCCTCATCCTCGATTTCGGCGGAGTGCTCACCACCCCGCTCCTGCCCGCCGTGCTGGCGTTCGAGCAGCGAGAGGGCCTTCCGCAGGGCGCCTGCCTCACGGCCCTGTACAAGGACGAGACGGGCGTCCGGATCACCTCCGACCTGGAGCGCGGCGCGGTGAGCCAGACCGAGTGGAACGAGTTCGCCGGCAAGATGTTGGGCGTCCCGAGCGACAACCTGATGGGCCGCATCTTCGGTGACCTTCGCCCCGAGCCGCGGCTGATCAACGCGGCTGCTGCGGCGAGGCGCGCGGGGATCAAGGTGGGCATCCTGTCCAACAGTGTGGGACTCGCCCCCTGGGACCTGTACGACGGCTACGAGCTTGAGCGGCTGTACGACGTCGTGGTGATCTCTGAGCAGCACCTGATGCGCAAGCCCGACCCGGCGCTCTTCGAGATCACGCTCAAGCTCATGGACCTGCCGGCCGAGCAGTGCATCTTCGTCGACGACACCGAAGCGTACGTGCAGGCAGCGGAGCAGCTCGGCCTCGCAGGGGTGCACAACCAGGACCCCACGCGGACGGTCGCCACTCTCTCCGACCTGCTCGGCGTGGACCTTACCGCGTAGTAGGCCGGCGCCTCGGAGGCCCGAGGCCAAGAACAGCGAAGGGACTGCTACTCTCCCCTGCCGGGGCAGAGCCGCAGTCCCTTCGCTGCTTGTCAGCGCTGGTGCCGCAGCAGCATCGATCGCCGTGTTGGAACGCGCCGCCCGGATGATGATCGGGCGGCATGTTCGTTTCCGGGACCAGCCCGTTGTCCGCGTACTGCTGCAGGGCTCAGCGGGGTCGCGCCCGTTGGTCGGCATGGCGAGGCGGGAGCCCGACCGAGGTACCGGAGGGCGCCGACGGCGCACGCGCGTGGGGGGTGCTCCGGGGTCGCCCGGCGTGGGCGGGTGCAGCTCGGCGTCAGTCCCCGTCTTGCACCTCGGGCAGCTTGTGCTTCAGCTCCCCGACGAGATTGTTGATCGTGGCCATCATCTCGGTGGACAGGCCCCCGCCGTTACCGCGTGCAGCCAGACCGAGGATCTGCCCCCGTTGGATCGAGCTGAGGAAGCGGAGCGCCTCCAGGAATTCACGGGCCTCCGCGCTGACTTCGGCATCGTCCTGGAAGAGGGCGACGTCGACCTGTAGCGCCTCGGCCAGGCCCGCGCGCACTACGTCGGAAGCGTCGGTCGTGGCGCCCGTGCGGAGGGCGACGATGTCCTCGACTACAACGAGTGTCTCGCCCGCGTGAGCATTCACGGCGCGCGCGAGATCCTCGTCGGAAGGTGCCTCCTGGTCCGCGTACCCGTGCTGCAGGAGATAGTTGATCTTCTCTCCGATGGTGCGGGGGGCCGACGCCTGCTCGTCACGGGAGGCCGCGGGGCGAATTCCGAACGAGCAGTCCTGGGCGGCCAGCAACTCCTTCTCGGTCACCCCATATGCCTCTGCGAGCGGTAGCACGTAGGCGTCCTTCAGCCGGCGCCGACCGCCCTCCGCGTTGCTCACTGGCACGCGACTCGTGCCGATGATCGCAGCGGCCTGCGCCACGCTGAGGCCGGCATCGCATCGCAGAAGCTGCAAGTCCGCAGGGCCGTCGTGGGGGAAAAGAACATCGAGCGGCTGATCGAGCGCCTCTGCAATCGCAGGGAGCTTCTCGCCCTTGGGGTGGTCCTCGCCGTTCTCCCATCGCGCCACGGTGGGGCCGCTGGCGCCCACCTTGGCACCCAACCCACCCTGGCTAAGGTCCTTGCCCCGCCGGACAGCACGTACGCGCTGGCCGTCGAATTGACGTGGCACATGAACTCCAGCAGGGGGACGATCGGGCAGGTCGGGGCGGTGTTGAGACCACTGTAGTCCAGGCTTGATACATCTGCACAACTAACGTACGTTTCTGTATCGCACCGCCGGAGGGGCTCCGCCTCTTCATGGTGCCAGCCTCTGGCGACCCGTGTGCATGCTGCCTTGTTGCGGCCACCTGCGCAACGGGCCGTTGGATTCGGTATCCAGGCGGCGCCGACCGGTCGTGGAACGACTCCCGATGCCGGCCGTCGCGAGCCCTGTCCGACCCGTAGCGCTCTGCGGCGTAAGGGATGGACTTGCCGCAGGTGTCTACGTATGTTCGTCGTCCCCGCAGGGCGGCGCCCAAGGGGACGGAACGAGCAGAGGGGGAAAGC
The DNA here is from genome assembly GCF_053598475.1 of Kitasatospora sp. NPDC001119. Classification (NCBI taxonomy): domain Bacteria; kingdom Bacillati; phylum Actinomycetota; class Actinomycetes; order Kitasatosporales; family Streptomycetaceae; genus Kitasatospora; species Kitasatospora sp. NPDC001119. The sequence goes on from NZ_JBSFKI010000006.1 coordinate 163,122, forward strand.
GGTGCCGCAGAGGGCGAGCCCTGCACGAATCAGGGCGAAATGAGACCGGCGTCCGGGAGCTACCAACTCCTGGACGCCGGGCCGGCATCCCGAAGGGTGCCGAATCACAACTCGCGAGCGGCGGGACTTCTTTTGCACGAGAGACCGCCGCGCGCGCTCCTACGAATCCAGGAGTATCGCATGCCCAGCCTTTCAGGGGAAGCCCGCTACGCCGCGCCCAGCGCGAGCCAGCAGCGGCTTGGCGTCCAGCTCGCGGACATGATCCCCGGCGCGGTCAGCGTCCACGTCAGCCTCGCCGACCCCAAGCGCCAGTGGCCCCACCCCTATACGGTGGCGATCGACGAGCACGGCGAGCAGCTCGAGCTGAGCCGCACCACCACCAAGGTCGCGGCCCGCTGGGTGCAGCGGACCTGGCCGGAGGCGGACTGGACGCGCCCGCACAGTCTCGACCTCGCCACCGGGCAGCTCGCTGTCACCGCGGTCCGGGGCCGCTGACATGGCTCGCATTCGATCGGTCAAGCCGGAGACCTGGGTCTCCGAGACGCTGGCCGAGGTGTCGATCCCGGCCATGGTCACCTTTCTCGGGATGACCAACCACGCCGACGACCACGGCCGCCACCGCGACAACGCGGCGATCGTCTACGGCCTCGTCTGGCCGATGCGCGAGGAGATCAGCCGCGCAGACGTCGAGGACCACCTGCAGCAACTCGCCACTGCTGGAGCGGTCTGCCGATACACCGGCTGCGACGGACGGCGGTACTTCCACTACCCGACCTGGCGCAACCACCAGAAGATCGACAAGCCGTCGCTCAGCCGTCTGCCGGCCTGCCCGCACTGCGAGCCGGAGCGGTGCGGCGTCTGCAAGGGCCCCTGCATCCAGCAGGCCGCCCTCGCCGCCGCCCCGGTAACGGCAGCCGAGGCCGCCGCGAACGCTCCCCGAGTGTTCGCCGAAACTTCGGCGAACACTCGGGCCGCCCTCCAGCAGCCGAACGAGCCCATCCCGGCGTTCGCCGCGCTGACGGTTCTCGCCGCCGCCGGAGCAGTCGCCCCGGCGATCGACGCCGAGCCGCAGCCGGTCCCGGCCTCACAGAAAACCGCAGGTCAGGCGGCCTTTGGCGAAGCCTCCCCGAAGGCTCGCCGAAGCCTCCCGGAGCCCTCGGCGCCTGGATCTAGGATCTTGGATCCTGGATCTTCTTTCCCTACGGGGCGCCAGGCGCCCGACGCGGACACCGTCTCGGCAGGCCAGCTGGTCGGCGAGTACGTCGCCGCCTGCGCCGAGCGACCGCCGGGCAGCGTGATCGGCCACCTCGGCAAGGTCGTCAAGACCCTGCTGGACGAGGGCATCGCCGCCGACCACGTCCGCGCCGGGCTGCGGCGCTTCGCCGAGATCCAGGGCCACCCCTCCCGGCTGCCGAGCCTGGTCAACGACGCCATGAACGCACGAGGCGCCGGTTTGGCGCGGCCGGGATTCCGGCCTAACGTGCCCGCTCACCAGGCGTGGACCAACCCGGTCGACGCTGCCACCGCCTACGCCGAGGAGCTGTGATGCGCACCCACCGCGACCCGCAGACCCTCGCCGACGCCCCCTCGGTGCTCGACCGAATGGCCCGCATCCTCGCCGCCCGGGGCATCGACCAGGCCACGGTCGACGCCCTGCCGGACGAGCCGGAGCCCTACTCGGCGGAGGCGGCGCTGTCGGCCGGGCTGCCGCCGCGCTACCGCGACGCGCTCGCCACGCACCCGCAGGTCCTGGCCTGGGTGCGCCAGGTCGCCGCCCAGGCCACCGCCCCGAGCCTCGGTGCCCGCCGCCAGGTCGCCACCGGCCCCAGCCTGCTGATGGCTGGAGTCGTCGGCGCAGGCAAGACTCACGAGGCGTACGGCGCGGTCCGCGCCCTCGTGCAGGCCGGCATCGGCGTGCGCTGGCGCGCCACCACCGCCGCCGACCTGTACGCCGAGCTTCGGCCCAGCTCGGACACCGACGCCGAGCGGGTCCTCGCCGCCTACAGCCGGGTGCCGCTGCTGATCCTCGACGACCTCGGCGCCGCCAAGTCGAGCGAGTTCGTCGAAGAGCAGACGTACCGGCTGATCAACCGCCGGTACAACCACTGCCTGCCGACCCTGATCACCACGAACCTGCAGATCAGGGACCTCAAGGCCCACCTCGGTGATCGCGTCACCTCCCGGCTCGCTCAGATGACCACCCGGGTCGAGTTCGAGCTGGTCGACCGCAGACGCCTCCAGCGCGCCGCCTGACAGCCGCCGCACCGGCCGCCCCCGGCGAGCCGCCCCAACTTCACCGACCCAGCGCCCTCTCCGCCGACGCCGACCCCGCGCGCGGAGAGCGATCGGAGCAACCCCTCATGACCACCACGACCAGCCCTGCCCGCCACCGCTCGCTCGGCGACCACACCTGGCAGGACCAGGCCGTCTGCACCCCGACCGAGTACAACCCCGTCGACCCAGAGACCTTCTTCCCCGGGCCGGAGGAAGCCGACAAGATCGCCACCGCCAAGGCGCTGTGCGCCCAGTGCCCGGTCGCCCGCGTCTGCCTGGACGCCGCCCTGGAGACGGGCGACACCCACGGCATCCGGGGCGGCTATACCGAGGAGGAGCGCGAACCCCTGCACGCCAAGATCAACGACCGCCTCGACTACAGCCGCGTCAACGCCACCCTGGCCGGGCGCGACATCTCCCTCACGAAGGCCGAGCGCCGCGCGGTCGTCCTCGCCGGGTACCGCCAGGGCGTCCCCGTCGACCGCCTTGCCTGGCTCCTCAAGATCAGCCCGGAGCACGCCCTCAAGCTCTACCGCGAGACCCGCCGCGCGATCCGCCACCGCCAGATCGCCGAGGAAGCCACCCGCGCCGCCTCGGCAGCCCACGGCACTACCAGCACCGCGCAGCTGACCTGCGCCGACTTCGGGACGGCCGCATGAGCACCACCACCGCGACCACCCCGACGACCGCCCACGTCACCGCCTGGGACCGGGCCGTCGTCATCGCCCTCGGCGCCTCCGGCTGCGCGCTGAGCTTCTCCGCCCTCCAGCAGATGGCCGTCGCCATCCACGTCCGGGGCTTCCTCACCTACCTCTTCCCGATCATCGTCGACGGCTTCATCGCCTACGGGGTCCGCGCGCTGCTGGTCCTGCGCACCGCACCGCTGAGGGCCCGGATCTACGTGTGGACGCTCTTCGGCGCGGCCACCGGGACGAGCCTGTGGGCCAACGCCCTGCACGCAGTCCGGCTGAACGAGCAGAACACGACCGCCGGCCTCCGGCTGGGCGACACGGTGGTCGCGGTGCTGTCCACCATCGCTCCCCTCGCCCTGGCCGGGGCCGTCCACCTCTACATCCTCATCGCCCGAGGACCGGTCAGCCCCACCGACCGGGACGGTCGCGCTGACCGACCGGCCGAGACTGACCGGGGTCAGGTCACCCCGGACCCCGGCCAGGTCACCACCGAGGAGACCGGACTGACCGAGCGGCCGGTGGCACTGACCGCCGGTCAGGACAGCGCCGGTCACCCCGCCCCCAGTCAGCCGGTCAGCCGCCCGGTCACCGCCACGGTCAGCCGCCCGGTCACCGACCTGACCCCGCAGCCGCAGCTGACCCCGGTCAGCGCGGTCAGCCTGACCAAGCCCTCTGACCTGGGCGGTCACCTGGACACCGACCGGCCGGTCACTGACCGACCGCCAGTCGAGCCGCCGGTCACCGCCCCGCCGGTCAGCCCCACCAAGGCCACCGGACAGCCGGTCAAGCCGCCGGTCACTGCTCCGCCGGTCACTGACCGGGACGCTGACCGCCGCCCTGACCTGGACACCGAGGACCTGCTGAAGATCGCACGGCAGGCGGTCAGCCAGGAGGACAAGCTGACCCGCAAGGTGGTCGCCCAGGCGATCCGCGGTCAGCAGATCCCCCTCTCCTCCGACACCCTGACCCAGCTGATGGCCCAGCTCCGCGAGCAGCACGGTCAGCCGGTCACCGCTGACCGGAACTGACCGACACCCGAGCGCCGGGGTGACCGACGAGGTCACCCCGGCGGTCACCCGCCCGCATCACCGCCGAACGGGAGCACCCCACCATGCGCACCATCCCCGCCACCTGGGCCGAGGCGGACTCCTGGCTCGCCGTCCTCACCCAGCGCGGCCACGTCCACCGCGTCGAAACCAGCCCGGACGGCGTCCGCAGCGTCCAGCGCGGCCGGCACTCCCGCCCCTGGACCCTCCACCACCCCGTCCTCGCCCTCGACTTCGTCGAAGACCTCCTCCTCGAAATCCGCCAGCGCGACAGCGAGGCCAGCCGGTGACCGCCTCCGACCAGGACGGCACCACGAAGGCACCGGAGAGTGACCATGATCAGGCTCCTGGCGGAGCAAGTTGTGGGGTAAGGAGTCCTTACCCCGCCCCCGCCCCGGAGGGGGCGGAGGCTCCCCGGTCGGCGGCAGACCCAGGGGGGCCTGCCGCCGACCGGGGAGTCGGCCCAGGGGTGCCGACGAAGGGGGAGAAGCAGCAGACCCCGCCGACCGCCGAAGCCGTCCGCGTCGCGCCGCGCCGCCGCCTGCGCCAGAGCGTGCCGCGTACCAACCGCATCTGCCCTCGATTCAGCGACGCCGAGTGGTCACTCCTCCAGCGCGCCGCCGCCCGAGCCGAACTCGCCCCCGGCGGCTACACCGCTGCCGCCGCCGTGGCCGCCGCCGCCAGCACCGACCCCAGCGCCGCGGTCGCCGACTACCGGCGCGGCATCCAGGAACTCATGGAGTCCAACCGCCAGCTCGGCGCCGTGGGCAACAACCTCAACCAGCTGGCCCACTTCGTGAACGCCGGCGGCCAGCCGGGCGCCGAGCTGCGGCAGCTCCTGGCCCGCGTCGAAGCCTCCATCGACGCGGTCGACGAGGCCGTCGACTGGCTGGTCCGCCGGTGATCCCCAAGATCCGCACCGGCACCGACCGCTCCTTCCCCCTCGTGGACTACCTCTTTGGACCCGGCAAGCACGAGGAGCACACCAACCAGCACCTCGTCGCCTCCTGGAACAACTTCGCGCCGGACCCGGGCCCCAACCCGGAGCGGCACCAGGTCGCCAAGCTCGCCAACCAGCTCGACCAGCCGGTCAAGGCCCTCGGCAAGCTGGCACCGGCCAACAAGATCTGGCACTGCTCACTGCGTACCGCACCCGGTGACCGCCACCTCGATGACGCCGAGTGGGCCGCCATCGCCCGCCGCATCGTCCACGCCACCGGCATCGCGCCCGAGGGAGACATCGCCGCCTGCCGCTGGGTCGCCGTGCGCCACGCCGAGGACCACATCCACATCGCCGCCACGCTGGTCCGCCAGGACGGCCGCCTGGCTGCCCTGAGCTTCGACAAGCGCAAGGCCCAGGCCGAAGCCCGCCTCATAGAGAAGGAGTACGGCCTGCGACAGCTCAACCCGGGCGACGGCACCGCCGCGAAGAACCCGACCAGCCAGGAACAGTGGAAGGCCGAGCGCACCGGCCGTACCGAGACCCCGCGCGAGAGCCTGCGCGAAGCCGTCCGCCAGGCCGTCGCGGGAGCCGCCGGAGAGGAGGAGTTCTTCACCCGGCTGCGCGAGGCCGGCCTTCGCGTGAAGCTGCGCAACGCCCCCTCCGGCGACGTCCTCGGCTACAGCGTCGCCCTGCCCGGCGACCGTAACCGCGACGGCGAGCCGATCTGGTTCCCCGGCAGCACCCTGGCCCCCGACCTCTCCCTCCCGCGCATCCGCCGCCGCCTGGACACCGCGCCCGCCACCGCCACCCCGGAGACGGACAACCGCCCGACCCACTCCGGCCGTTCCACTCCCGCGCGCCGCCGCCGAGAAGCTGCCGGCACCGCCGAGCGCGCCGCCGCGGTCCTCGACCAGGACGACGACGAAGCCGCCGCCCACCTCGTCGGCGCCGGTGAACTCCTCGACGCCCTCGCCCAGACCTCCCCGGCCGCCACCCGCACCGAACTGCGATACGCCGCCCGCGCCTTCGAACGCGCCACCCGCAGCCACGTCCGCGCCGAGAACGCCGACATCCGCGCCCTGCGCTCGGCCGCCCGCGGAATAGTCCACGCCGGCAGTGCGCTCGGACGTGGAGAGGACGGCGGCACCACCGCTATGGTCTTGTCCACGCTCGTCCTGGTCGCTCTGGCCGCAGCCCGCTGGCACTCCGCGAGGGGCCACGCCCAGCAGGCCGCCGCCTCCCGCCAGGCCGCCCAGCACCTGCGCACCGCCTACCAGCAGGCCGCAGCCACCCCCATGCGCACCATGCGTGAGATCGGCCGCGCCCTCCCGGAAGGCGAGCGCCGCCGCCACGACACCACCATCCGAACCGTCCTCGGCAGTGCCGGCACCCAGCAGGGCCCGGCCCGCGAGCACGACGCCCTGGCCGCCGTCCTCGCAGAAGCCGAGAAGGCCGGCCACGACCCCAAGGCCCTCCTGGAGAAGGCCGTCGATCGCCGGGAGCTGGAAACCGCCCGCAACACCACCGACGTCCTCGTCTGGCGCATCCGCCGCCTCGCCGACCTGCCCGCCAACCCCGAACGCCCCCGCACTCGTACGACCGCCGGCACCCGGGCCCGGACCGCTCCGGCCCAGGCGCGCACCACCCAGCCGGCACCGGCCCAGCCCGTGACCGACCCGCGCCGCCCGGCACCACGCCGCTGACCCGGCAACCCTGCGGGCAGCCGTCCCGAAACCCCTCGACACCCGGTTCCACCGGGTGTTACGCAAGTATCCGAGCACCGCGAACGGAGAGCACGTGACCAGAACCGAGCACACCACCACCGCTCCGACCCCGATCGCCACCCCGGTCCCGGTCGGCTCCGACCCGCTCCGGCAGCTGGCGTACGAGACCCAGACCCCCAGCGGCCCGGAAGCTGTCAGGGGCATCCTGCACCCGGCCGAACTGGCCCTGCGCGGTATACCGGTGACGTGCTCCGCCTGCCGGGCCCGCCGGGACTGGCTGCTGCTCAACCAGGGCCGCGACGTGTGGGTGTGCTGCCGCTGCGGCAACGACTGGCTGGAGCCGGAGATCACGCGCAAGGACTTCGACGCCCTGATCGCCGACCCGACCTGGACCCGCCACCCGTCGACCGGTGCCGGGCGGGTGGCCCTGGGCTTCGACGGCATCTTCGCCGGCATCTACCTCGACGCTTAGAGCGGACAGCAGAAAGGACCGCCACCAGTATCGGTGGCGGTCCTCATCGTTGCTGGTCAGCGCTTCTAGCCGGGAGGCGCTGCGGGCGGGGGGAGTTGGCTGGAGACGGTCAGTCGGCGAAGACTGAGCCGTACGGCGGCCGGGCGCAGGCCGAGATGGTCGGCGAGGGCCTCGGGGTCAAGGGCAGGGTTCTGCCGGAGCCGCTCGAGGACGGCGTGGTCGGTCCGGTGCTCGGTGCCTCGGACGGTGCGGTAGGCGGCCAGCGCGCCGCCGCCGAGGGCGAACAGTCCAACGGCGCACACCGCGTAGGCGTCGGCCAGCGCGGCCGGGACAGCAGCGGCGGCGCCCAGGGCAGCGAGGGTGCAGCAGGCGATGAGCGGGCCGGGGCGGTGGATCGGGCGATCGGTCACCGGGTGGTGGTCTCCTGTGGCTTGTCCGGTCACGGGCGCGGTTGGATCGGGCCCCGGAAGTCGCAGCCGGGGCAGGCGTCTTCGCCCTCGATGTGGCCCTCGTACCAGCCGTGGACGGCTGCGTGCAGGATCGCCTGCTCGATGCTGGCCTCGCCGGAGTTCACGGCGTTGACGGCGTTGGCGACGATCAGGGCGAGCACGGCGGAGTCGGGCGCGGGGAACGGGGGCGAGGGCATCGCAGAGGTGGGCACGGTGGACTCCATCAGCTGCTGGTGTCGGTGGCCGGGTTGTCGAGGAGGTCGCTTCGGTGGCCCTGGCCGACCGGCTTCCAGCTCTGGAAGGTGGAGGGCTTCCAGCGGGGCCGGTCGGAGATGCTGGTGTCGTCGGGGGCGGGGAGTGTGCCTCGGTTCTTGCGGTTGCGGGCGGCGCCGACGCTGATGCCCAGGTGCGCGGCGACCTCGGCGTAGCCCCAGAGCTGCTGGTCGTCGGCCATGTGTGTCCTTCCTCGGTGGTTCGGTGACGAGCGTACGCGCCGCCGGTCGGGCGGGCGTACGGCGAGGCCGCCCCGGTCTGGTCGGCACGGGGCGGCCTTGTGCGGTGGTGCTCAGGAGTCGGCGAGGCGGTTGGCGAGTTCGAGGGCGGCGGTGGCGACGGAGAGGGCGGAGCACAGGCCGGTGACCTCGTGCAGCGTGGGGCGTACCAGGCGGGGCCAGTCGTCGGGGGCGGCGGGCCAGGTGGCGAGGTGGACGTCGCCGGTGGCGAGGCCGAGGCGGGCGGTGACGTCCCAGCCGGCCTCGGGCGCCTTCTCCCAGCGCAGCAGGATGCGGCCGAAGGGGAGCCGGGGCGAGGTGGCCGGGAGCCAGAGGGCCTCGACCGGCTGGTCGGGGGCGGTGGGGACGTGGCGGACGAGCGCTCCGCTGGCCCACGGCGGCATCGGGTGCAGTGCGAAGCGGTCGAGCGGCTGCGGGCGGGCGACGCGACGGGTGGTGGGGATGGGGGTCTCCTTCGGGCGAGTGTGGTTCAGGGCCAGGCGAGGTGGTCGCGGACGGCGGGCGGGAGGTAGCCCTCCTGGCCGTCCTCTCCGATGTAGGCGGTGCCGTTGTGGACGACGACGTCCGCGCCGACGTAGTGGGCGAAGGAGAAGTCGGGGTTGACAGCGAGGCGGACCTGGAGGGTCGGGTCGAGGTTCTGGAGCTGGGCGATCAGGTGGGCGACGGTGAAGTGCTGGGGCATTGCGGGTCTCCGAGCAGAGATGGGGTGGTGGGCGCGGGCGGCGGTTACGGGAGGTCGAGGCGGAGCAGCTCGCGCAGGACGGCCGGGCCGTTCGAGGCGGGCTTGGGGTGGGTGGCGAGGTGTCGTCTGCGGGATTCGTTGACGTAGCCCTTGCCGGAGTTCTTGAACTCCCAGTCGCCGCAGGTGCAGACGGCCTGGGAGTAGGAGCGGCCGGGGCAGTCGGGGTGGAGCGGCTTGCCGGAGCTGGTGTGCTTGTGTTCGGGCGGGCAGAGACTGCGGTCGGCGTGGTGGTTGGTCAGCGGGGCGCGGTGGGCTGCCATCAGGTCCTCGTGGTCGGTGGGGCGGTCAACTCGGGAGAGGGGAGTGCCGTGCCGTGCAGGTCGCGGCGGGGGCGGATCAGGACGAGGTCGTCGGCGGGCCACGGGTCGCAGGTGTTCCAGGGTTGGCCGGTGGTGAGGACGACGGTGCCGTCAGGACCGTGGACTTCGGGGAGGCCGCAGACGCCGCAGCCGCAGGTGGGGTCGTAGGGCTCCGGGCAAGCCCGGTACGGGCCGGCGGCGAAGTAGCCGGTCCGGTGGAGTCGTCGGGGTCGCGCGGCTTCGAAGGCGGAGACGATCAGGTCTCCGGAGCGGACTTGGTCGGCGCGGACGATCCGCAGGTGAACGCTGGCGAGGATGCCGTGGCTGGCCTGGTGCTCGGTGGTCGCGGAGACGACCACCGGGTGGAAGTCGGCGTGGTGGGTGCTCGTGGGCCTCTCCCTGCTGGTCGGCGGTTCATCCCGGGCGATGCGGCCCGGCGAGGTTGGTTCAGTCGGCAAACCGGTAGGAACGCATCGGCAGGGATTCGCCCTCGGCTTCGAGCACCACGAGGCCGTCAGCGGCCAGGCGGTCGAGCGATCTGGCGACCGTGCGGTCGGCCAGGTCGAGCGCGTTGCCGATCTGGCGCACGCGGGCGCCGTCCGGCACCTTGGCGAGGTGGGCGATGACCTTCCGGTCGCGGCGCAGGCCCAGCTCGTGGATGTCGTCGAAGGCGCTCAGCAAGCCGCTGACGGTCACGCAGAGGCTGAGGGCGAAGGCGGCGGAGCCCGGTTGGACGGAGAAGGCGTTGAGCGCTCCGAGCGCGGCGATGGCCGGGCCGGGGATACGAGTTGGGTCGATGGTGAGCTTCACGTGCGGATTCCATTCGTCGGAACGGGAGTTGCGGGAGGGGGCCGGGGAAGGGCCCGCCGCTGCGGCGGGTGCCCGGGGGCGGGTGCCCGGGGGCGGGCGCGCGGAGGGCCCCGTGCCGTGCTGAAGGCGAGGGGTCAGCTGGCCAGGGTGAGGGAACTGCTGGCGGGGGCGGCAGTTTCGGTGTCGAGACTGACGATGCGCGGGCCGGTCGAGATGCTGGCCTGGCGGGTGGCGAGCCAGAGGGCGACCGAGTCGGCGCAAGCGGCGCAGTCGTCCGCGAGGGAGAGGCTCCCGTCGCCGACGTAGACGTCCACCACGTCCTCCTCGTCGGCATCGAAGGGCGAGGTCGGCTCGGGGTAGAAGCAGGCGAGCCAGGCGGAGTGGAACTCGGCGGGGCGCGCGATCTGGCCGTCATCGTCGGTGACCAGGATTTCCCCACCGGGGACCAGCAGAGACAGGGCGAAGTAGCCGCCGCCGGTGTGGACGGGCTCGAAGGCGAGGCCGCGCTGCCGCAGGGACTGGTAGACCGGACGTCCGGCGACGGGGCTCTCACCGTGGGGCAGTTCGTCGGTGAGGGCGGACTCGATGGTGCGGACGAAGGACAACGCGTGCTCTCCTGTGGTGGGTTGGTCGGTTGGACAGTGCCGCCGGGGATGGCCTGTTACGGACGCTGGCGGGGGATGCGGAGGGGGCTCGGAAGGATCTCGCCGCAGTGGGTCTCGATCAGCTCGCGCACCAGGGCGACCGGGACGTGCAGGTACACGGACTCGGTGGGGTCGCCCTCGTTCTCGGCGGGTTCGAGGTATTCGCGCCAGCGGTCCCACGGTTCGGGGCGCTGGGTCGGGAAGCCGACCTCCAGCGTCAGGGCGGGCAGCAGGAACACGTCGGCGGGGTCGGGGGCGAGCACCGAGAGGCAGAAGCCGTCCGCGCAGGCGATGTGCGGGTCGGCCAGGGCGAAGCCGAGCGCGTTGCGCTCGGTGCCGTTGGCGATGAGGTGATCCAGGCGGGGTGTGGGCAACACGTCCTCCGGGGGCAGGGGTTGGCCGAGGTCAGCGGGTGGGGTTGGCGATGAGCGCGGCGAGGAATCCGGCGACGGCCTCGGAGGGCGTGTCGATGCCGAACTCCTGGGTCCACGGCGTGGCGTCGGCGCCAGTGGGCTGGACCTGGATGCGCCAGACGATGCCGCGTTGCCAGGCGCCGGGGTCTTCTGGCAGCCAGCCGACGTACACCCGACCGTCCGGGCTGGTGCAGTGGACGTTCGCCTCCGGTGTGTCGACCATCGGCCAGCCGAGGCCACTGAGGAGGGCGAGCACGGGCTCCGCGCAGTGGTCGGAGGAGAGCCAGGAGCGGTCGTGGGCGGCGGTGCGGACGGGGGCGGGAAGGAGGCTGCTGGGGGTGTTCACGGGGGCCGGTCCCTTCGTTGACCTGCGGTTTCGGCGACATGAGTACTTTGACATGCAGCGTCCCGAAGTTCGTAGTCGTTATCCGCGATCGGACTCTGCCGTGGGCGAACTGGAAGGGAATGGATCGGGGCACCCGGGTGCTGAACCAGGGTTACGGCGCGAGGCCGTACGGGGTGAGCGGGGGCGAAGGCGTTGGTGGCGAGCAGAGGTCGGGACATGGCGGCGCTGGAGCGCAAGGTCCGCAGCGCGGGGCGGGCTTGGACGATGGGCGACGTCACGGTGATCGGCGAGGGCCAGTGGGCCGTGCGCACCGTGAGCCGCGCCGAGCGGCAGCAGGACGACGCGGTGGCGGCGCGGCTGGCGGACGGGCGGCGGGTCGAGCTGACCGTGGAGGAGCTGGCCCGCGCGGTGGGCGCCACGGATCCGGGTGCCCACCGCGACCGCGAGGCGAACTGACCGGCGGCTAAAGCCGGTTCGCCACGGGCCGGGCCGCAGTGGCGGCGGCCGGCGGGGCGGGCTGATCCGCGGGCAGCCCCAGGGGACGGGGTGCCTGCGAGGTGCGGGCGGTCGCGGCCCGCACCCGCGCGGCGTCCGGGCCGCCTTCGGCCTTGAGAGCGAGTTCGCGGGCGTCGATGACGTGGCTGATGGCCTGCAAGGCGGTGTTGCTCTCGGCGTAGGCCGTGCGCAGTGCGCTCGCGGACTGGGTGATCCGGTCGAGGTCGTAGAAGGCCGGGACGTGACCTTGCCGGGTGAGCGCGTGCAGCCGTCCCTGGTGCACGACAGCGGCGTTGGAGACGACGACGAGGTGGGAGCGCGTGTGCATCGCTGTGCGCAGCAGCGGGTCCTCGACGGGCGTGCGGACCGAAGCCTTCTCCAATTCGGCGATCGGCCGGCCCCAGGCTTTCTCGATCATCGAGTCGGCGTGGTCAAGGGCGGTCGGGTCGGACACGGTGTTCTCCAAAGGGGCTTGCTCAGTGGCCTGTCGGGTGGCGGCGGCCTGCTGCTGGGCGTAGAGCTGGACGGCGTGGTCGTTGCTGCTGGCGCCGAGCTTGCGGCGGGCTCGGGCGGCTCGGGAGTGGACGGTGGAGGCGCGGGTGCCCTGTCGGCGTGCGATCTCGGCGATGGTGTAGCCCTCGGTCAGGTAGCGCAGGGTGCTTGTCTCGACGGGGGCGAGGGGCAGGCCGAGTAGGGGCGTGCTCAACGGGCTCTCCTTCGGGGAGTTGTGGCGGCGCGGTCTGGAATCCGCCTGGCATTCAATGGACTTGGGCATGGCTTGCTCCTCCGTGCGGGTCAGCGGGCTTGGCCGGCGCGCACGGGCTTCGGGTGCGCCGGAGGACGGGTTGAGGTGGTGTGGGCGAGTACGGAGGTGGCTGCCCGGGGGACGGAGAGCGAGCGGGAGGTGGCCGCCCTGACGCGCGCGACCTCCAGCGGGCTCGGCGCGGTGGGCGCGGCGACGGCGCTCACGGGCAGGCGCGCAAGCTGGTCGCGCCGCAGGTGCCGGTGGACCGGCGACGGGTCGAAGGCGGCGGTGGTGAGCGTGTCCAGAAGGGGAGCGGGCAGGTGCGAGGAGGCGCTGGCGTACCAGCGGCGACTGGGCGGGCCGGCCTCGAAGAGCCAGCGTTCGGTGGTCTCGTCCATCTCCTCGGCGTGCCGCAGGAAGCCGGGGCGCGTCGAGCGGGTGACGAGCTGATCGGGGCTCTGGAGGACGACGGGGTCCACCCACTGTCCGGCCGCCCGGTGCGGGGCGGGTCGGCCGGCGCCGAGGTAGGCGTCGGGGCCGCGTGTGTAGGCATCGGCGAGGGCGGTGGTGAAGTCCTGGACGATCTCGGTGGGCACCCGGTCGTCGAAGGTGACCAGCCACTGAGGGACGGTCGGCTCCGGCCCGGCGCTGATCTTCCAGAGCGTGGAGTCCGGCCCCTCGGGCAGGAACGCCAGGCGGGCGGTCAGGTCCGGTGCGGTGACATAGGTGTTGCCTAGGTCGTCATTGGTGGCCGCCCACCCGGCCTTGATCAACGGGGTGATGGCCTCGGTGACGTCGGCCTTGGTGTCCGCGAGGTAGCGCGGCCAGACGCGGTACTCGCGGGGCTTTTCGGGGGTGTACGGCATGGGAGTTCTCCGGGGGTCAGCGCCGACGTGCTCCGCCGGGAACCGGCAGTGCGGCGGGCGGGACGGCGGGGCCCTGCGGCGGGCAGCTGTGCGGGCGCCGGGTAGGGGTCGGGGCGCGGCGGGCGGTGACGTGGGGCAGGTGGCGGGCGGGGACGGCGCCCAGGGGCCGCTCGACGGGATGGGAGGAGCTGAAGGCGAGGGCGGCGCGCACGAGCGGGTAGAAGGGCACGCCGATGCTGAAGTCCGCATGCCAGGAGGGGTGTTGCGGCTCACCGGCGATCATGCTCCACGACGGCGGGACGAGGCCGGCGATCTCCGAGTCGGCGGGCTGGTGTCCGACGCGGTGCCGGTAGAGCGCGGTCCCGTCCGGCGCGACCTGGTCGTGGAAGCCCCTCGGCCCGGGGTCGGGCTGCCAGCCGCGGTCGGCGAGAACGGACGCGGGCGTGCAGTCCAGGTGGTGGGGTCCGCCGAGCAGGTAGTCGCGGTGCCCGCTGCGCAGGCCGTCGACGAGGACGGCAGTGAAGGCGGCAGTGATCTCGGCGGGCGTGCCGGGTCCGAACACCGCACGCCACAGCGTCTCCGAGCCGGAGACGGTGTAGCCGTGGACGCTCCACGTGCCCGGGTTCTCGGGCGGGCCGGAACTGGTGAAGACGGTGGTGCGGCAGGGACTGGTGAAGAGGGCACCCCCGTCCGCTGTACGGGCGCGGCTCCAGCCGGGTGCCGAGGCCAGTTGGCCGGTGACAAGCCGCTGGTCGCCGGGACCGGCGAGACGAAGCGGACGAACAAGAAAGGGGACGGAGGACACGGGCAGGCTCCTGAACGTGGCGGGGAGCGGGCCCGCACACAGCCGTTGGCGGGGCAGCGTGCGGACCCGGGGCGCTGGGGACAGGGGGCCGTTCTGCGGCGGGAGGTCACGGCGTTCACCGGCCGCGCGAGGGGGAGGCGGCCTGCGTGAGGCCGGCGGGGACACGCAGCTGCGGCACCGGAGCGTGGCTGAACAGCGCGGAGGGGGCGGGGCTGCGGCGCAGTGCGGCAGCGGTCCGTACAGATTGCGCGGGGGAACCCAGAGTGCGCTCGGCGGCCGGCACCGCGCGGGGAGCGGCGGCGGTGTGCCGGTGGTCCCACTGCTGGAGCGCGGTGTAGACGGGGCCGAGCGCCCGTCCGGCATCGGTGAGGATGTAGGGGGCGCCGTGCCGGTTGTCGGTGCGGGCGACCAGGCCGTCCGCCTGCATGCGGTTCAGCCGGACCGCCGCGAACTGCGGCGGGGAGTCGAGCCGTTCGGCCAAGTGGGTCAGACGCAGGCTTCCGTGCTCCGAGAGCAGACGGACGGTCTCGGTGGTGTCCGCCAGCTGCAGGCGGTGCAGGGCGTCCTCGACCCGGTCGTACCGCCCCTGCGGGGTGCGGTCGATGTGGTCGGAGGACCACTGCGCGAGAGCGCGGTAGACGGGGCCGAGCGTGCGGGCCGCCGACGAGAGCCGGTAGGGGGCGGTGCGGTCGAACTCACCGTCGCGGGCCACCAGACCGGCGGCGGACATCGTGGCCAGACGCTTGCTGACGTACGACTGGGACAGCGCCGGGAAGTGCCGCGTGACGTCGGAAACGCGCATCTCCGGGCCGTACTTGGCGATCGTGTGCACGACGTGGGTGGTCCACCGTGGGGTGAGACGGCGAAGGGCGGCCTCGGTGCGCTGTGCGTCGGTGGTGCTCATCGGGGTGGACGACTGTATGGACATGGCCGGGAGTTCCTTGTTCAACGGGTGCGGGAGGAGAGGGAGGGGTGGGCTGCTGCCGGGGGCGCTGCCTGGGCGGGGCCGGTCGCGGGCGTCACGACGGGGCCGGAGGGGGTGCGGGCCAGAGCGGCGGCGACGCGCTGGTCAGCGGTGCGCGAGGCATCCAGGAGGGCCTGTCCGGCGGGTGTCAGCGAGAGCAGCTGACCGGGCCGGTAGGACGAGGTGCTGGTATCGGCGACCACGAGGTCCTCGGCCATCAGCGCCTCGACGGTGTGCGCCCAGACCGATGGCGCCACGTCACTGCCATCGGACGTGAACGTGTAGCCGTAGACAGCGCTCTTGCAGAGCCGCAGACGACCACGGTCGATGGCCGCCAGCGCCTCGAACTCCCGGGTCCGGGGGTCGTACCTCGACGGTGTACCAGGAAGGTCGGGCTCGGCGGCCGGCACCGGGGAGGCGGTGACCGCCGCGCGCTTGACGGCAAGAGGACTCTGCGGACCCGCCAGGCCCGCCTCGGTGCACCGCTCGTAGGCGCTGACCACATCCGAGAGCTGCTCGAACGCCGCGCCCCGCCGAGCGGCGAGCAGCTCGACCTGAAGGCCGGCGGACTGCATGACTCCATTGACCCCGCGCATCGAGGCGTGATCGCCCCGGGCGATCGGCGCCAGACGCTCGGTCACCTGCTGGGCCTTGGCGGTGAGGTCCTGGTGGAGCCGGTCGACTTCGCGGGCGCAGGACGCCACCATGAACGCGAGGCGGGTGAGAGGGCTGTCGCCGGGGTGGCGCGCGTACAGCTCCCAGGGGTTCTCGACACCGAGCTGGTCGAAGACCAGGTGCGCGCCGGGGTTCTTCAGCGGGTCGTGGGGGTTCATCCGGCCGTCTCCATCCGGGCAAGGAGGGAGCGGACCAGGGTGGGCAGGCTGTCGGGGCCTTCGCCGCCGAGGCGAACGAAGCTGACCTCCTCGTCCAGGAGGCGGCGGGCATCCTCGGCCAGGGCGATGATGATCTCCGTGCACGCGTCCGTGAACTCCGTGGAGGCGAGCAGGGCCTGGCCCAGGATCTGCAGGTAGCGGCCGGGCGGGAGGGCGGCCTCGGTAGCGAGGGCGGTGATGGCCTGCTGGTCCTGCGGGGCGTAGGCCGACAGGTCGAAGTCCGGGACCTCGGCCGGTGCCGTGGTCGCGGCGTCGGACTGCAGGCCGGCCTCGACGGTCAAGCGGTCGACGGCCTGGGTGAGGTCGGCGAGCGATTCGGTCAGCCAGCCCAGGGCGGAGGCGTAGGAGGCGAGGGCGAACAGGGCGGCGGGGGTGGTCGGCAGCCGCTCCTCCAGCAGGTCCTCTAGCCGGAAAGCGAGTGCCGTGATCACCTTCGGCCCGGCGGTGAGCGGCCCGAGGACGGGGTGGAGGTGAGAGCGCGAGCGCGGCGTGGCGTGCTCGGCGGTGACGATGCCGGTGACGGCCTCGGCGGCCTCGGCGAGCCATGCGGCGAGGTCGGTGTGCGTGGGGGCGTGAGTGGTCATCAGCGGGCCTTTCGGAGGGCAGCGCCGGGGGCGAAGCCGGGGGATGCGGTGGTGTAGGTGGGTGCGCCAGCAGTTCCCGGTGCGGGGCGAACGGATCGGGCGCGGGCGGCGCGGACGCGGGCTTCCTGCTGCTGCCGGATCTGGGCTTCCCGGGCCGGATCCAGGCCGGGCGGGAGGTTGAGGCCGGTGCGGCCCAGGCGGTTCTGGGCGGAGCGGTAGACCTGGTAGTCGAGCCGGGGGCCTGCGGCGATGAGGTGGACCTCGCGCCGGTGCTGGGACTCGGGCGCGGCGTCGCGAAACTGGACGACCAGACGGTGACTGGCCCACTGGTCGCCGACGCCGAGGTAGATCTTGTGGCAGCCCTCTAGCCGGCCTTCCAAGCGGGTGGCGACGCGTTCGCCGTGGACGAGGTCCTGCAGGTGCAGCAGGGCCTGGTCGCGGATGGGCTCAGGGAGTTGGCGCAGGTCGGCGAGGGCGTCGGGGTGGGCGGAGAAGGCGAACTTGGCGCGGCTCACAGCGACCGCCCTCGATCGGGCTGGGTGACGGCGGCGGCTGCGGGCGCGGCGGCCAGGACGTCGGCGGCGGTGACGGCCGGGGCCGTGGTGCTGCGGGCGAGCGCGGCGCTGGTGCGCAGGGCCTCGGCGTCGCGGCGGTACTCGGGCGGCTCGGGCAGCGGGGTCGAGCGGTGCTCCAGCCAGTCGTCGGCGGCGGCGTGGTCGGCGAAGGCCCCCTCGCGCACCGTGTAGGTGAACTGGTCGGGCTGAAGCGTCTCCAGGAACAGGCGGACGGGCAGCTCGCTGGCCTCGCGGTCGACGGCGACGCTCCAGCCCTCGGTGTCGGAGTCGTCGATCACCTGGTAGTCGGCGACGTTGAGACTGTCGCCTGCGCGCCGGATGCGGTCCTCGACCCGGACGGACAGCTCGTCGGCGGGGCGGGGGACGTCGAAGACCGGTGCGACCTTGTCCGGCGGGCAGCCGCGGTTGACCAGCCAGTTCTGCGCGAACGCGAAGGTGGCGTGCCCTTCCCGGTGCATGCTGAACATGCCTCGGCTGCTGTCGCGGTCGACGTCGAAGGAGACGATGTTGGCCTTGTTGGGGTAGTCCCAGGTCGCCGTCTTGTCGAAGGCGATGATGAAGCTGCGCTCGCCCACGTCGTGGTGGGAGATGAGCTGGAAGTCCTTCTCCCAGGGGTAGTTGTACGCATGGCCGGGGGACTCGTCGGCGGGCTTGAGGCCGTCGAGGCGGAAGTCGAGGGTGTTCATGCGGCGAGTCCCAGCTGGTCGGGGGTGGTCAGGACGCGGTGGGCCAGCCGGGAGGGGCTGGTGGTACAGGCGGCGAACGGGCCGTCCGGAGCGCGGAGCTGGAGCAGGGCGTGGTCCAGGTGGTCGCGGTGCCAGGTCGAGGGGCCGCTCTGGCCGGCCTCGGCGGCGGTCAGCTGCTGCCACGCGAGCCAGAGCGCGTGGAGGCGGGCGACGGCCTCCGGGTGCTCGTGCCACTGCGCGCACCACGGTCGGGTGGAGCCGATCTCCCGGCCGTAGACGGGCAGCAGGATGTGGGTGACCCAGAAGGAGAGTTCGGCCAGTTCGGCGGCGTACTGGGCGCCGCCCATCGCGAGGATGAACAGCGAGGGGGCACCGGCGGGTTCGCCCTCGGGCGCGGTGTCCGGCTCGGCCGCGCCGGACGCGGTCTCTTCGTCGGCTTCGGAGCCGAGGCGGTCGAGGATCACGCCGTGCTGGCGGACCTCGGCCATGGTGCGGTTCAACGCGCTGACGAGGTCGTCGAGGTCCTCGTCGGGGATACGGATCGGCTCGGGCTCGGGGGTGCCCGGCATCGGGTCGGACTCGGACATGGCACATCCAGGGGGTTCGGACGGACGGGGAGGGAGGGGGCGGCTGGTCTTCTTCGGGTCATGGCAGGGCTCCGGTGAAGCGGTTGGTGAGGAGATGGTCCGCAGGATCGGCGGTTTGGTACGGCCGCCGATCCGTGCTAGGCGCAGGCCAGTTGGGCGCCGTGGTTCTGGACGAGGCGCAGGCCGAGGGCGACGGCGTCGGTGAGGGTGTCGGTCAGCGGGTGGCCGGCGGCGGCGAGCTTGGCGGGGTGGTGCAGCCCGCCGGTGTGCAGCACCGCGTGCGCGCCGTTGGCGTGGGCGGCATCCGCGTCGTCAACGGCGTCGCCGACCAGCAGCACCCGGTGTGCCTGTTCGGTGAGGCCGAGGGCTTCGAGGTGGGCGGTGAGCGGTGCGGCCTTGGTGCCGCCGGAGGGCCCGGTGCGGCCCTCGATCCGGGTGAAGAAGTGGCCGATGCCGGCTTCCTCGACCTCGCGCACGAGGGTGTCGTGCGGGCACAGCGACAGCAGCGACTGGGTGTGGCCGGCCTCGCGCAGCGCGGCCATCAGCTCGATCGCGCCGTCGCGCACGCGCACCGGCTGGGCGCGCAGGTGGTCCAGGAAGGCGTTGTCGCTGGAGAGCCACTCCTGCTCGGTGATGGTGCGGCCGAGCAGGCGGGCGTAGAAGTTGGGGATCGGCACGGTGTGCTTGGCCCGGTAGGTCTCCCGGTCGACCGCCTCGCTGCCGAGGGCGGGCAGGGTCGCGTTCAGCGCGGAGACGTGGTCGTCGAGGTCGTCCTTGACCGTCCCGTTCCAGTCCCACACAACGTGCATGCGGGTGAGGGGAGTTGCGGCGGCGAAGAAGGTAGAGGTGTTCACGGCGGTGTCCTTCGGGATGAGCTTCGTGGTCAGGCAGAGAGGCGGTCGTTGAAGCGGTGGAGCAGCCACAGCGCGCAGGCGGCCCCGGCGAGCGGGACGGCGGCGACGAGCAGCGGGCCGGCGGCGAGGGAGGTCAGGGCCGTGCCGGCGGCCTGGCCGACGCCGATGCAGGCGATCAGCCAGGCGAACGCCTCGGTCGATTCGCCTTCGGGGGCGAGGCGGTCGACGGTGAGGAACGCGGCGGTCAGCAGCGGTGCGAGGAAGGTGCCGGGCAGCACGGCGCCCAGGACGGCGACGGCGGGAGCGGGGTCGGGCAGCAGCGGCAGCCATCCGGCCGCGAAGCCGACCGAGGCGGCGACCAGGTGCCGGGCGGGGGCGCCGGGCCAGGCGTGGCGGCCATAGGCGAGGCCGCCGAGCATGCTGCCGATGGACAGCGCGGCCGGCATCACCCCGGCCAGCCACCCGGCGTGGTGGCGCTCGGCGGCGGACAGCGCCAGGACGTTGACCGCGCCGAGGGCGACACCGGTGCCGATCAGCGAGGCGAACAGCACCCGAAGCCCCGGCACGCGCAGCGGACCCGTCCAGTGCACCGCTTCGGTGAACTCCCCCGGCGTCCAGGTGCGGGACGGCTGGGAGGTGACAACCAGGCAGGTGCCGAGCAGGCCGAGGGCCGCGGTCGCTACCAGCGCGGTGGTCGCTCCGGCACCGGCCGCGAAGCCGGTGGCCAGCAGCGGACCCGCGACGAACACCAAGCCCTGGGTGCTGCTGTCCAGCGAGAGCGCGGTGCGCTGGCGTCCGGCGTCCGGCAGGAGCACCGGCCACAGAGCCCGAAGACCGGCCTCCAGCGGAGGCGTCGCCAGCCCCGCCACCAGCACGGTGAGCGCGGCGAGCACCGGGTGGCGCACCGGACCGGTGCACGGCAGCAGCAGGAACGCCGTACTGGCGGCGGCCGTGGCGGCGACGAGGACCCGGGTCTGGCCGTGGCGGTCGACCAGGCGCCCGAGCAGCGGCTGCCCGAGCGCGGAGGCCAGGCCGTACAGGGCGCCGAGGGCTCCGGCCTCGGCGAGCGGGCCGTGCTCGGCGCGCACCAGCAGCAGGATCGCGATCGGCGCCATGCCGGTGGGAAGGCGGCCGATCAGGGTGCCGGCCAGTAGGCGGGCGACGTACGGCGTACCCAGGACAGCGCGGTATCCGCTGTCCTGGGTGGGGCCGCAGGCGGTGGTGGTGCTCAAGGAGAAGGTCCTTCGGTCGTACGGCCGGCGGCGCGCGGGCGCGCCGGACCGGGGCATGCGCAGGCATGACAGCCCCCTCGGGTCGGTGCGGCTGCGGGGAGAAGAGTCCGCGGATTCCGGGATTTGGTACGGCCGGGAAAAAGAGGTAGAAGCCCCTCACTCGGCACGGCAGCGGGCACAGCGCCGGAAAGGAGGAGCCAGCAACTCCAATGCCCGCTTAGCCTGTTGGGGAACGACGCCGTTGCCGAGCGCGGTGAGCTGGGCCGGGCGGCCGAGCCCGGGGGTGGCTGTCACCCAGCCCGCCTCAAGCCCTTGCATCCACTCGACGAACTCCGCCCGGAGCTTGCCGCCCTCGTCGGTGGCCGCCGGCGCCGGGCGGGTGAGCGTCTCCCATCGGGCGACGGCTCCGGCGTACGGTCCCCACCGTCCGGGGTCGAGCCGCCCTGCGGCCACAGCGGCAGCACTACCGCCGTCGAGACCGGCGAGGCCCGGCGCCGGGAGCGTGAGGCCGGGTTCCGGGGCGAGGAGGGCCGCAGCGAGGCTGCTGCCGAGGGCAGGGTCAGGTCCCCGCCGCCGTGCCGCTGGTTCGGCGAGCCCTTGATCCCGTCCGACGCCTTCGGAGTGGGCAGCAGCCACTCCACCTCGTCCGCCAGGTTCGGGCCGTGGCCGCCGCGCTTCCTCTTCTCCGGGTGCTGGCTGCCGCCGTTGGAGCCGATGTTGCTTGTCGGGGTCTTGAGCAACGCCGTGGTCGGCGGGCCAGGCGGTGAGGAAGACCCTGGCTCGGTGGTGGGGTGCACCGACGTCGGAGGCGCGAAGCACGAGCCACTTCGCGTCGTACCGAAGCTCGGCCAGGGTGCCCAGTACGGCGCCAAGTGCCCGCAGATCAGGCTGGGTTGGGTCGTCTCCCAGACACCACGGGCAGCGTTCCACGTCGCCACCGGAGCTGGCGACAGCGGGGGAGGTGAGCAGTCCTCGTACATTCTCGACCACCAGGAGGTGCGGGCGCAGGGCCTCGACAGCGCGAGCCACGTGCAGCCAAAGACCGGATCGGGTTTCGGAGTTGAGCCCGGCGCGGCGGCCGGCGACCGAGACGTCTTTGACAGGGGAAACCCGCCGTGAGGACGCACACCCCCGGGACGGTCGACCAGTCGATGCTGGTGATGTCGCCCAGGTTCGGCACGCCGGGCCAGTGGCGGGCGAGGATCGCGGACGGGCCGGGCTCGGTCTCAGCGTGCCAGGCCAGACGGCCGCCGAGCGCGGCTTGGACGCCGAGGTCGAGCCCGCCATACCCGCTGCACAACGACCCGATCAACGGGCCGCCTGCGGTGTCCGGGACCATGGCCGTCACCGCCGGCCTCGGGGAGAGGGAGGAGTCGCGGTGGGCGTGGGCGTGGTCGGGGCGGGCGACAGGACGGGGAAGGTGCTGCCGGACCGGGCCAGCGCGGCCCTTTCCCGCTGGGACGTCGGACCCAGCTCCCCCGTGGCGGTCTCGGCGAAGAGTGCGGCCAAGTCCGGTGCCGGCATCGGGCGCCTGCCAGTCAGGTGGTGGGCGCTGTCGAACATCATGTCGACGGCACGGTCGATTCCCGCCCGCGCGTTGGCGAGGAGGCGGGAGACCTCGGTGGCGGCCTGCCGCTCGAAGGCGCTGGCGGTCTCCGGAGCCCGTACACGGGCGTCGGCGAGACGGCTCGCCACCTCCACTGCCCGCGTGAGATCCAGGCTGACCTGGGCCAGGACTGTCCCTACGGAACTCCACTCCCGAGCCAGGACGGCAGAGCGGGGACTGGAACGGGGATCCTGCGAGTGGAAGCTCGCCTCACTGATGGCCGCGTGATGGTGGTACTCCACGCGCTCCACGGCCTCGGCGAGATCGCAGCCGGTGACCTCGCGGCCGTTGCCGTAGGCGTTGGAGAAGGAGTACGGATGCCGTGCGCTGGCACGGACGAGCTCGGTCGCGGCCGACTCCAGCCGGACAGCGTAGTCGTGGGCGTCCTCGTCAAGCATGGTCAGGTCCTGGGGTGAAGGTCGAAGGGGCGGCGGAACGGTTCACCGGGCGCGGGCCGGAGCGCGCTGGGCCGCCACCGCAACAGCGGTCGCGATCGGCGCCGGAGATGCTGTCGAAGCGCCGGGGGAGCGGGCGAGGGCGGCTCGCTGGACCTTGACTGCGGGCGGCGGGGAGACGGCCGAGGCGGCGGTCCGCAGGGTTTGGGCGGCTTCGGCGAGGTCGTCGCGTGCCGTCTCGACGGCGAGCTCGATCAGCTGCCCGGCATCGGTGTGAGCGTCCTCGTAGCCCGGCTCACCGCGCTTGCCGGCCGTTCGGGCGACGAAGGCGAGCTGCTGGGCCACGGTGCCGAGGGCGGAGGCGGCCTGGGCGACGCTGCCGATGGCGTTGGCGAACGCCTCGGCCGCGTGCGTGGTGTGCTCCTGCGGCGCGGAAGCGTCCGCACGGAACAGGTACTCGTCGCCCAGCTCGGCGATGAGGCCGCCGAGTTCGGTGGTCTGCCGGGCCACGCCGATGGGGTCGGGCAGGCGGAACGGGGCGCTGACCTGGGGCAGTTTTTCGCGTTGGGCGTCGATCACGGTCGCGGTGGCGTGCAGCAGCAGTGCCTCCGATATCGGGCTGTTCACGAGGTGCTCCGGAGGTGGTGGGAGGGCGAGGTGCGGACAGGTGACGTGGTCGTGGCGCCAGTCCCGGACGTGGCGGCGGC
This sequence comes from Kitasatospora sp. NPDC001119, assembly GCF_053598475.1. Taxonomy (NCBI): domain Bacteria; kingdom Bacillati; phylum Actinomycetota; class Actinomycetes; order Kitasatosporales; family Streptomycetaceae; genus Kitasatospora; species Kitasatospora sp. NPDC001119. The sequence continues at coordinate 186,482 of NZ_JBSFKI010000006.1, forward strand.
GGGCGGGGTGGTCCTCGGAGCGAGGCGCTGCTGGGGACTTCGGGACAGCGCCGCGCGCACCCGGGCCGCAGGATCGGGGCGTTGTGCTGGGCCAGCGCTCTCGGCTGTCGGGGAAGGTTGCCCGTTGGCCGTACGCCAGCGGGCACGCACCTCGTCGAGCGGGCCGAGGGCATGCAGGGCCTGTCCGATGAGACGGCCCGGCGCCATCGCCTCGGCTTCGGCCAACGCCTTGATGGTGGTGGCGGCTCCGGCAGCAGTGCGCACGACGGAGGCACGGATGACCTGGTCGCCCAGCCACTCGGCCGAACCCGCCCCCGGGCCACCGAAGAGACTGTCGACCTGTTCGCGCGAGAGCGTGCCATCGACCAGCAGGCCGCGCCGCTGGACCTCCCACAGGGCGGTCACCTCGTCGATCGGCTCGCCTCGGTGGTGGAGAGCGCCGAGGCAGCGGTAGACCTGGCCGTTGCCGGCGTCGGCGAAGTCGCCGGGCCGTAGCCAGTCGTACACCTCGGCCATCGCTGCGGGCTGGTGGACGAGGACGGCCAGGAGGAACTGCTCGTCCTCGGTCTCCTTGGGCCCGACCGGTGACGCCGCCGTGCTCGCGCCAGGACCGGGCGGCGGGACGGGACGAGGCTCGGTGCCCCAGCGGCGGGCGAGGTCGCCGAGCACGCCGGTGAGGGCATCGGCGTGGTGCAGGACGCCCTCGACCTGGTGCTGCTCGGCATCGATGTGGGCGACGTGTTCCAGACGGACGGCGTGCTCAAGCACCATGCGGTGGATGGACCCTTCGAGCACCATGCGGCCGTACACCGGGGCGTTCTGCGGGCGCGGGCATGCGGCGATCAGGGTGAACGGGTACGAGGCGTTCAACCCGCGCACCTGGCGGCTCGCCTCGGCGACCGTGTCGGTCACCCACGAGAGCGGTACTGTCCCGTCAGCCTCCCGCACCGGACGCTGATCGTTGCTCAGGGTCAGCATCGCGGCGAACAGGGCTCGGTGAGCCGGACGGTAGAAGTCGGCGGGTGTCAGCCAGGCCAGCGTGTCGAGCTGGGCAGGGTCGAGGAGGACCGCGCCGAGAAGGGCTTGCTCGCCCTTGAGCAGTGCGTCCATCACCGCCGCTTCCCCTTCCGCTTCTTCCGGGTGCCGGCCTGCTTGTCCCGCAGCCGGTCGACCTCGCGGTCGGCGGCGGCCATCGCGGTGGCGAAGCGGTCCAGCTCACCGGTGAAGACGGGGTCGGTGGTCAGGATCGAGCCGGTGCCGGTGATCAGCCACCACTGGCCGCCCCGGCGGACGACCGGCGCCCCGGCGAGGGGAGCCGAACGGCGGAGGGCGGCAGGCGAGTTGGTGTCGGACATGAAGAGACCTTCCGGAGTCGAGGCGGAGGCGGGGTAAGCGGCCGGGGGCGGCGCCGGCCGGAGAAGAGGCGGCTTCCCGGTCGGCGCCGCCGGTGGGGTGGGTCAGGCCGAGAGGGTGAAGTCGTCGCGGCTGGCGGCAGCCTTCGCGATGGCGCGTTCGGTGATGGCCTTGGTGGCGCGGGCGGAGGCCGGGCCGATCTCCTTGGCGGAGCGCTCCTTGTACCAGGGCTTGAGGTCGAGCATCGCCACCCGCATGCCGGTCGCGAAGAGCAGGATCTTGCCCTTGGGCAGGGCGCGGATCTCGTCGGGCGGCAGGATGCGCTCGGTGCGCATCGACACCGAAGTCGACTTGCCGCTGCCGGAGTCGGACACGGAGACGGTCTGCACCTCGTGCTCGCCGATCTGCCGGGAAAGCCGGTCCGCGAAGTCAGCGTCATCGATCCCGCTGCCGATGACCTTGACGGTGGCCGCCGACCAGAGGGCGTCCATGCCGGCCTCACCCCAGCAGCGCTGGCCCTGGCGGTAGGACTGCAGGATGGTGATCGGGATGACGCCCCGGCTGCCCAAGTGGGAGTACAGGTCCGGGAGGTCCGAGATTTTGCAGACGTTGGCGGCCTCGTCGAGGACGCACAGCGCGGGCGGGTCGAGCCGGCCTCCGGAGCGTTCGGCGACGATGACGGCCGCGCGCATCACCGCGTCGGCCGCAGCCGCGATGATCGCGCTGGCGGAGCCGCCGCCGTCCTTGCTCAGCAGGAACAGTGTGTCGCGGGAGGAAGCGAAGGCGAACGGCTTGAACTCCGGCAGACCCTCGGTGGGGGTGACCCAGGCGGCGATCTCCGGGTCCAGCAGGCAGCTCGCGTACTGGCGCGCCGTCTCGTAAATACCGTCCCTCGTCTCCGTGGCACCCGTGACGGTGCCCTGGAGCTGGGCGGCGACCGCGTGGTGGTCGGCATCGGTGAGCAGGTCGACGGGGGTGCGGTCGGAGGGCGAGGCGAGCCAGGCCAGCACGTCCGTGATCGGGCGCCGGTGGCTCGCGGCGGCCAGGAACAGCGACCCGAGGGTGTTGCTCGCCGCGGTCGACCAGAAGTCGGAGCCGCTGGACTCGTCCACGCTCGCGGTCACGAAGTGCCCGGCCAGACGCTTGGCGCCGGCGAGGTCGCGGGCGTCCGCGAGGATGTCCCACCACATCTCGCGCGGGTGGTGCGCGATCTGCTGCGGGTCCATGGTCCAGACCTTGCCGACCTTCGCACGGGCGTCAACGCAGGTGGTGTACGCGTCGCTGGCGGCCTTGTTCGAGGTCAGCAGCACCGGTCCGGGGGCGGCGAGGATCGCCGGGATCGCGATGCCGCTCGTCTTGCCGGAGCGGGGCGCCATGATGGCGACCATCACGTCCTCCCACGAGGCGCGGACCTCGGCCCGGCCGGGGGAGAGCGTGCCGATCAGGATGCCGCGGTCGTTCGGCTCGACCTCTTTTACACTCCCGGTCGTTCAGGCTCGGGCGCAGGCTGCGGGCCTTGGCGGTGATCTCCTTGTCCAGGAGCGGCGCTATGTCCGCCTTGCGGGCCATGCCGCTCTTCGCGCCAGCGCGGCGGCGCAGCCACAGCACCAGGACGGTGACGGTGATGGCGATGGTGAGGGCGCCGGGGACGATGCGGGCGCCGACCAGGACGGAGGTCGGGTCGAGGTGGGGCCACAGCCGGTCGGGGTGAAGGAGGGCGTCGGCGACGTGGAACGGCGCCCAAGGGCCGGACCCCACGATGTAGTTGGTGAGGTTGCCGGTCAGCCAGGCGAGGGAGCCGAAGGCGATGGCGGCGCCGACGACGGCGAACAGGAGGTAGAGGAGCGCGTCCGTGCCGGTGGAGGTCGACGGTGCGCCGGTGCGCGGGGCGGGCAAGGGAGAGTCCAGGTGGGTGCGAGCGGGCGGTGGGCGGGGCGCGCTCGGCTCTCGAACGGATCGTCACGGGGTGCCTTTCTTCGGGCGAGGGGCGAGGGAACGTTTCAGCGGGTGCGGCTGCTCGGTCGCTCGGACGCCGGCGTCGGCGGGGCCGGTGGCTGCTGCACGGTGGCGGTCACGCGCGTTGCGGGGGAGGTGGCGAGGGCTGCTGCGCGCCGCAGCTCGGCGGCGGGGTTGTCCCGGCCGTCGATGGTGACGACCAACTCCGGCTCGATGGCGACCCGGTGCTGCTGGACGCCAAGCAGGTAGGCCGCGCCGGACGCGGCGGTCAGCTGGTCGGCGCGGGGCCGCTCCGGCGGGAGGCTGTAGGAGGCGGGGTTGCCAGGGTCGGGTGGGGCGGTGAAGCCGAACTGGCGCAGGGTGCGGTCGATGAGGCCAGGGGCGTCGGTGCGGCAGTCAGCCCAGATCCGGTCGTCTCCGCCGCGGTAGATCTCGACGTCGGTGCCGTAGGTGTCGGCGAGGTTTCCCATGGTGGTCGGTCCTCTCGGTGCTGCTGTCAGCGGGTACGGCGCGGTTGCGCGGCCGGGGCCGTGGTCGGCGTGGCGGTGGGCTCGGGGGTGGTGGACGGCTGGGGCACGCGCCGGGGAGAGCCGGCGACGGCTGCCTGACGGCGCTGGGCCTCCGACGTGGGCGGCGGCACGCTGCCCATGACGTCGTGCAGTAGTTCGCGGGTCCGCAGCACCGGCATGGTCTCCGAGTGGCCTGAGCGGCTCGGCTCGGCGGGGCAGTCGGGGATCCTCGCGGTGGCGGTCTCCAGGTCCTCCCGGACGGTGAGGAGCGCCTGGTGCGCGGTGGCCAGCCGCGCCCACGTGTCGTAGGACAGGTTGTAGCCGGGGGAGGCGAAGTCCACCCTGGCGCGGGCCCAGTCGGCCCCGGCCGCGACCAGCTCGGTCAGCTGCGTCAGCGGGCCGACCAGGGCGCTGGTCGTCTCCTCGAAGATCGCCGCCACGTCACCGGGGCTCGCGTCCTCCTCGAGCCGGACGACCATGCCCGGCAGGGAGCGGGGGTCGGCGCCGGGCGGCGGGATGTAGCGGACCTGGAGCGGCTGGTCGGCTGTGAGGGTCTGCTGGTCGCGGTGGGCCAGGCGGATGTTGTGCTGCATGGCGGCGCCGACCGCTTCTCCGATCGACGAGTAGTGCTCGGGCACCAGGGCTCCCAGGAAGTAGTGACGTGCAGGAACGTTTCAGCGGGTGCGGCCGGCGGGAACTGCCGCTGCGGCCGGTACGGGTGTCCGCCAGGCGGCGGGCAGGTCCGAGGCGTTGGCGGCGGCTGGGGCGGTGGTGCTGCGGGCGAGAGCGGCGCGGGTACGCAGGTCGTCGGCACGGCCCGCCGTGTCGGACACGGCGCGCTGCACCTCGTCGACGGCCCCGGCCAGTTCGGCCTGGGCGGTGACCAACTGGTCGGACGCGAAGCCGAACCGGTCGGAGAGCGCGAACTGGTCGGGGTCGAGTTCGGTGATCTGCTCGGAGGCGATCTCCAGGGCCTCCTGGAGACGCACCAGCATCCCGTCGTCCGGGTCGAGCAGCTCGTCGAGCACCCCGGCGAGTTCCGCGAAGTCCTTGGCGCCGCGCAGCTCATCGGTGAGATTCAGGATCTGCTGACCTGCGGTGCTGAGCTGCTCGGTCTCGAGCTTGGGGTCGAGGTCGACGGTGTAGCGGGCGGCGCGCAGCATCTCGGTGGCGTGGGTGGCGATGGAGGCCCGGTTCGCGGGGTCGGTGGTGGTGGGCAGCCGGTGGCGGCGGCCGTGCCAGTCGTCGATCTGCTTGAACCCGGCGTGGCGGAGCAGGGTGGCCGACAGGTCGTCGCTGGCGCCGGTGGCGACGACGCTACCGCTGGGCTCGGCGCTGATGGTGATGGAGGGCATCCGGTGGTCCTTGGCGGTGGTGACGGTACGGGTGAGGTGGCCGAGTTCGGCGGCGATGCGGGTGCACTCGGCCTGCACGTGGAAGGGGTCGCGGTAGGTGTTGTGGATGTATCCGTCCTCGCGCACGACGGTGGCGACGACGTGCACCGACCGGTTGCCGTTGCGGATCGCCGCCCACCGGCAGCCGTCCGGGTCGCCAGCGGGGGCGAGCCCGGTCGCGGAGACGAGACGCCGGGCGACATCGGCCCACTGGGCGTCGCTCAGGTCCGGGTGACGCGGGTCGGAGCGCACGGAGCACATCCACACGGGGCGCGCGGGTGCCCGGGAGCCGATCCGCAGGGCGGGGGCGTCCAGCACGCCGCCGCCGAGGACCTCCTGCGGGTCACCGAACAGAGGCAGTTGCTTATCGGCGCCCCGGTAGTCGGCGCCGATCAGCCGGGGACGCAGCCGGTTGCCCGGCTCGTCCAGGCCGTACAGGGCGGGAATCAGCGCGGCCGTGGTGGTTGCGCGCTGCAGGTGGGCGATCACGGCGTCCCCTTCTCGGACGGGCGGCGGGGCCCGGCGAGCGGGCTGACGAGGACAGAATCCGCAGGATCGGAGGTTTGGCCCGGCCGGAGATCGGTGGTAGAAGCCGCGCTCGGGCCGGGCCGTCCAACAGTCCTAGCCGAGCCGTTTCGACGAGTTGATCTTGTGGTCAGCAGCGAAGCGCTCGCAGGCGTACTGGGCGAATCGCTGGTCGTTGTGCAGCCGGGCCCAGCTGCCGTCCTGGCGGATGACGGTGGCGACGATGTCGAGCCTGTCGGCGGTGGAGCGCACAGCCAGCCAGCGGCAGGAGTTGGGATCGTTCTGCGGCTGGATGCCGGTGGCATTGAGCACCTGCAGCAGCAGGTCCCACCAGTGATCCTCGCTGAGGCCGGACTGGGTGGTGCTGCGTATCGAGCAGTGCCAGGTCAGGCGCGGGGAGGGGGTGTGGCCGGTGCGGGGCTTGCGGAGTGCCCGCGGTTCGTCCAGCAGCGCCGCCAGGTCCCGCAGGTCGTAGACCTCCTGATCGGGTGGACCGGGCGACCACGTAGCGAACAGGCTCGGCTCGAAGTCGGGGTCGTCGTTGAGCGCGTCCAACGCGTTCAGCAGATCGAGGGTGCTCTCGGTGCGCCGGACGGTGCACTGCAGCGGGTAGGTAGCCATGGAGGTGTGTTCCGAATCGTTCTACGGCGGTGGGAGTTGGGGCCGGTGCCCTGCTCCGGGCAGCGCGCCGGCAGGTCACATGAAGGGGTTCTCGGTCGGCCGGTCGGCGTCCACGGCGGCCTCCAGCAGCTCCTCCAGGTCGCCCGGTCCGGAGGTGCGCTGGTCGATCCACCAGCCGGCGCGGGTGATCGTGCGGGCCCGGTCCTCGATCCGCTCCCACTCGGGCTCCGGCATGCCGGAGTCGACGACGAGCGCGGCGTACGCGGCGGCGAGGACCTGGTGGCGGCAGCGCACGCCCCAGGCGATCCCCTTCTCGGTGCCCTCCAGCGGCGGCATCCGGAACTGCTCGGACCAGGCTTCCGACTCCGCCTGCTCGGCGGACCGCTTGGCCTGCAGCCACGCAGCCTTCTCGGCCTCGTCGCCGTCCTTCGCGGCGCGCCAGCAGTCGGTGCACTCCTGCTTGGCGAGCCAGTCGGCGAAGCCGGCCCGGCGGTCGGCCGGACGGTCACCAAGATCCCTGGCCGCCTGGTGCCCGCACGAGTGGGTGATCTGCCAGACCTTCTTCACAGCCATGTGCTCTTCTCCTTGGTAGGGGTGGGGGTTGGGGTGGTCAGCGGGAACGGGCGAAGGCGATGCGCGGGTCGACCGCCGCCGGCGGCGGGATCACGGCGACAGCGGTCGACACGGCGGTGGTTGCCTTGAGCGAAGCCTCGTTGGCGCGGAACTTGTGCGTGGTGAAAGCCTGCTGGGCCGGTGCACGGCGGGCGGCGAGGTCCTCGGCCAGACGCGGCTGGACCGCAACCTGCAGGTCGCCTGCGCGGTGCATGGCGGCGGTGGCGGAGGCCATGCGCTCCAGCGACTCGCCCCGGTCGACGGTGACCGGCAGTGTGTAGACGTCGAGCACGTGGTTGAACCGCCAGCCGTGGGCTTCGAGGATCTGACCACCGCGCTCGACCGCGTTGACGGTGTCGTCAGTGGCAGCGACGACACCGAGCTGCGGATGCTCGGCGAAGGCGACGTCCGGACCGGTGTCCGGCACCGGTTCGGTCGCGGGCAGCCGGGCGTGGGCCTGTTCCCGCGTGCCGGTCTTCTCGTTGGGGGCGAGTGCCATGTCGGTGTCGACCTGGTAGCCGGCGCCGGTGAGGAGCTTGGCGGCCCAGGCGGCGCGCTCGCGGGGTTCGCGGTGCTGGCCGGTGAGCGTGAAGAGCTTCGGGTTGCCGGGTAGTTGCTGGAAGTCGAGGCGCTCCAGGAACCAGTGGGCGGCGGCGTTCTGGGTGGGCAGGGAGGCGACGATGCCGTGTGTCGGGTGGTGCCCGATGGCGACGTCGGGCAGCTGGGTGGGTGCGGCGGTAGGCACGGTGGGGCTCCGCGGTGCTGGTTCGGACGGTGGACCGGCGGTTGGGGCGCGGTCTGCAGAGGCGGGGCATGGCGGTCTTCCTTCCGGGACAGGGGTTCAGCGGCGCGGCCCGGCGGCGCGGACGGCGGAGACGGGGGAGGCGAGGACCGCTTCGGCCGGGTGGCCGGTGAGGGTTCGCGTGGAGGCGGGGGAGGTGGCGAGCGCGGCGAGCACCCGGGCGTCGAGGCCAGCGGCCGTGACCTGGGCTGCGGACCGGGGTCGCCCGGGGTGGGCGGTGTGCCGGTCGGCGAGGTCGCCTCGCATCGCCCGGATCTCCCGCACGTAGCCGTCCGCCTGGTCCGCGATGTAGCGCAGGCGGGCCGCGTAGTGCGGATCGGAGGCGCCGCCCAGCCCCTCCCACCAGGAGGCGGTCTGGTGGAGTGCGCCGACGACCTGGTCGAGGACGCCGTCACCGGGTGCGGTCAGCTCGCTCAGCGCCTCGACCGCATCCCGGGTGTGGCCGGCCTCGGCGATGGTCTTGCTGACCTGAGCCAGCGACCGGGCCGGGGGCAGCGCCGGCGGAAGGCTGTGGTCGATCAGGTCCGCCGGGCAGGTGAAGCCGTAGTCGGCGGAGCGCAGGAAGTCGACGGCCCGTGTGACGGTGACCCGGCGCTCGCCGGGGTCGACCATGGCGGCGGGAAGCCGGTGGTGGGTCTCATGGATGCGGACGACGGGGATGAACCCGGCGCGGTGGAGTGCGGACTCGGCGCCTTCGCGTACGGCCTGGACCTGCTGGCGGGACGGCACGCCGAGGCCGTCGAGATGCTCGTCGACGGCGGCGAGCAGCTTGGGCACGCTCCCCCCGTTGCGGGCGTCGGGCCCGTCCAGCCTGCTGTCGTAGACGACTTCGAACAGATCCGGGTCGTCGGGGCTGGAGTGATGAGTCGCCAGCCAGTCCGGCAGGGCATCGTCCGCATGGCCGGACTGCTCCGGCGAGATCACGAGGCGGCTGCCGTCAGGCAGACCCGCGTCAACGATGTAGTCGTCCGCCCCGAAGTCGACTCCGGTCTCAAGGCCCCGCTGCGCGAGGGGACGGGTGACAGGGAGATAGCGCCGGGCCGGACCGGTGGCGTTACGGTCGGTCAGGGTGTCCGGGCCGTAGATGTGAGCGGTGACACCGAAGGCGTTCTCGGTGAACAGGACGGTCAGATCAGAGGGTTGCATGGCGTGCTCCTGGGGGTGCGCGCCCCGGGGCGCTGGAGGTGGGGCGCTGATGATGCCGGGGACCGGGGACTTGGTCCGACTGCGAAGCGGTGGTAGGCGGTCACCGCGTGCGGCGGGGTGTGCCGAGAACCGGCGGGAGGGGCGGAGCAGGCGCCACCGCGAAGTCGCCTCGGGGATGGCCGGTGCGGGCGAGCGCGGCCTTGACCTGCTGCTCGCGGTCCGGCACGGGCAGGGCGGCCCTGGGAGCGACGTGCGCGGCGAGCGCGGGAAGCGGGCCGTCCCTGAGCGGTGCGGCGGCCTGCCACGCCTCCTGGTTGCGCAGGTCTTCGCCGCGGTCGAGGACCTGCTGGGCCTTGGGGTGCCCGGGGAGGATGCAGTCCATGGCGTCCTGCCAGCCCTCCCGGATCTCCTGGAGCCGCCCGAGTGCCCTCTCGGATTCGCCGAGCCGTCGCAGGGCGGGGCCGGTGGCGGGGTCGAGGTGGTCCTCGACGCGGGCAGTTGCCCGTATGCCGGCCACGAGGTGCGGGCCCTGGCCGGTGAGCGTGGTGATGTAGCGCCAGGCGGCTCGGTTGCGGCCGGCCTCGGATTCGAAGGAGCCGGCCTCCCCACGGCGGCTCCAAGGCATGTCGGTTCCGGGGATGTAGGCGGTGCTCAGTCGCTGCAGGCCCTCGGCGGCGAAGGTGAAGGCGTTCGTCCGCGCCTGCCAGGCGGCCTGCCGGTAGCCGGGCGCGAGGCGGTCCCGGACATCGGCCGCCACCGTGGCCGGCGTCGCGTCGGTGGGGGAACACGATGCGGGCCGGGGGCTTCATGCCGCCGAGGAGGCTGTCGGGATCGTCGTCGGGCCGGGCAGCGCGGACCACCAGCTCGTGGCCGGGGCGTGGCCTCACGGCGAGGAACCGCTCACCGCCGGGGCCCGCGAGGAGCAGGGCGGTGTGCGGAGGCGAGACGCTGTCCCAGGGCGCTGGACCTCCGCCCCAGAGCCGCTCGCGCAGTTCGACGAGATCCCGGCCGGGGTTGAGGGGACAGGGCTGGACGGACCACCCGGGCAGGAGCACGTGACCGCTCGGCGGCCAGCGGCGGAACGGGCACGGGGCGGCGGGGCCGGTCGGGCAGTGCCCGGCCGTCCTCGTCGAAGTACACCCGTACGTACGTCTCCTCGCCGAGTTCGGTGTCGACGCGGGCGTCGCAGGGCTTGAACACGGCGGAGGAGGACACCCACTGTGCGCCGTCGCGCTGGGTGGAGGTCAGGACGGGGTGCCAGTTGGCGTGAAGGGCGGGGCGCTGGTCGGGGCGGGCGGCGACCAGCTGCTCGAACTCCGTGAAGTCGGCCGCCATAAGATGGGCGTGGTCGAGGTAGGACACAACGTCGTTGGTAGACACTCGGGTTCAGGATTCCTGAAGTCGGGCCGGTCAAGCGGCCATGCGGAAGTCGGTGTCGCACAGCTGCTTCTCCCTGGAGTGGAGGAGGTGCTGCACGATGAAGCTCAGGCTGGCGACCTTCCACAGGCCCCGGCCGCGAGTGAGGGCGGCAATGGCCTGGGCCTCGACGCCGGTGAGGCCGAGCAGGGCCATGGCGGCGGGGATCTGGTCCGGTTCCTGGCGGTAGATGATCCGGGTGCTGCAGTCAGCCAGGAGTCCCTCCGCGAGGACGCGCCCGCGCGATCCGGCGTCGCCTGCGGACAGCAGATCCGAAAGGCGGTGCAGGATCAGCAGGTTGGCGATGCCCAAGCCTCGGGACAGCTTCCACTGCTGCTGCATCCGTTCCAGCAGGCCGACGTGCCGCATGATCCGCCACGCCTCGTCGTAGATCACCCACCGGCGACCGCCGGCGGGGTCCGCGAGGGCGGACTCCATCCACGCGCTCGCACACGTCATGGCCAGCACCAGGGCCGTGTCGTCGCCGCTGCTGCCGAGCCGGGAGAGGTCGATCGAGAGCATCGGTGCGTCCGGGTCGAACGTCACGGTGGACGGCGCGTCGAACATGCCGGACAAGTCGCCGTGGACCAGGCGGCGCAGAGCGTGGGCGAGGTCGTCGATGGCGTGGCCGAGGCTGCCGGCCTGGTCGCCGAGGGCGGCATCCAGGCGCTCAGGTCGGCCGAGAGCCTGGGCGATATCGCCGAGCAGCGGCACCGTGCCCGTCGCCTCGGCGTCGGCGACGGCCAGATCGAGCGCGACGTCCAGGCCCGTGTGCTCCATCGGCAGCAGATCGCGCTTGAGCACGGTGGCCGCGAGGCTGGCCAGCAGCAGGAGCCTGCGCTTGCGGACCTCGCTGGTCCAGTCCTCCTCGCTCACCCCGTCCGGACGCTGCGGCGCGTCCAGCGGGTTCAACTTCCCAGGCAGGCCAGGGCCGAGCGCGATCGTCTGGCCGCCGAGGGCCTCGGCCAGGCCCGACCACTCACCCTTCGGGTCGGACGGGATGTAGATCTTGTATCCGTGAGCGATGGCACGGGTCGCGATGGACTTGGCGAGCGCGCTCTTGCCCATGCCGATGATGCCGCACAGGATCCCGTTCGGGTTCGTGAACCCCTCTATTCGGCCGGAGTTGTAGAGGGCGAAGGGGTCGTAGCAGAACGAGCCTTCGGCGTGCAGGTCTCGGCCGATGAAGATCCCTTCGGCGCCGAGGCCGGCCTCCGCGAGGAAGGGGTAGGCCCCGCCGGCGACGGCGGTGGTCATGCGGTGCTTGGGAAGGCGGAGCTTGCCGCCACGGGCGGAAGCGGGACCGGGGCGGCCGGAGACCGGGTAGACGGGCCGCAGTTCGGGGTCGGTGCTCTCGCGCTCGCGCCGCACGGTGGGGAGGGTGGCGAGGCGGGCCTTGGTGCGGGCTTCGGCGAACCCGGCACGGGCGGAGCGCCGGTCGGCTCGGCTGGTCTTGCGCGGGACGAACAGGTGGGAGGCGGTGGCGCGGTTCCTGGGCATGATCACGGATTCCGGGGTGCAGGTCAGCGGCGGACGAGGCCGGTGAACGGGGCGTGCAGGTCGGCAGGGGTGGTGCGGCGGCGCACCAGCTGCGCGGTCTCCTGGTGGCGGCGGCAGATGCTCAGCTCCGGCGCGCCCTCGGGAAGGCGGGCGCGGCACGCGTCGGGGCCGGGGACCTCTCCGCTGCCGGGCCGGGGTGAGGCGTGGTAGGCGGCGTGGAGGTGGTCGGCGGCCTGCCACAGGCGGGTGCGGGCGGCCTTGAGGTGGTCGCCCTCGGCTGGCAGCAGCGGGGAGGTGCGCTGGGCGTGGGCGTCAAGGAGGCCGTGGAGCGAGACCAAGTGCTCGTGCAGGCAGTCGAGTTCGGCGCGGGAGGCGACCAGCGGGCCGGTCGGGACGTTGAGCGCGCGGTGGAAGTCGATCGCGGCGGTCGCGTACGGGACGAAGTCCTGCGCGACGGGGGTGGTGGCCGGCATCAGGGTGCTCTTTCAGAGGGAGGGCGGGCCGGCATCAAGCGGCGAGGGCGAACGGCAGTGCGGAGGCGGTGAACGCCTCGGCCTGCTGCCAGGTGAGCGGGCGAAGATCGAGCTGGGCGCCCACGGCCGCGGTCTCCACCACGGCGCAGGCGGAGCGCAGTTCGTCCTCCGTATCGGCGGAGACGGTCAGCAGCCCGGTGAGGGCCACGTCGGCATGGCCGGCGATCAGCTGCCGCTCGCGATCCTGGATGTCCTGGTACTCCACCGAGTCGGCCTCGCTGGCCACCTGGCCCTTGCGGGCACGCTCGGCCGAGTCCGCGATCACCGACGCCTTCTTGCGGCGGACATCGCGCATTGCCGAGTCCAGGTCCTTCGGCTCGTAGGCCAAGGAGACGGTGCGGCGAACACCGGAGGCGAACATGAGCTGGTGCAGGAAGCCGGGGTTGACCTGCGTCCTGGGCCAGTTCTCCACCCAGTAGGTGGTGTGGTGGGCGGAGTCGGTCGAGATGTGGTCGGCCTTCTCCACCACGACCACCGGGCCGGCGGCGGCGGGGTCGGCGGCCGGGCGCCCGTCCTCGGACCAGCGGTCCAGCGCGGCACGGGACTTCGGGTCGTAGGCGGTACGGGCGACGGCGGCGATCTCTTCGGCGTTGAGCCAGCCGGTCGGGTTGAGGCCGGCGGTGCGGGCGGACTGCTCGAACGCGGAGGTGAGCTGGGCCAGGACCGCGAAGCCGCCGGTCAGGCCGCCACCGGCCTGGTTGATCAGCCGTCGCGCCGCCTTGAAGTCCATGGCCACGGCGACGTACGCCTCGTGAGGGACGGCCGCCGGACCGGCGCCCCGGATCAGCTCCCCGTACAGCTCGCCCGCGAGCGGCGCGTCGGGGTGGCCGTGCTCCTCCCAGTAACGGCGAAGCGCGTCGCCGGTGTCCGGGACGGTCCGCTCCACCACCTGGATACGGGCGACCTGGCCGGTGCGGGCGAGCGCCGCGAGAGCACGCCCCCAGCCGTTGACGTTGGCGCTCTGGGTGCCGGGGTCGAGGAGAGCGTAGGCGCGGCTGCTGACCTTGACGATCGCGGTGAGGGTGCCGGCGTGCGGGTCGTGGACGGCGCCGTAGCGGCGGTCCGGGGCGGTGACCACGCGCAGGCTGGCCGCGCTTCCGGGCAGGTGGAGCAGACCCTCGCGCACCGGGCGAGACGAGGGGCGGACGAGCCAGACCAGCTGTCCGCGCAGCCGCCGCAGGCCGTAGCGGGCGGCGATCGGTGCCCAGTCGGCGAGGGTGCGGCCCCGGTAGCGGATGAACACCAGGGCGGCGACAGCGGCCCACAGGGGTATGAGCTGCAGGGCGCCGGTGACGCCCCGGGTGGTGAGCACGGCAAGCAGCAGCAGGCCGGTGGTGGCGCAGGCGATCAGCTGCGGCGCGCTCAGGCCGAGCAGGATGCCGCGCTTGGAGCGGTGGGGGAACTTGACGGACGCAGGGGTGGCGTCGGGCGTCGAAGAGGACATCGGGATTCCAGAGGGAGTGAGCATGCGGGCGGCGGGCGGGGACGCGGTGCTCTTCTGGACGTCATCGCAGGGCTCCTTCCGGGGGCTCGGAGGCGGGGCCCGGGGTGGGCGGCGGGCTGCCGCCCACCCCGGGTGTGGGGTGCCGGTCAGGAACCGGGCGGGGTGGGCCGGTTCGGGAAGACGAACCGGGCCGGTGCTCCGGCCGGGGGCGGTCCGGAGGCTGCCGGTGCGGGCGGTGCCGGGACCGAGGGGGCCGGACTCGGCGCCGAGGGCGCGGGTGCAGCCGGGGTCGTCGACAGCTCCGGAGCAGCCGGAGTGGCAGGCTGGGCTGCGGCTCCGTCCTGGCCGCCGCCGGACGACGGCTGCCCACCACCTGAGCCGGGTGCGGCCCGGCTGATCAGGGCCGGGATGCCGGGCCGGGTGACCAGGGCGCGCCCGCGGTCGCCGGCTGCGGCCGGGTCCTCGCCGAAGCGAAACTTCGTCGGCTGCTGCGCGGGGCCGGCGTCGATGCCTTCCTTGCTGATACGCCCGGTCGGGTCGATGCCGGAGGAGGCACCGCCGCCGTCCATCCCGGGGACCTTGCCGGGGCCCTGCGGGGCCGGGACACCGGTGCCCATCTGCATCGCGAGGCCGGCGGCGGTCTTCGCCGCCCCGGCCGCCACCGCGACACCGGCGACGCCGGTGCGGTGCATGTCGTCGTGGCCCGAGCCATCGGTCGCCCAGTGGATGAACTTGTAGCAGGCGTACGGGCACAGCAGCACGAGCACCATGATCACGACACCGGCCATGGCGTCGGAGAGGGCGCTCATCCCGTCCTTGGCGTTCGAGTTGCCGATCGCGGAGATGCCGGTGATGAACACGATGGTCATCAGGAGCTTCGACGCCACCAGGGTGGCGGTGGCCTCGATCCAGCCGCGCCGCCAGCGCTGCGCGACCTCCCAGCCTCCGCCGGCACCGGCGAAGCTCGCGAGGACGACCAGGACCAGGATGCCGACCTTGCGGGCGACCATCGTGCCCCAGTAGAGGAACGCGCCGATCGCGCACCCGATGGCCACCAGGGATGGGATCGTCCAGCCGAGCCCGTACATGGCGCCGAGTTCGGAGACCTTGATGATCCGCCGGATCGCGTCCTCCAACGTGGTTCCGGCGGCCTTGAACAGGCTGTCGGACAGCGCGTCGACGACCGTCACCGCAACCGAGGTGAAGGAGATCGCGCAGAAGGAGAACAGGACGCCGGTCATGGTGCCCCAGGCCGCGCGGGCCAGCGCCCGGTCGTCGCGGCGCCAGGCGGCGAGGATCAGCTGCGCGCAGAACGTGCCGACCGTGAGGATCAGGCCGATCGGCAGGATCAGCTCGTAGTTCTGCCGGAACCAACCGGCGTTGAGGTCGATGCCGGTGGTCTGGTTGACCGCCTTCGAGGCGAGGTTGACGGCGCTGGTCGCCAGCTCCGTCATCGACTTGGTGATCCACGCACCGATGCCGTCAGTGATGCTCTTGCCCGGATCGGAGACGAAGTTGATCGCGTCGACCGCGTCGCAGACCTGGCTGATCATGGGGACGTCGCAGACACCCATGGGGGAACCTCCTTCCTGGGGTTAGGGCGAGACGGTCGGCAGCACGCCGACCAGAGAGCAGGGACGGTCGGGGCGGCACTGGACGGCGAGGGTGGACGAGCGGTCCTCGGCCCCGCCCTGCGGGGCACCGTTCCAGGAGATCGACTGCTTGCCGGTGACGGTGACGGCGTAGATGTACGCCTGCTTGATCGCCCCCGGATCGGCCTGCAGCGCCCTGGTGAACGTGTCCGGGAAGTGCGCCTCGTCCGCGGTCGCGGTGGCGAGCTGGCCGGAGTCGGCCATCCGTCCCCACAGCAGCGGCGAGGGCACCAGGCGGTCCACCGAGCTGGCGTCCGCGTAATTCCCCTCGGCCGTCAGCCACCGGTGGAGGCCGGCCACCAGCTCCGGCTGCGAGTACGAGCGGGTGTCGTACGACCACAGCGCCACCGCCGCAGCCTTCGCGTAGGCGATCGGATCGTGCGTCGATGGCGGCGCCGGAACCGACCCGGCACCACCCGTAGGCGATGCCGACGGTGAAGCGCTGGCGGATGAGGGCGAACTGGCCACCGGGGAGACAGGGTTGGGTGCGGGGCGGGTGCCGCGGGTGAAGAAGGCGAGCGCGCCGGCCAGGACGACGAGGGCCACCAGGACCACGAGGCCGAGCAGCGCCCGGCGGCGCACGCGCGATGCGCCGCCGGACACGCCTTCACGAGTGAAGGAACGATTCTGCATCAGTGGACCTGGCCGCCAAGGCCCGAGAAGAAGGCCACGATTCCGTTCGCCGCACCGATCAACAGAGCGGCGCCCGCGCTGACCAGTACGCCCTTCTTGCCGTTGGCCTCGGCCTGGTGGCCGCCGGAGTGGTGACCCCAGGCCCAGACGCCGGCGCTGACAGCGAGCGCCCCGACGATCGCGATGATGCCGAAGAGGTTGAGCGAGCCCATCACCTGCTTGAGCACCGAAAGGCCGGGCAGGCCGCCCTCGTTCGGGGTGATGCCGGGGTCGAAGGCGAGCTGCGTGGCTGCGTCCGCGAGAAACATGGGAACTCCAGTTCGAATATGGGCATGCGAAGGCAGCCCGGGAGGGGAGGAGAGGGAGGGGGAGAAGTGCCGGTCAGACGACGCGGCGGGCCGCGAGGATCTCCGGTCGCCATTCGGCGAGCGTCGAGATCTTGACCACGTCACCCGTGTGCGGGGCCTGCACGACGAGCCCCGAGCCGATGAACATCCCGACGTGTTCCGGCACGGCGGCGGTGCCCCGGGTGAAGAGCAGGTCACCGGGCTTGAGGGCGTCCGCCGAGACGGCCGTGCCCTGCTTGACCTGGTCGTAGGTGGTCCGCTCCAGGGAGACGCCGGCGGCCTTGTAGGCCATCTGCATCAGCGAGGAGCAGTCGCATCGGCCCATGGGGTCCGGCCCGTGCGAGTTCTCGCACGTCCCGCCCCACTGGTACGGGGTGCCCAGTTGGCCGAGCGCCCACCTGATTGCCGTCTGGACCTGCTGGGGGGCGTCGGTCGGAATCGTGTACCCGGCCGGGAGCGAGCCCGCCGGGATGGTCCCGAAGTTGGTGCCGTCGCCGCCCGTCGAGGTTCCGCAGCCGCCGGTGCTCGGCGAGGGGCTCGCGGTGGCCGTGCCCGAAGGAGTCGGCGCCAGTGTCGGGCTCCCCCCGGGCGGCGGGGCGGTGCCGGTGGGGGAGAGCAGCGGCTCGATCGCCTTCTGCAGGGCGGTCGCCAGGGGCTCCCACTTGGCGTAGGCGTCCGGATAGCCCGAGCGCTGCACCGCCTGGGCGGCCTGGGTGACGGTCATCGACTGCCAACCGCTGACCTGGTTGAGCGCCTCGTAGAACTTCGTCGAGGCGTACACCGGCTGCATGATCTGCGCCGGTGTGCCCCAGCCCTGCGAGGGCCGCTGCTGGAACAGGCCCAGCGAATCGCGGTCCCCGTAGTTGATGTTCCGAAGTCCGCTCTCCTGGAGGGCTGTTGCCAGGGCGACGATCTGCCCGCGGACGGGGATGTGCATCGCCACACCGGTGGCCTGGATCGTCTTGGCGTTCGGGATCTGCTCGTCCGGCTTGTCCAGGCCGGCCACGTTCGGCGCCGACAGCGGGCTCGAGCCCTTGAGTATCGACTCCACCTGAGCCGCGACGGCGGAACTGTCCACAGCCTGTGTACCGCCGCCGGTCGGACAGGCGGACGCCGACGCGTTGCCCGCGCCGACGATCACCACCGGCAGGGCCAGCATCAGCGGGCCGAAGGCGAGGACGCCGAGGAGTGTGCCAGCGGTCTTCTTCACGGCCGCCGCCGATCGCCGAAGCGGTACAGGGCAGTTGGCGGGGGACGATGAGGGCACGGGTGTGCCAGGGCATGCTGCATCGCAGCGGCTCCTTGCGGGATTCGTAGGAGGGCGCGGTGCCGGACTCTCGTGCGAAGAAGTCACCGGCACCGCGCCGGTTGTGAAACCGCCCTCGCTCAGGGCGGGCCCGGGTCAGGGGAGTTGGTAGCTCCCGGACGCCGGTCTCGGGTCACGCGCGGCAGCCAGCCGCGCTCGTAATCTCAGCCGGAACACGAAGGCGCTCCTCGGAATCGGGGGAAGGAAGGTGCCGCCCCGGCGTTACTCCGCGAGACAGAGCAACACAGGGCAGCACAGGGCAACACGCCCCGGGACCAGGCCCGTTCGGCCTGCTGCCCGGTTGGCATGGCGAGACAGTAGACGCGAAAGTCGGCCGCACCAAACGACCCCCGACCAGGCCCCCACCTGCGTCGCCGCTCGTTAGGTCCGGCCGCCGATCGCCGCTACCTTCCTCGACATCCCCGCTCCCGGCGGCTGCCGCCGGGCGCCGCCCGGAGCGGGCCCAACCACGCCCTGAAGGAAGAACCCATGAGCTACAAGCTGCACCGAGGCGACGCTCTCACCGTCCTGAAGTCCCTGCCCGACGAGAGCGTCAACGCGGTGATCACCGACCCGCCGTACAACTCGGGCGGCCGGACCAGTTCCGAGCGAACCAGCCGTGACGCCCGCGCCAAGTACGTGACCAGCAACAGCGCCCACGACCTGAAGACGTTCCCCGGCGAGAACCGCGACCAGCGCTCCTACCGGTCCTGGCTCACCGAGCTGCTGACCGAGGCGTACCGGGCGAGCACCGAGCACTCGGTGGCGATGGTCTTCTCCGACTGGCGACAGGAGCCCACCACCAGCGACGCGCTGCAGATGGCCGGGTGGACGTGGCAGGGCACCATCCCCTGGATCAAGCCCGCCAGCCGTCCGCGTAAGGGCGGCTTCAAGCAGAGCGCGGAGTTCATCATCTGGGGCGTCAAGGGCAACCTCGACAACAGCCGGGACCTCTACCTGCCCGGCCACTTCATCGCGAGCCAGCCCCGCAAGGACCGGGTCCACATCACCCAGAAGCCGCTGGAGATCATGCAGCAGCTCGTCCAGATCTGCCCCGAGAACGGCGTGGTCCTCGACCCGTTCACCGGCAGCGGCTCGACCGGCGTCGCCGCCCTACGCGAAGGCCGGCGATTCGTCGGTGCCGAACTCTCGCCGCACTACGCCGACGTCGCCGAACAGCGCCTGCGCGCCGAACTGACGCAGGACGACTTCGTCCTCGCCGGACCGGAGGCGTGATCGTGAGACCGCCGAACGGCCGGCACCGACCGACCTGCAGACACAGAAGGGCGGCCGGAGCATGAAGCTCCAGCCGCCCTCGCCGTTCCGTCAGGCCGCCTGAACCGCCCGCTCGATCAGCGGTCCCGCCTTCTTGAGGTCGGCCGCCGAGGCGATCCGCACCTCCAGGTCCCCGGTGCCCAGGTGCCCGATCCCGCGCATGTCGCGCGTGAAGCCCTCCTCCAGCTCCACCGTGTCCGGGTCCAGCCGCAGGTACACCAGGATCACCCGGCGCGAAACCGAAGGCCGGAAGATCACGCTCGCCACGTTCTGCAGCCGCCGGTAAGCGATGTAGTGCTTGAGAACGACGGTCTCCACCTCGCCCGACGCGGTGAGCACCTCGTCCAGCTCGCCGTACAGATCCCGGAGACACTCCGGTACGTCGCCGACGACCGGCAGCTCGGCAGCCTCGGCGGCAGCCGCCGGCACCGAAGGCGTGGTCGATCTGCGCGAGGCTGCGAGGCTGACGGCGGCGGAGACCGGCTCGACCCGCTGCAGGCTCAGCAGCCCGCCGTCGAAGACCCGGTAACGGACCAGCTCGATCGGCCACTGCCGACCCAGGTCACCAACGGCAACCCGGTCATGGTGCGAGAACCCGGCCGCGATGCACAACGCCCGGGGCGAACGCCAGTCGACGGACTCGGCCGCCTCCGACCCCAGCTTCTCCCGGACGAGCGCCTCGAACTCGTGGCGGCTGCTCTTCACCCACGTGAGGTACGAGACCGCCTGCGACACGACCCCGCTGTCGTTGCCCTTCTTGAACTCGATCACGACCGGCACGCCGTTCTCGTCCAGGCCCAGCGAGTCCACCCGACCCCGATGCCACGGACCGGTCGGGTACTCCGACGCCAGGAACCGGATGCCGAGCATCGCCTCCATGCTCGCCTCCACCCGGCGCTGCAACTGCACCTCCAGCGCCACCGTCGAGCTGCGCAGCTCCACGTCCCGGCCGTCCGCCCCGAGCCGGAACACCTTGAGATCGCTCACCCAGCCCCCTTCGCACGATCGTACGAAGGAGCCAATCGAAAACAGCACTCCCGTATTCCGGATCTGATGCGTCAAAGGTGGGCCGCCCGGCCGAGGCGTGACAGTTCAGGGCACTGGAAGCCGGCTCCGCGCGTTAGCCGCTCGAAGCCCTCGTGACTGCGGTGGCTGGTGCAAACAGCTGAGGAGATGGCGAGTTGGCATCGCAGGTGGCGACGAAGACAGGTGGACAGCTTCGGTTCCAGACCGTGGCCGCAGACGGGCGCAGGTCGTCCTCATGGACGGTCTTCGCCAACTCCGGAAGCTCGGACGTGTACATCGCCGCCCGCCCCATCGCGGGACGGATCAAGGTGAGCCTCCACGAATCAGGCAAGTGGCGGCATGCCTTCCTGAGCGACGCGGCTGCGTCCGGGGTCCTTGCGGCTGGCGAGGACCGAGCCTTCGACAAGTTTGAACCCTCGGGCGAGCCCATGGCGCCGGGCTGGACACTCGGGTACACGATCGTCATGCCTGAGTCGGAACTCCAGACCTACCCAGCCGAGACGAAGAAGATCACGTTGCTCCCGGCTGCCGGGCCCGGCCACGGTGTCGCCGTCATGGTGCTGCTCGGGGAAGCGTCGGCTCCGCCTGTGAAGTGGGACACGGCGCTGACCGAGGTCGGCCGGATTCCGCTCGCGAATGGGGGCCAGGTCCTTCTGCTGGCGCAACCAGTGGCGGTGCCGGAGTCCTGGGTGCCGGCGATGGAACAGGCGCGGGCTGAGGCGAAGCAGCAGGCGGAGGCCAACGGAGTGAACCTTGCAGCGACCCTGCCGGTGGTGGCCTTGATCATGGCGGGGGAAGACGGGAGCCGCCTCACGGTTGAGGTCTCAGCCTGGCCCTTCGAGACTGTGCCGTGTAGCTGAGAAGCTTGGTCGCTCAGGGGTTCGGGGTGCTTGTAGGGAAGGAACAACCCTGCAAATCGCCCCGTCCAGCCCCACGGGGGGACCCCCGGTGGACAGCCGGTGGACGGACGCCTTTGGACGGTGCAACATGGGGCAGCAGGGGTCAACCTGCCGCACATGCTTTGATCAGGCAAAACGTCACGAGACGGCACGGGGCGACACCACGCAACATGAACCCTCATGGTCTCGTAATGCGTAGGTCGCGGGTTCGAATCCCGCAGGCGGCTCTGTGAAGGCCCAGGTCAGAGATTTCTGACCTGGGCCTTTTTGCGTGCCCCCGGGGGCGGGGGTTACTGGTCGAGGTAGGTGAGGACGGCCAGGATGCGGCGGTTGGCGGTGTCGGTGGGGTGGAGGCCGAGCTTGGTGAAGATGTTGGTGATGTGCTTGGCGACGGCCTTCTCGGTGATGAAGAGGGATTGGGCGATGCCGGTGTTGGAGCGGCCCTGGGCGAGGGATTCGAGGACTTCGCGTTCGCGGGGAGTGAGGGTGGAGAGGGCGGTGTCGCGGTCCTTGCGGACCAGGAGTTGGGTGACGACCTGGGGGTCCATGGCGGTGCCGCCGGCGGCGACGCGGTGGATGGCGTCGAGGAACTGGGTGCCGTTGGTGACGCGGTCCTTGAGCAGGTAGCCGACGGCGTGGCCGCCGGTGGCGAGGAGTTCGCGGGCGTAGAGGGGTTCGACGTACTGGGAGAGGAGCAGGACGGGGAGGTCGGGGGTGGTGCGGCGGGCAGTGAGGGCGGCGCGCAGGCCCTCGTCGGTGAAGGTCGGCGGCAGCCGGACGTCGACGATCGAGACGTCCGGCCGCTGCTCGGTGAGGGCCCGGAGGAGGTCGGGGCCGTTGTCCACGGCGGCCACCACCTCGTGGCCGTGGGCCTGGAGGAGGCGGATCAGGCCGTCCCGGAGGAGGAAGTGGTCTTCGGCGAGGACAATGCGCACGGAAGCTCCAGGGTCACCGTGGTCGGACCGTCGGGGGGACTGCTGACGGCGACGACCCCGTCGAAGGTGGCGAGCCGCCGTTCGACGCCGCGCAGGCCGGTGCCGCGGCGGGCGTCCGCGCCGCCCCGCCCGTTGTCGGAGACGGTGATGCGCAGTACGCCGCGATCGTAGCGGAGTTCGATTCCGGCGCGGCCGGCGTCGGAGTGCTTGACGACGTTGGTGAGGAGCTCCGAGACGGCGAAGTAGGCGGCGGACTCGACGGGCATCTCGGGGCGGCCGGGGAGGTCCGCCGAGACCTCGGTGGGGACCGGGCAGACCATGGCCAACGCCCGTACCGCGTCGGTGAGTCCGCGGTCGGCGAGGACCGGCGGGTGGATGCCGCGGACCAGGTCGCGGAGCTCCTCCAGGGCCTTCGCGGAGGACTGGCGGGCCTCGACCAGCAGGGCGCGGACGGCCTTCGGGTCGGTCTCCAGGAGGTGTTCGGCGGCGTCCAGGGTCATGCCCATCGCGACCAGTCGGGCCTGGGCGCCGTCGTGCAGGTCGCGCTCGATCCGGCGGATCTCGGCCATCCGGGTGTCGACGGCGGTGCTGCGGGTGGCGGTCAGGTGGGCGATCCGGCCGGCCAGCAGCTCCTGCTCGCCCGGGGCGAGCATCGAGCGGATGTGGCGGGCGTGCCGGCGGACCGTGCGGGGCGCGAGCCAGAGTGCGAGCGGGAATTGGAGCAGTCCGAGGACGCCGGCGAGGACGGCGGTGGCGGTGCCCTCGATCGGGATGAACTGGTACCAGAGGCCGTCCCACTCGGTGGACAGCTGGACGCCGAAGAAGGCCAGGAAGACGCCCCAGAGGCCGTTGAGCAGGACGGCGACCGGCAGGAAGGCGAGCAGGCTGCCGACGAACGGCTCGGCGAAGACCCAGCAGAACTCCCGACGGGTCTGCGGGTCGCGGGTGATCCAGCGGTAGCGGGCGAGGATGCCGGAGGCCCACTCGGGCACCGGCGGCAGCGGGCCGGGCGGTCCGGGGAACCGGACGTCGGACCACTCGGCGGCCAGGGCGCGCTGACGGTCGGCCAGGTCGCGCACCCCGGCCATGGCGCGGGGGACCAGGCCGAGGCCCGGCCCGACGAGGGAGATCGCGCACGTGACGCCGAGGGAGTGGACGAGGGCGAGGGCGGAGAGCCGACTGAGGGTCAGGGACCGCCGGAGGGCGGTGAGTCCGGTGGACACCGAGAAGCCCGTGGCCCTGTTCGGTGTGGTGCCCTCCTCGCTCGGCGCCGGGCCTTCCCCGTTGTGCATCGTGCTGTTCACGGACGCGATCCCCTCCCGGTGGTGCCGTTGTGCGGCCCGGTCGCGCCGGCCCGTGAGGCCATTCTGACGACTGCGGGGAGGCCTTGTCGGTGGGAGAAACTCCCCCTTTGGTCATACGGGATATCTGCCGAACGGCAGATGGCAGAAGCCCGCGGACCGGCCAGGCTTACGAGCGTGCTCATGTGCCCCAGGAAACGCGCCCGGAGCGGCGCATCCGACCCCGACCGCAAAGAGGACGACGTGGACCGACGTACGAGAACCGGATACGGGCCGGTCGTTCTCGTGGTGGCCGCGCTGCTGTCGCTCGCCGGCTGCGCCGACGCGATGGACGCCGCGCCCGAGGACAGGACCTTCGAGTTCGCCGCCCAAAGGCTGAACGTCGTGTCGCACGGTGCCCCCGCCGACCTCGTCGCGGTCGACCGGAAGGACGTCAAGGTCACCCGCTGGTTCGAGACCAGCGGCAAGGTCGGCAGCGCCAAGGCCTCCTGGGAGCTGAAGGACGGGGTCCTCGACCTCCGGGCGGGGTGCTCGGGGATCGCCAACTGCGACACGAAGTACCGGGTCGAGGTGCCCAAGGGCGTGGCGGTCCTGCGGGACGGGCGCGAGACGGAGCTCAAGGGGTGAAGGCGATGACTCCTGGCGGAGGGACGGGGAACATGCTCGAACTGGTTGATGTCATCAAGGTCTACAAGGGCGGCAAGCGGGCCGTCGACGGCGTCACGATGCGCCTCGGGCCGGGAATGGTCGGGCTGTTGGGGCCGAACGGCGCCGGGAAGTCGTCGCTGATGCGCATCGTGGCGACGGTCACCCGGCCCACGGGCGGGCAGGTCCGGTACCAGGGCGCCGACGTGGTGGCCGAGCCGGACCGGTTGCGCCGGGAACTCGGATACCTGCCAAAGGACTTCGGGGTCTACCCGAACCTGACCTCGCGGGAGTTCCTGTCCTACCTGGCGGCCGCCAAGGGGATCGGAGCCCGTTCCGCCCGGGCCCGGATCGACGAGCTGATCCAGCTGGTCAACCTGACCGAGGCGGTCAGGCGCCCGCTCGGCACCTACTCGGGCGGCATGCTCCGCCGGGTCGGCATCGCGCAGGCCCTGCTGGCCGACCCCAGGGTGATCGTGGTCGACGAGCCGACCGCCGGCCTGGACCCGGAGGAGCGGGTGCGCTTCCGCAACCTGCTCAGCGAACTCGCGGCGGAGCGGGTCGTGATGCTCTCGACCCACATCGTCTCCGACGTCGAGTCGGTGGCCTCCGACATCGCCGTGGTCGCGAACGGCCGGCTGCTGCGCCGGGGCGCGCCCGACGAGCTGCTCCGGGAGATCGACGGGCAGGTCTGGGAGGCGGTGGTCGCACCGGCGGACCTCCTGGAGGTCCAGGCCCGCCACGTGGTCAGCCGGATGGTGCGGACGGGGAACGGCGTGCGGGTGCGGCTGCTCGCCGCCGAGCCGCCGCGGCCCGACGCGGTCCGGGTCGTGCCGGATCTGGAGGACGCCTACCTGGGCGTCATCCATCGGCCGGGCGGCTCGGCCCGGACCGAGCAGCGGGCGGTGCGGCGATGAGCGCGACGGGGACGGTGACGGGTCCGGCGGTCGGGTCGGCTTCGGGGTCGGGGTCGGGGTCGGGGTCGGGGCTCGGGTCGGCGTTGGCCAAGCTGGCGGTCGGCGACTTCCGGGACCGGGTGCGCCGACCGGTGTACGCGGTGACGCTGCTCGCCGCGGTCGGGCTCGGCTACCTGGCCGTACCGGACGCCGGCGGCCACTGGACGGTCATGGACGTGGGCGGCCACCGGGGCATCTACAACAGCGCCTACGTCGGCGCGGTCACGGCCCTGGCCGGTGCGCTCTGGCTCACCTTCGGCGGCTTCTACGTGGTGCGCAGCGGCATCGCGCGGGACGAGGCGAGCGGGGTCGGCCAGGTCCTCGCCGCCACCCCGCTGCGCAACTCCCGCTACCTCCTGGCCAAGTTCCTGAGCAACCTGCTGGTGCTCGCCTCCATGGTCGGCGTGCTGGCCGTCACCGCGCTGCTGATGCAGCTCGCCCGCGGCGAGGACCGCGCGGTCGACCCGATAGCCCTGGTGGTGCCGTTCCTGCTGCTCGCGCTGCCCCTGATGGCGCTCACCGCGGCGGCGGCGCTGCTGTTCGAGACGGTGCCGCTGCTGCGGGGCGGCTTCGGGAACGTCGTCTGGTTCGTGCTGGCCATGGTGCTCGCGCTCGGCGGGCAGTCGGCCTCCGCGCCGCTGGACGGCCTCGGCGTGCACCAGGTCGCGCGGTCGATGGGCGCGGCGCTGGAGGCCCGGCACGAGTCGGTCGGCGACGGCGGGTTCAGCCTCGGGCTGACCAAGGTCGACAAGCCGCTGGGCACCTTCCTCTGGGACGGCTTCGACCCGTCCGCCGGGTTCGTCCTCGGGCGGCTGGCCCTGGTGCTGCTGGCGATCGGCCTGGCGCTGCTGCCGGCCCTGTGGTTCGGCAGGTTCGATCCGGCGCGTGCCTCCGGCGGTGCGACCGGGGGCGCGGCTGCCGCCGGGGCCGGGGCCGGGGCCGGGGCCGTCGCGGAGGTGGTGGCCGGGGAGTCGTCCGGGGCCGAGGGGACGGAGACGGCGGGGGCGCGCTGGCCGACCGTACCGGACACCCGGCTACGGACCGAACCGCAGTGGACCGAACCGCAGCGGACCGCCCTGCCGCAGGCCGAAGCGCGGCGGGCCGGGGCGTTCGGGCGGCTGCTGGCGGGGGAGGCCCGGATCCTGGTGCAGGGCGTCTCCCGCTGGTGGTGGCTGGTCGCCGCCGGGCTGACGGTGGCCGGGTTCGTGCTGCCGATGGACGCCGTCACCGGCCTGCTCCTGCCCCTGGCGTGGCTGTGGCCGGTCCTGATCTGGTCCCGGCTCGGCAGTCAGCAGGTCGAGAACGGTCTGGAGGTGCTGCTCGGGGCCTACCCGTCGGCCCGGCGCAGGCTGCTCGCCGAATGGGCGTCCGGGCTGGTGCTCACCGCGGTGACGGGTGCCGCCCCGCTGATACGCATGCTGGCGGCGGGCGACGGTGCGGGGACGGCCAGTTGGCTCGGAGGCGCGCTGTTCGTCCCCTCGCTGGCCATGGCGCTCGGGGTGGTGAGCCGGAGCCACCGGCTCTTCCAGGTGGTCTACCTGCCGCTCTGGTGGGTCCTCGTCAACAACGTCGCCGCCGTCGACTTCATGGGGGCCGTGCGCGTGAACGGCAGCCCGGGCGGTCCGGGGCCGCTGCTGGTCGGGGCGCTGTCCGCGGCCATGCTCGCGGTGGTGTTCCTGGTCGGCGCCGCCCGACGGAACGTCAAGGGCTGACCGGAGACGGGCGCCCGGGCCGTCGGCGGACGGTCCGGGCTGTCCTCGGGCTTCGGGGCACACCCAGGGGTGTCGCCCGTCTGCCCGTCGTCTCCTTCTCGCCGTCTCCTGCGCGCCGTCTCCTGCGCGCCGTCTACTACTCGTCGTCGCCGAGGTCGCCCGCGAGGTCACCCGTGAGGTCGCCGTCCGGGGTGCCGCTGATCGCGTAGCCCTGCCGGCGCGCCTCGTAGCAGGCCACCGTCGCGGCCGCCGAGACGTTCAGCGAGCCGACCCGGCCCAGCTGCGGCACGAACACGACCTGGTCGCAGAGCGCCAGTGCCTCGGGGGTGATCCCGCGGTCCTCGTGCCCGAGCATGAAGGCCACCGCCGGGGTCAGCTCGGCGGCGAACATCGGCACCGCCTCGTCCGCCAGCTCCAGGCCGACGACCTTGAAGCCGTCCGCCTTGGCCGCCGCGACCGCCTCGGCGATGGTCGGGAAGTGCTCCACCTTCAGGTACTTGTCGGTGCCCATCGCGGCCTTCTGCGCGCCGGAGGAGCGCACCGACGGGGTGTCCCCGACCAGGTACAGCTTCTCGGCGCCCATCGCCGCGCCGGTGCGGACCACCGAGCCGACGTTGAACGGCGACTGGAGGTTCTCCAGGATCATCGCGAGCCGGAACTCGTTGCTGCGCCGCCACGAGCGGTGCAGACGCTTCAGTTCGGTCCCGCGCAGCTGCTTCACGTCGTCGTACCTCGTCCACTCTCGGAGCCCTCGCCCACCTCGGGGCGGGGCCGCGCTTCCAGAATCCGGCACCCGTTGACCGACGTGACCCGACTGGTCGGGTAGCCCTGCTCGTTCAGCCACTTCTGGAGCGAGTCCGAGCCCAGGTGCTTCTGCACCACCAGGAACGCCGAGCCGTCCGGGGTCAGCCGGTCGAGCCAGTGCGTGAGCAGGCGGCGCAGCGCGGCCTTGCCGATCCGGATCGGAGGGTTGGAGTAGATGGTGGCGAAGCGGACGTCCTCGGGGACGTCGTCGGGCAGGGAGGCCTGGACGTTGCCGAGCCCCAGCGCCTCGGCGTTCAGCCGGACCAGCTCCAGGGCGCGCTCGTTGACGTCCACCGCCCAGACCGGGAGGCGCTTGCGGCGGCTCGCCCAGGTCAGCGCGATCGGACCGTAGCCGCAGCCGATGTCCAGGATCGGGCCGCGCACCCGCGGCTGCGGGGCGTGCTCCAGCAGGATCCGGGTGCACGGGTCGAGCCGGGTGCGGGAGAACACCCCGGTGTCGGTGGTCAGTTCCAGGGTGAGGTCCGGCAGGGAGACCGTGATCGGCCGGCGGTCGCTGGCGACCTCGGGTGCACCGGTGAAGTAGTGCGAGCCGGACATGATTTCCCCGTCGTTCGTATGGGCCTCGGGGCCACCGGGTGGGTGTGGGTTAGCCCTTTGTACGGCACCGATCGTACCCCCGGTGGCCCGGACGGCGTTCCGGCCGCCGCCCGGGACGCGGCTCGGGAACGATGGTGCGGACGACGGTGCGGACGGCCGTGCGGCGCGGACGGTGGGCGCGGTCAGGCGGCGCCGGGGGTCTTGCGGGTGGCCACGTTGATGCGGTTCCAGGCGTTGATGGTGAAGCAGACCGATATCAGCTGCGCCAGCTCGGCCTCCGTGAAGTGTGCGGCGGCCCGGGCGTACACCGCGTCCGAGACGCCGCCGTCGATCCGGGCGACCTCCTCGGCCAGGGCCAGGGCGGCCCGCTCGCGCTCGGTGTACACCCCGGCGGGGGCGTCCGGCCAGACCGGCAGCAGGTAGATCCGCTCGTCGGTCTCGCCGGCCTTGCGGGCGTCCTTGGCGTGCATGTCCAGGCAGTACGCGCAGCCGTTCAGCTGGGAGGTGCGCATCTGGACGAGCTCGACCAGGGCCGGGTCGAGGCCCTCGCGGGCGGCGGCGTCCAGGGCGATCATCGCGCGGAACACCTTGGGGGCGGTGCGGGCGTAGTCGAGGCGGGCGGTGCCCGCGAGGGCCTCGGTGGTCCGGGTGGTCCGGGCGGTCCGGGTGGTCCGGGTGGCTTCGGTGGCCCGGGTGCTCTCGTTCGTCGTCATGGCTACGACCCTAGGAGCGGAATGCACCCGTCCTCTGGGTCATTCACGATGCTGTTTCGTGGGTCAATCAGGCCGGTCGGCCGGGGGTCCGCCGGAGTCCCGGCAACGCCGGAGCGTCGTCGGCGCGTCGCGTCCCGGCGCCGGGCGGCGGATACTGCGAGTACGCCAGCCGGGCCCGTGAAGGCCTCCGAATGCCCGTGAAGGCCTCCGAACAGTGAGGACGGATGCCATGCCGCAGGAACAGCACGAGGAATACCTGATCGACGAGACCGCCGAGACCGTCGAGCCCGACGAGCCGGCACCCGAGGGCGACACGTACGACGAGGTGGCCGAACGCCGGGCCGTCGGCGCGGACCCGGCGACCAACGTCGCGGACGTCGTGGAACAGACCCAGCCGGTCCGGCACGACGAGGAGGAGTACCGGGAGTAGCGGGTTCCCCGGGAGCGGAGCGGGAGCAGAGGGCCCGGAGCGGCTACAGGGCCCGGCGCCGTTGCAGCCAGGCCAGGGCCGCCCAGCCCGGCAGCACCGGCAGGATCAGCGTCAGCAGGCGGAACAGCGCCACCGCGGCCAGCTCGCCGCCCGGCTCCATCGACGTGGTCTGCTGGAGCAGCGTGAGCAGCATCCCGTCCACCGCACCGGCCCCGCCCGGGGTCGGCGCCGCGCTGCCCACCGCGTTGCCCACCAGGAACACCACCGCGACCGCGGCGAAGGACGGCTCCCGGCCGATCGCCCGGACACAGCAGTACAGGCAGGTGATCAGGCAGATCGACACCAGCAGCTGCCCGGTCACCCCCACCGCCAGTTTGGACGGGCTGCGCAGCAGGTCCAGCAGGCGCGGCACCACCTCGGCCGTCAGCGGCCGCAGCCGCGTCGCCAGCCACCGCCGGGCCGCCGGGATCGCCGACACCACCGCGAGCAGCGCCGCCGCCCCCGCCAACCCGCCGACCACCGCGGGCAGCGCGTCCAGCTCGGAGCTGCCCGGGACGAAGTCCAGGAGGTAGACGAAGGCGCCGAGCTGCAACAGGTGCAGCACCAGCCCGATCAGGTTCCCGACGCCGACGCTGGACAGCGCCTGCGCGGTCGGGATCCCGGCCCGCTGCAACAGGCGGGTGTTCAGCGCGATCCCGCCGACGCCGCCGGGCGACACCAGCTTCACGAACGACCCGGCCACCTGCGCCAGTACCGCGTTGCGGAAGTCCAGCCGTTCCGGGACGAAGCCCACGAAGCCCATCGCCGCCGCGACGTGGCTGGCCGCCGCCGCGGCCAGCGCCAGCAGCAGCCACCAGGGATCGGCGTCCGCCAGCGCGGAGACCGGGTTGTCCTCCGCCGCGAACAGCTGCGGGATCAGCAGCCAGCCGGCCACCACCCCGCCCACGACGACCAGCAGGGTCCGCGGCCGCAGCCGCTCCAGCCGCACCGGACGGCCCACCACCCGCGGGCGGGTGCGCAGGACCTCGGCGCGGATCTCGTCGAGCAGGCCGCTGGGGGTGGGGGTGTGGTGCTCGGGGGCGGGCTCGGTGGTGGTGGCCTCCGGGGGCGCCGGGGAAGCGGTGGTGGCGACGGGCCCGTCGCCGCCGGTGGGGGAGCCGGCCTCGGCCGCAACGTCGACACCGGGAGCACCGCCCGACGGCTCGGCGGCCCGGGCGCCGGTGTGCTTCGCGTGCTGCTTGAGGGCGCGGCGGGTGGTGTGGGTGAGGGCGATGGGCTGGAGCAGGGGGAGCGCGGCGCCGACGGGGTCGGGGCCGAGGACGGCGGTGGCCGTACGGACGGAGCGGGCGGCGCCGGCGCGCAGGGCGAGGGTGGTGAGGAGCTGGGCGAGGTCGCAGTGGAGGACGAGTTCGGTGGCGGCGATGTCGCCGTCGGCGAAGTCGACCAGGTGCACCGCGCCCGAGTCGTCGATCAGCAGGGAGGAGGGGACGAGCGCGCGGTGGGCGATCTCGCGGCGCTGGAGCAGGGCGAGCTGCCGCCAGGCGTCGGTGAGCAGCTCGTCGGTGATCTCCTCGTCGGGGAGCTCGTCCAGGGTGCGCCCGGCCAGCCGCTCGTACGCGATGAGGGCGGTGTCCTGGCCGATGCCGGCGGTGGCGGCGATGCGGCGGGTGCGGACGCCGGCCGCGAGGGCCGCGTACGCGACCAGGGCCTCGTGCTCCAGCCCGGTGCGGGGGGAGCGCAGGACGCGCGGGTCGGGGGCGGTGCGCAGCCGCAGCCGGCGCCAGGCGCGCTGGACGGCGGCGGCGGTGACGGCCTGCCGGTCGAGGAGCTGGACGTCGAGGTCGGGGCGGTCGTCGGCCTGTCGGACCAGGTAGCGGTCGGGGCCGGCCGGCTGGGCCTCGACCGGGCGCAGGCCGCTGTCGCGCAGGGCGCGCAGGACCTCGCCGGGCCGGGGGCAGGGGTCGGGGGTGCCGACCGCGTACAGGGTGCCGTGGGCGCCGGTCCAGCCGATCAGCACCCCGAGCAGGAGCGCGGTGGGGGTGGCGTACCCGCCGGTCAGTCCGGCGAGGCCGGAGAGGGCGAGGACGGTCCAGGGCAGGCGGCGTTCCCGGCTGCCGGAGGCGGTCATGAAGGCGAGGACCGGCGCGAGGTAGCCGTAGACGGGCTCGGTGTGCCCGAGTCCGCCGTCGGGCAGCGCGTGGGTGAGCGCGGTGAGCAGCGAGAGCGGGGCGAGGTCGTCGGCCCACAGGTCCAGGCCGAGGGTGGCGCCGTACGCGAGGACGGCGGCGAGCAGTCCGTCGGAGACCTGCTGGACGGCGCGCCGCCGGTCGGGGCCCAGCAGCCGGCGGATGGCGAGGCCCACCGGGAGCAGCAGGACGGCGGCAGTGGTGAGCCCGCCGGCCAGGCTCGCCAGCGGGCGCGGCACCAGCGCGGCCGCCTCGGCGACGTCGGCGGCGATGCCGCCGGTGGTGGCGCGGGCGTAGTCGGCGAGCAGCAGGGTGAGGGCGATGGCGAACAGGCCGCCGATCAGCCGGATCAGGGCGACGGGCTGCCGGACCCGGTCGGTGGCGGGCAGCGGGCGGGCCCGGAACCGGCCGGGTCCGGGGCCGGTCTGCTCGGGTATCCGGGCGGTGGCCGTTCCGGTGCCGCCGTCGGCCGGTACCCCGGTCCGTTCGTCGCCGCCGTCGGCCGGTGCGCCGGTCCGTTCGTCGTCGCGGGCGCTGTCACCGCTGCCGCGTTTCCGCCGCGCGGGCGCACCGCCCGGGTCGCCCCCGCCGGTGTCGCCGTCCGTTCTCCCCGTCACGATCGCCACGGATGGCATGCTCCCATGCCACCCGTGGGCGAGGAGTGGGGATTGCGCAGTGCCGGTACGACGGGGCCTTAGGCCTGGCGGGTCGGCAGGACGACCAGGTGGCGCAGGTTGACGTGCCGGGGGCGGCTGACGGTGTACGCGATGAGGTCGGCGACGTCCTCGGCCGCGAGGGCCGGGATGGCGTCGAACATGCCGCCGAGCTGTTCGCGCAGCACCGGGTTGTCGATGTGCCCGGCGAGTTCGGTGTCGGTCAGTCCGGGCTCGATCGCGCTGACCCGGACGTCGCGCGGGCCGAACTCGCTGCGCAGGGCGGCGGACAGCTGGGTGAGCGCGGCCTTGGTGGCCCCGTACACCGCGTAGTCGGGGAAGACCACGTGCGAGGCGATCGAGGAGACGTTGACCAGGTCGGCGGTGCGGCCTTCGGCGGCGGCTGCGGTGAGGTCGGAGCCGAAGGCGCGGACGATCCGCAGCGCGCCGGTGAGGTTGGTGTCCACCATGCGGGTCCACTCGTCGATCCGGC
This sequence comes from Kitasatospora sp. NPDC001119, assembly GCF_053598475.1. Classification (NCBI taxonomy): domain Bacteria; kingdom Bacillati; phylum Actinomycetota; class Actinomycetes; order Kitasatosporales; family Streptomycetaceae; genus Kitasatospora; species Kitasatospora sp. NPDC001119. Next base: position 218,817 of record NZ_JBSFKI010000006.1, read on the forward strand.
CGTCGGCGAGCGGGTTGGGCAGCATCACCCCGGCGTTGTTGACCACCAGGTCGACCGGGCCGTAGGCGTCGTGGACGGCCTTCGCGGCGGCGTCCACCGAGGCCTGGTCGGTGACGTCGGCGGTGACGGCGAGGGCCTGCCCGCCCGCGGCGGCGATCTCCTCGGCGAGGGAGTCCAGCCGCTCGGTGCGGCGGGCGAGCAGGGCGACCCGGGCGCCGGAGGCGGCGAGCAGCCGGGCGGTGGCGGCGCCCATGCCGCTGGCGGCTCCGGTGACGACGGCGGTGCGGGCGGCGAGGGACGGGTGGCTCATCGGGGGCTCCAGAGGGTTCGGCCGGGCTGACGCCGACCACTCTGCGCGGGCCGCGACCGGCTACCCAGGGGTGCGTTCCTCCCGGGCACCGCCTTCCTGGGACGGGCCTACCTGGGACGGGCCATCCCGGGACCGGCGAGCCTGGGAAAACCGGTGCCACCCTCGGGACACCCCTCCGGGACTACCCTGCCCGGCATGGAGAACACCCTGGGGGACTTCCTCCGCTCGCGCCGGGCTCGCATCCTGCCGGAGGAGGTGGGCCTGCCCTCGCACGGCCGCCGCCGGGTGCGGGGCCTGCGCCGGGAGGAGGTGGCGCAGCTCGCGGGCGTCAGCGTCGACTACTACGTCCGGCTGGAGCAGGGCCGGGGCGGCAGCGCCTCGGACGCCGTGCTGGACGCGGTGGCCCGGGTGCTGCGGCTGGACGGGGTGGAGGCCGCGCACCTGCGCTCGCTGGTCCGTCCGCCCAAGGCGCCGGCCGCCTTCGCCGCCCGGGTGCGGGGGCGGCAGCGGGTCCGGCCGGGGACGCGGCTGCTGCTGGACCTGATGACCGGGGTGCCGGCCTTCGTGCTGGGCCGCCGGATGGACGTGCTGGCGTGGAACGCGCTGGGCGACGCGGTGAACGGTTTCTCCACGCGTTCCGACGCCGGCCCGGACGGCCTGCCCAACCAGGCCCGGCACGCCTTCCTCGACCCGTCCGCCCGGGAGTACTACGGGCAGTGGGACGCGGTCGCCGCTGAGACCGTCGCCTTCCTGCGCCGGGACGCCGGACTGCACCCGGAGGACCCGGAGCTGGCCGCCCTGGTGGGCGAACTGTCGCTGCGCAGCGCGGAGTTCGTCCGGCTCTGGGCGGACCACCTGGTGCGGGAGAAGACCCACGGGGTCAAGCAGGTGAACCACCCGCTGGTCGGCGGACTCGACTTCGGCTACGAGACCCTGGGCGTCAACGGCTCGCCGGAGCAGCTGCTGGTCGTCTACACCGCCCCGGCGGACTCGCCCACCGCCCAGAAGCTGGCCCTGCTGGCGAGTTGGACGGCTCCGGGAGCGGTGGCCGGGGGCGCGGGAGCGGTGACCGAGGGTGCGGGAGCGGACGGGGCGGCCGCCGAGGGGGCGGAAGCGCCCTGAGCGGGCGATCCGCGCCGGGGCGGCATAGCCTTTCAGTCATGAGCGCCTGCGAAGACCTCGCTCTGGCTCCTCAGGACATCGAGCCCCGGCCGCCCGCCGACGGTTGCGCCGACTGCCTGGCGCAGGGCCGCCGGGACTGGGTGCACCTGCGGATCTGCCTGGACTGCGGTCACATCGGCTGCTGCGACTTCTCGCCGCAGCGGCACGCGACCGCGCACTTCCACAACTCCTCCCACCCGGTGATCCGCTCGTACGAGCCGGGGGAGGACTGGCGCTGGTGCTTCGTCCACGAGGTCATGGGCTGAGGCGGCCGGCCCCGGACGGCGCCTCCACCTGCCCCCGCGCGTACGGCGCCCACCCCTGCCCCCGTAGCGGCAGATCGGCTTCTCCGCGGTGGCACGGGCCCGCAACCCGGATAAAATCCGGACATAACGCCCGTGCGGCCCCTCCGGCCGGCATCCGTCCGGCCCGGAGGCCGACGAAGGGAGGCCGACGATGACCAAGCGAACGCCCGGCAGCACCGCCAAGCTCCGCCAGGGCACCCAGGACCTGCTGGAGCGCCGGGGCATGGCGAGCCCGCCCACCAGGCTCGCGCCGGAGCCGAGCGCCGGCTCGATGTCCTACGCCGCCGCCGGGTACGGCGTCGGCGAGGCCTTCCGGCACGGCGGCCGGGACGCGGCAGGCGCGACGGCGCACGCGGCCCCGGCGATGCACGCCGAGCTCAAGGGGCACCGGCACCGTGGCGCGGAGAAGCACTCCGCCCACTGAGTCGCGACGCGTGCGGGGGCGGGTGGCCGGATCGCGGCCGCCCGCCCCCGCCGCGTGATCCCCCTGCGCATGTCCCCGACGCCCGCCCCCGACGCCCGACCCCGACCCGCGATCCCTTGATCCCTGACGCGTGGTCAGGGATGCGCTCGGGGAAGGTTCGGGGCCGTTCCCGGATGTCGCGGCCCGAGGCCGTCCCGAAGACTCTCTCCTGTCCGAGTGCCCGAGCCGCCGTCGGCCGGGCGGGCCGCCGACCAGGGCGGTCCGACTCCCGCCGGGCGAGCCGCCGTTGGAGAGACTCCCCATGAACAGCCCTGCCCGTACCGGTCGTTGGTCCGTCCTCGTGGCGACCGGCGCGCTGCTCGCCGCCGCCACCGTCGGCGTCGCCACGATCGGCGCCGCGACCCCGGCCCTGGCCGCGGCTGCCTCCCCGGCCGCCTCCCCGACTACCTCCCCGGCCACCTCTCCGAGTGCCGTCGACACCACCGCCTCCGCCACGGCCCGCCCCGGTCCGCTGGACCGGGAGTCGCTCGCCGAGACCCTCCACTCGCTGCCCGCCGGCGTCACCGGTGCGCTGGTCCGGGTCGGCGGCCAGGACGCCCGGTGGCGCGGCACCTCGGGGGAGGACGTGCCGGCGAACGCCCGGTTCCGGATCGGCAGCGTCACCAAGGTGTTCACCGCGACGGTGCTGCTCCAGCTCGCCGGCGAGGGCAGGGTCGACCTGGACGGCACCGTCCAGCAGTACCTGCCCGGACTGCTGCCGGCCGACTACCCGCCGGTCACCGTACGGCAGTTGCTCAACCACACCAGCGGCCTGCCCGGGGGCGGCGGGATGACCTCCGGGGACGGCAGCACGGCGTGGTTCGCCGCGCACAAGGCGGTCTCCTACAGCCCGCAGCAGGTGGTGGCGGACATGCTCACCCAGCCGAGGAGCTTCGAGCCCGGCGCCGCCCAGCAGTACAACGGCAACAACTACTTCGTCGCCGCACTGGTGATCGAGAAGGTCACCGGAGACGACTACGCCGACCAGGTGCGGCGGCGCATCACCGGCCCGCTCGGCCTGCACGCCACCTACGTCCCGGCCGCCGACGACCTGACCATCCGCGGCCCGCACGCCACCGGCTACGTGGACGTCCGGAACGCCGACGGCAGCACCGCCCGGGTGGACGTCACCGAGCAGAGCCCGTACCCGTGGGCCGAGGGCGGCATGATCTCCTCCGCAGCCGACCTGGAGCGGTTCTTCGAGGCGCTCTACCGCGGCCGGCTGCTGCGGCCCGCCCAGCAGGCCGAGGTGTTCGCCGTCCCGGACCTGCCGAACGACCACAACAAGAACTGCGAGATCGGCCCGACCGCCGGGCACGCCTGCTACAGCACGGCCGGCCTGCTGCGCACCGTCCTGCCGAACGGCACCGAGGTCTGGGGCAAGAACGGCTCCCGGCCCGGCTACACCACCGGCGTCTTCGCCACCCGCGACTTCTCCCGCAGCGTGGTCATCGGGCTCAACCCGACCGGCATCACCGGCGAGGAGTTCCCCACCCTGTGGAAGCTGGTGACCACCGGTTTCGGCTCCGGCCAGGCGTACGGGCAGCACTGAGCCCCGCTGCTCCCGGGCGTCCGGAGCGGCCGAACCCGGTCGCGAGCGCCGCTGTCAGTGGGGTGCGCTACGTTCGTCGCGTTCACCAGGGCACACGGCAGGACGACGGGGGCGGGCGCACGATGGCCGACGTGATCACGGAGGAGCCGGTCGAGCTCCAACTGGAGCGGTACCGCACCGAGCTGACCGGCTACTGCTACCGCATGCTCGGCTCGGTCTTCGAGGCCGAGGATGCGGTGCAGGAGACCCTGGTCCGCGCCTGGCGCGGGCACCGGGGCTTCGAGGGGCGGGCCGCGCTGCGCTCCTGGCTGTACCGAATAGCCACCAACGTCTGCCTGGACGCGCTGAACGGCCGCAACGGCCGGGCCCGGCCGATGGACCTGGCCGGCCCGGTCACGGTGGCCGCCGCGCACGGCACCCAGCTGCCCGAGGTGACGTGGATCGGTCCGGCGCCGGACGGCCGGGTGCTGCCCGAGACGGGGGATCCGGCCGAGGTGGCCGCCCAGCGGGAGTCGGTGAAGCTGGCCTTCGTCGCCGTGCTCCAGCGGCTCGCGCCCCGGCAGCGGGCGGTGCTGATCCTGCGCGAGGTGCTCGGCTGGAAGGCCGCCGAGGTGGCCGAACTGCTCGGCGTCACGGTGGCCTCGGTCAACAGCGCGCTCCAGCGCGCCCGGGCGGTGCTCGCCACCGACGCCCCGGCGGTCCGGCCGGCCCCCGCGCTGGACGAGGACCACCGCGCGCTGCTGGACCGCTACGTCCGCGCCTTCGAGGCGTACGACATGGACGGCCTCGCCGCGCTGCTGCACGAGGACGTCACGCTCAACATGCCGCCGTTCTCGATGTGGCTGCGCGGGCAGGAGGAGATCCGCGACTGGATGCTGGGCCCCGGGCACGGCTGCCGCGGTTCCCGGCTGCTCCCGGTGACGGCCAACGGCGCCCGGGCCTTCGGCCAGTACCGGCCGAGCCCGGCGGGCGGGTACGAACCGTGGTCGCTGATCACGCTGGAGGTGTCAGGGGGCCGGATCACCGGGGTCACCAACTTCCTGGACACCGAGGCGCTCTTCCCGCTCTTCGGCCTCCCGCCCCGGCTGGCGGCCGAGTAGCTCCACCAGGGCCGCGTCGTTCAGCGGGTCGTCGCCCATCGGGTTGTCGCCCAGCGGGTCGTCGTCGATCGGGGTGCCGTTCAGCGGGTCGGCGGCCAGTGGACCGTCCGGCCCCGGGAACAGCGCCGCGAGCCCGCTGAACACGAGCAGCTCCCGCAGCGGGCCGCTCGCGTTCAGCAGCACCACGCCCACCCGGTGCCGGGCGGCGGCCAGCCGGAGCCGGGCGAGGGCGTCGACGAGGGCGAGGTCGGGGGCGGTCAGCGCGCCCAGGTCACAGGTCAGTACGGCGTCGTACGGTGTGGTCCTCATGCGGGTTGGACCGTCGCGGCGCCGCCGACTCATCGGTCCGGGGGCGAATCCGCCGCTCGGGTCCGGTGTCCGGTGGCAGAGTGGGACGACCGAACCGCCCTGCCCCAGGAGAAGCACCGTGACGGCTGAGCCCTTGAAGTCCCGTGAGGAATGGCTGGCGTCCCTGCCCCGGATCTACGCGGCGGCGGGCTGCCTGCTGCGGGACGAGTCCGGCCGGATCCTGATCGTGAAGGCCGGGTACCGCGAGCACTGGCAGTTCCCGGGCGGCACGATCGACCTCGGCGAGGGCCCGGTCGAGTGCGCCGTGCGGGAGCTGGAGGAGGAGACCGGGATCGTCCAGGAGGCGGGCGACCTGCTGGCCATCTCCTGGACCCACGCCTCGGCCGAACTCGACCACCCCGCCCAGCACTTCATGTTCGACTTCGGCACCGTCCCGGACGGCACCCCCGTGACCGTCCCGGCCGGTGAGCTGGACGACTACCGCTGGGCCGCCGTCGAGGAGGCGCTGGACCTGCTCGGCCCGGCCCGTTCGGCCCGGCTGCGCGCGGCGCTGGAGGCGGCGGCCGACGGCCGGGTCCGGATCGTCACCACCCACGTCTCCGGCTTCTGATCCGACTGCCGATCCGACTGCCGTGCCGGGTTCCGAGCCGGTTTCTGGGCGGAAGTGCCCTGCACCGGGCGGGAGTTCCGTCCGGTGCAGGGCCCCGGCGGCTCACTGCTGAGGATCGGACTCCGTGTTCCGGGCGGCGATGACGGCGGCGATCGCCTCCGCGACGAAGGTCTCCGCCTCCGACTTGTCGACCTTCAGCCCGGCCAGCACGCCCTGGCCGTTCTCCTGCTCCAGCAGCGCGAGCAGGATGTGCTCGGTGCCGACGTAGTTGTGCCCGAGCTTGAGCGCCTCGCGGAAGGTCAGTTCCAGCGCCTTCTTGCTCTCGGCGTCGAACGGGATCAGCGCGGGCAGTTCGTCGGCGGCGGCCGGCAGGGCGGCGCCGGCCACCGCCCGCAGGGCCTCCGGGGTGACGCCCTGGGCGGCGAGCGCCTTCGCGCCGATGCCCTCGGGCTCGGTGATCAGGCCGAGCAGCAGGTGCTCCGTGGTGATCTCGGGGTTGCCCGCCTTGCGGGCCTCCTCCTGTGAGGCCACCACGACCTTGCGGGCCCGGGGGGTGAACCGGCTGAAGCCCTGGCTGGGGTCGAGGTCGTTGGGGGTGCCCGGGTCCTTGGGGACGAACCGCTTCTGGGCGGCCTGCTTGCTGACGCCCATGCTGCGGCCGATGTCGGTCCAGGACGCGCCGGAGCGGCGGGCCTGGTCGACGAAGTGGCCGATGAGGTGGTCGGCGAGGTCGCCGAGGTGGTCGGCGGCGATGACCGCGTCGGAGAGCTGGTCGAGCGCGTCGGGGTGGACCTTCTTGATCGCGGCGATCAGGTCGTCGAGGCGCAGCGGAGTGCTGTTGGGAACAACGGGATTCTCCATGCGTCAACCGTAGGTTGTCGATCCGGGGATCGTCAACCATCGGTTGACGCTATTCGCGGGCGGTGTTCCGGCGTCCTCAGGCGTCCGGCAGAAGCCGCCGTCGGACGGCGGCGATCCGCTCGGGCGCGACACCCGCCGCGAGCAGGTAGCCGTCCGGGTCGAACCCGTCGAGCGCCGCCGCCAGCGCGGCCTCGGCGGTGGTCCCGGCCTCGGCGAGCGCCGCGTCGATCCGGCGGAACGGGTCCGGCAGGCCCAGCATCCCGTACAGCGGGCGGATGTTGGGGCCGCTCAGCAGGTAGTCCCCGGCGATCGCGTCCCGGTCGACCCCGGACAGGGCGAGCAGCAGCAGGGCGGCCAGGCCGGTGCGGTCACGGCCGGCGCCGCAGTGCACGACCACGCCGCCGGGGCGGGCGCCGGCGATCGCGGAGACCAGCGCGGCGGCGGCGTGCGGGCAGTGGTCCAGGTACGGGCGGAGCGCGAGTGGGGTGCCGTCCAGCTGTCCGTGGGCCTCCCACCAGGCGGGGCCGGCCAGCTCGTCCAGCGGGACGCGGATCAGCTCGACGTCGTCGGGGAGCGGGAGGAGCGGCTTGTACTCCTCGGCGTTGCGCAGGTCGACCACGGTACGGACGCCGTGGTCGAGGAGGGCGTCCCAGCCCTCGGCGGTGAGGCGGTCCAGGTTGTCCGCCCGGACTATCGCGCCCCGGGCGGTGAGCCGGCCGGAGGCGGTGGGCAGTCCGCCCAGGTCGCGGACGTTCAGGCAGCCGTCCCAGACGAGCATGCGGTCCTCGGTACTGCTCGGCGCGTGCGTCGTCCGGTTCATGGGGCTCCCCGTTTCCTCGTCGGGGGTCCCGTTACCCCCTCGTTATGAACGACTCCCGGGAGATCCGGATGGTTCCTCGCTGTTCGAGTCCTCGGAACCGGCTGTTCAGAGAAGGAGGCGGGAGGAGTGGCCGCCCGCTCAGGCGGCGGTCGGGGCCTCGGCCTCGGCGCCGACCAGCCGCTCCATCGGCTCGACCGCGATCTGACCGAGCATCGAACCGCCCACGATCGAGCCGATCAGGAAGACGGTGGACAGCCAGGCCATGGTCGACACCGGCAGGGTGAAGGCGCCGATCACCCGGGCCGCGCACTCGGCCAGCAGCGCGGTGCCCCAGATGCCCGAGAACAGGCGCTCGTGGCGGTGGAAGGCCCGCGACCCGGCCGCCCGGCCCTCGACCAGGCGCTGCCAGGCGGCGGCGCGCTCCCGTCGGCCCTTGGTGACGAAGGGCATCAGCATCGGGGTCATCACCGGCCGGCCGATCAGCGCGGAGACCAGGATCGCCACCGCCACGGTGCCGCTCAGCCCGCCGTCCTTGGCGATCATCATCCGGGCGTCGCCGGTGACGAAGGTCAGCGCCAGGCCAGCCAGGTTGACGGCCAGCATCAGGGAGGCCCACAGGTTGAGCCTGCGCTCGGACAGCAGGCCGAGGACGGTCCGGGCGGCCGGGAAGGCCGTGCTCCAGGCCAGTGCGGCGAACTCGCTCAGGCCGAGGGCCGAGTGCAGCAGGTAGTAGCCGGCCAGCGGGGCGACCACGTCGAGGGCGAGCGGGCGGAGCCCGGAGACCAGCGGGTTGGGGGCCTTGGCGTGGGCGGCGCCGGTGGCGGCGGTGCCGGTGACGGCGGCGACCGGGGAGGCGACGGTGCTGGTGACGGCGGCGGCACTGACGGTCTGGCTCACGGTGGGTTCCTCCCCGGCTGGTGGCCGCGGGCCACTGCCCGCGTCGTGCCTCCAGTCTTTCCGTCCGACCCTCCGTCAGAGCAGTGCCGTCCGTTGCGTCATCCGCGTGACAGTTGTCATGGTGAGCGCCGTGACACCGCCTCCGACCTGCGGCTTTCCGCTCCCGGGCGGCCCTAGTCCTCGGCGGGGAAGGTCCACAGCTCGCGGCCCAGGGTGTCCAGGCAGCGGACGGTACGGAAGCGCTCGTCCCCGGCGGACAGGAAGCCCCGCGCGACACCCGCCAGGACGGTCCGGGCGACACTGTCGCCCCGGGTCCAGGCGCCGGTCAGCAGCAGGGCCTTGTCGGCCAGCTCGGCGCGCCGCACCCGGGCCACCGAGGCGGCCTCCAGCGCGGCGTTGACCGTCTCCAGCTCGGTGGGGAGGAGGTACGTCTCGCCGGTGGGAGCGCGGTCCGCCTCGGCCCGGCGCCGCAGTTCGGGCAGGCCGTAGTGGCGGACGGCGGCGACGGCGTCGTCCAGCGGGAGCTGCCAGCGCGGCCCGGGCAGCACCTCCCACCAGACGTCCTCGCCGACCGGCAGCACCTCGCCGATCCTGGCCCGCCAGGCCTCGAAGCCGTACCGGGTGCGCGGGTCGGGCCGGTGGCCGGGGAGGTCGGCGACGGTCCAGTCGGTGCGGCGGACCACGCTGAGGTCGAAGGTGAAGGGCACCCGGTCGGCGGTGGGGCGCTCGACCAGGCCGAGCAGCAGCCAGTGGGTCTCGTCCGGCAGGCTGAAGGTCCGGCGCCACCCGGTGAGGCCCAGGGCGCGCAGGGCGGGGGCGAGGTGCTCGCGCAGGCCCTTCGCGTGGAGCTCGCGGAGCTCGTGGGCGGTCGTCATCGCGGTCTTTCCCTGCTGGTCGGGCTGCCGGTGGAGGGCGTCGGCGGTGCCGGCTCCCCGCCCCTGCCGGGCCGGCCGGTGGCGGTCCCCGGCGCGACGGCTCGTACCGCCGGGGAGGGGCGTGCGACCGGGGCCCGCACGGGTCGTGCGTGCGCCCTCGGGCACGGCGGGGCCGGGTGGCGGGCCGGGTGCGTCGGCGGACCCGGCGTCCGGGGCGTCGGCGGCCCGGACTGCTTCGCCTACCGACAACGTAGGCCGGGCGGGCCTCTTCGGGCCGTGGGCGAACGGCAGCAGTCCTCGGGACCTTGGCCCCGGCCGGACCGGTCCTTCGGCCGGAGCCGAAGTGTTCGCCCGAATGGCGCATCATGTGGCGGGTGCAGAGTGCAGAGCGCCCCGGAGCGGGCACCGACGGCCCCGTCGGCCGGTCCGGACCAGTACCACCCGCCGGCCTGCCACCGGGCCCGGCGGCCGCCGCTCCCCCCGATCTGACGGAGGCGGTGCGGGCCGCGCAGGGCGGGGACGAGGAGGCGTTCCGGCTGCTGTTCCGGACCGTCCAGCCGGGCCTGCTGCGCTACCTGCGGGTGCTGGTCGGCGGTCGGCCGGAGGGTGCCCAGGACGCCGAGGACATCGCCTCCGAGGCCTGGCTGCAGATCGCCCGCGACCTGCGCGGCTTCTCCGGCGACGGGGACGGCTTCCGCGGCTGGGCCGCCACCATCGCCCGCCACCGCGCCCTCGACCACCTGCGCGCCCGGCGCCGCCGTCCGGTCGCCGACCTGCCCTTCGAGCAGCTGGTCGAGCTGGCGGCGGGGGACGACACGGCGCGGGCGGCGCTGGCCACGGTCGGCACCGCCGACGCGCTGGCCCTGATCTCCCGGCTGCCGCGCGACCAGGCCGAGGCCGTGCTGCTGCGGGTGGTCATGGAGCTGGACGCGGAGAGCGCCGCCCGGGTGCTCGGCAAGCGGGCCGGCAGCGTCCGGATGGCCGCCCACCGGGGGCTGCGGCGGCTGGCCAAGCTGGTCGAGCCGCTCGCGTCCGGGGGCGGCATCCCGGCGGCCCGGAGCGGCGAGGCGGCGGGTGGGGCCGGCACCGGAACGGTGGACGGAACGACGGACACGGCGGCGGCCGGAGTGGGCGCGGGCGAGGCCGCCGGGCGACCCGCGGGGAAACCCGCGAAAAAAAGTTCTCCGCAGGGTGTGACAGAACGCCGGGCCGCGACGCTGAAGGACATGAGATGAGCACCAACCGATCCCGTCGGATCGACCGTGATGCCGCCGAGCAGCTGCTCGGTGGTGCCGTGGGCGGCCCGTCGGCCGGGCAGGACGCCTCGCTCACCGGACCGGACGGCGGTCCCGGGCAGCTCGCCCGGGTGCTCGCCGCGGCCGCCGCCCCCGCGACGGCCGGCGAACTGGCCGGGGAGGAGGCCGCCCTGGCCGCGTTCCGGGAGGCGAGTCTCACGCCCGACCCGACAGTGACCCCCGTCCGGAGACGATCGATGGCAACCGCCGCGCTGGCCAGGGCCTTCAGCACGAAGGCCACCGCCGTCGTGCTCGGCGCCACCGCGCTGTGCGGTGTCGCCGTCGCCGCCGGCACCGGCAACCTGCCGTCCGCCCTGGGCGGTGGCCCGTCCGCGCCGGAGCACACGCTCGCCGGCCAGGACGCGGCCACCGGTCCCGCGGCGGGCTCGCCCGCTGCCGGACCGTCCGCGGGTGCGGCCCCGTACGGTGCCGTGGCGTCCGGCTCCGCCCGTCCGTCCGGAAGTGCCTCCGCCGGACCGCAGGCGGTCGTCCCGTCCGACCCCGCGACGCCCGGCACCCCCTCCGCCGAGAGGCGCGGCGGCCGTTCGGCCGTCCCGCCCGCACTGCTCGGCCTCTGCACCGGCTTCACCGACCGTACGGCCAAGGGCGACCGCCCGGCCCGGCTGGTCGGCGATCCGCTGTACGGCCCGCTGGTCACGGCGGCCGGCGGCGCGGACCGGGTGGCGGACTACTGCGAGGCCGCGCTCGACGACGAGGACGGCGACCACCAGGGCGCCGGCACCCCGACGGGCGACCCCGGCCGCGGCGGCACCGGCAAGGGGAACAGCGCCAACAGCGGCGGCAACGGCAACGCCAACAGCGGTGGCAACGGAGGCAATGCCGACGGCAACGCCAACGGCAATGCCAACGGAGGCCGTGGCAACGCCAACAGCGGCGGCAACGGCGAGGACGGCGGCGGCAGCGGGACCAGACCGGGCAAGCCCGGCGTGACCGTGCCCCCACCGGGCGCCGTCCCCCCGTCGGACGTCCGCCCGAGCAGGTCCGCCCGGCCCGGGAACGAGCAGTAGGCCGGGAGGCACCCCCCCAGGACTCCGGGTGGGCGGCGAGCGACTCCCCCCGGGCTCGCCGCCCACCCGGAATAGCACCACCCGAAGTACCGCACCACCCGCAGGAAGCAGTACCACCCGAAGACCCCGGGTGGCCGGTCGGCTCCCCCGTGCCAACCGGCCGCCCGGCCGGCTCCGGCCGGACCGGTAGGCGCACCCCGGACGCGCCTCCGGCCCGGCCGGCCCGGAAACGTGCGGCCCGCCCTCCCGCAGTCAGGGCGGGCCGCACCCCCGTGCCGGCGGCCGGGGGACCGCTGCCCGGTCCCCCGACCGCCACCCTCCGCCCCCGGCGGACCCGCTCGGCGGTGCGGCTATCGTGCACGGGTGCACGAGGCGGCCCGGGACCCCGGGGCCAGGGCACGTGAGGGGAGCTCCAGGTGATCGGACGGGCGCTGAACGGGCGTTACGAACTCGTCGGGATACTCGGCGTCGGCGGCATGGCGACCGTCTGGCGCGGGGTGGACCGGGTGCTGGGCCGTCAGGTGGCCGTCAAGGTCCTCAACGGAGGCCTCGCCGACGACCCCCGCTTCGCCGAGCGCTTCAGCCGCGAGGCCCAGCACGCGGCCATGCTGGTGCACCCGAGGATCGTCATGGTCTTCGACTCGGGCGTGGACCAGGGCACCCCGTTCATCGTCATGGAGCTGGTCACCGGCCGTTCGCTGGCCGCCCTGCTGGCGGAGCAGCAGGTCCTGCCGGTGGAGCGCGCGGTCGGCATCGCGGCGGCGGTCTGCGAGGCGCTGTCGGTCGCGCACGCGGCCGGGCTGGTGCACCGGGACATCAAGCCCGGGAACATCATGATCACCGACGACGGCGGGGTGAAGGTCGTCGACTTCGGCATCGCCCGGGCCGGCTCCTCCAGCAACCTGACCCAGACCGCGAGCGTGCTCGGCACGGCCGCCTACCTCTCGCCCGAGCAGGCCACCGCCTCGGCGCTGGACGGCCGGACCGACCTGTACGCGGTCGGCTGCGTGCTCACCGAGATGCTCACCGGCGCGACCCCGTTCACCGCCGAGACCCCGGTGGCGATCGCCTTCAAGCACGTCAGCGAGCAGCCGCTGCCGCCCTCCGTCCGGCGCCCCGGCCTGCCGCCCGCGCTGGACGGGGCAGTGCTGCGGCTGCTGGCCAAGAACCCGGCGGACCGCCCGGCCGACGCGGCTGCCGCCCGGGCCGAACTCCTCGGCACGGTACCGGGACTGATGGTCGGGGACCCGACAGCGGAACTGCTCGCGAACACCGCCGGCGCCGCCACCCAGCTGCTGCCGCCCGTGCCCTTCTCCCCGCCGTCGAACCAGCCGTACCAGCCGAACCAGCTGAGTCAGCCGGACCAGCAGCACACCACCCTGCTGCCGCCCCAACCCCCGGCCGCCACCTCGGTGATGGCGCCCATTCCCGGCCCGGTCCCCGCCCCGATGCGCGCCCCGGCGCCCGCCCCCGCCGCCAGGCCCGCGCCCGCCCGTGGCCGCCGAAAGCCGCTGGTGCTCGGGGCGTTGGGCGTGGCGGGCCTGGCCGGCGTCACGGCGCTGGCCCTGACCGCCTTCGACGAGCCGGCCGGCAACGCGGCCGCCGCCAAACCGGCCGCGGCCACCGCCCCCACCACCCCCGCCGGTTCGGCCGCGACGCCCACCCAGAAGGCCTCCCCGACCGCGACCTCGGCGGCCCCCACCACCCCCTCGGCGCCCCCGTCCGCGCCCCCGGCCCCCACCCAGGCCGTCCCGCGCAACCAGCCCGCCGCGCTGCAGATCCAGGCCTTCCGCCAGGCCGTCGCCCAGGCCCAGGTCGGCAAGGAGCGGGACAAGCAGGCGGAGCTGCTCAGGATCCTCGACACCACCGCCGCCCGCCTCAACGAGGGCAACCCGGACGACGCCGCGCAGGAGCTCAAGGACGCCCAGAAGGTGATCCGGGACATGGGCAAGAAGCACGCCGTCGACGTCCCCACCTACGCCAACTGGAACGCCCGCCTCTCCGCCCTGTACGCCACCCTCCACACCACCGCCGACTTCCAGGACGACTGACGGGCCGCCACGATGGCGGTGTGCCGACGCTCGGTACCGTCGCCCTCGGCGCCGAGCGCGTCGACTGGAAGCGCTACCCCGAGGACCCGGACTTCGTGGTCCTGGCCGACACCGAGGGCAATCGCTTCTGCGTGATCGACACCGGCCGATCCTGAGCCCACAGTGTTGTCCACAGGCTGTGGACAACACTGTGCGGCAACCGGTCCATACGTCGGGCCGGTTCAGCCCCGCTCGCGGATCCTGCGTTCGACGTTGCCGCGGATCGCCCGGGAGGCCGTTCCGGCGGCCGCCGCGAGGAAGACGAAGTTGTACCCGATCTGGAGCACCACCACGAGCCGTGCGGTCTGCCCGGCCGGGGTGATGTCGCCGTAGCCCACCGTCGCCATCGTCACGACGGTGAAGTAGAGCGCGTCCAGCCGGGTCTCCAGTCCGGCGAACTCCGCCTTGTGGGCGCCCAGGACGTAGTACGTGGCGGCGAAGATGGTCAGCGCCAGGAAGATCAGGAAGGCCAGCCAGAGCACCGGCTGCCTGGCCGTCCCCCGCATCACCCCGACGATCTTGGCGAGCATCAGCCAGGTCAGCCCGACCAGCGCCCCCGCGAACACCAGCCAGCTCAGCAGCGGCCGGCGCTCACCCAGCAACTGCAGTGGCAGCAGGAAGTACCCGAGCATCAGCAGCGTGGACGCGCCGAGCAGCCAGGACCAGGCCCGCAGGTCGGCGGGCGGCGGCAGCGGGTTCTCGGACATCCCGCTCAGCCTCGGCCACCGCACCCTCCGGCGCGCGTCGGACTGCTCCGCTCAGGCCAAGCCCGGTGCCCGGGCGGGCCGGCCCGCTCAGGCCGGGGCCTGGGTTCCTTCCCCGGGCTGCCCCGGCTCGTCCAGCAGCTCCAGCACCGCCAGGACGGCGACCAGCCCGAGCGCCAGACAGAGCGTCACCAGCACCGTCGGGTAGCTCCACAGGACGAAGGCCAGCGCCGCGAGCGCCACCGCCAGCCAGCCCAGCGGGGCCTTCCAGCGGTGGACGAACCGGCCGACCGGCCCGAGCCGCAGCCCGGACCGTCCGGCCACCCGCCGTACCGCGCCCAGTCCGGCGCGCCAGCCACCCCGGACGGCGCGTGCCCAGCGCCCGGGGCCGATGACCCAGGCGCCGAGCGCGACCAGCAGCCCGAGGGTGACCACCACCCGGACGGCCGAGCGCAGGTACCGCACCAGGGTGTCGTACACCGCCTGGGCGACGGCCTGGTCGACGTCGGCGGGGAGCCGGTCCAGGTAGACGGCCCGGAACACGCTCAGCCCGATGCCCAGCAGCAGCGCACCGCCCGCCATGCCGAGGGCCGTCGTCACCACCGCCTGGCGCCGCCGGGTCGCGAGCAGCACCCCGCCGA
Organism: Kitasatospora sp. NPDC001119; assembly: GCF_053598475.1. Classification (NCBI taxonomy): domain Bacteria; kingdom Bacillati; phylum Actinomycetota; class Actinomycetes; order Kitasatosporales; family Streptomycetaceae; genus Kitasatospora; species Kitasatospora sp. NPDC001119. Next base: position 233,838 of record NZ_JBSFKI010000006.1, read on the forward strand.
GCGCGCAGGCGCCGGCCAGCACCGGGACCCAGAAGCCGGCCAGGTCCAGGACCCGCAGGGCGGTGCGGACCTTGGGGATGGCGTCGGACTGCACCAGCGGGTACGAGGTGTGGATCTCCGGGATCCGGGAGGCCAGCGGGACGCCCTGGTCGACCAGCGCGGACTTCACCCGGGCGATCACCGGGGCGAGGTCCAGCACCACGGTGTCGTTGCGGACCTCGACGGCGCCGCCGCCCTGTCCGGTCACCATCTTCTCCAGGGCGGCGTGCGCGTTCCGGTTGACCTCCGTCCAGAGGGCGACGAAGGCGTCGCTGTCCACGAGCCGGGCGACCTGGGTGTGGACGAGGCCGCTGAGTCCGTCGGTCAGGGCCTGGCCGATGCCGCCCAGCAGGGCGCCGAGCTGGGGCCGGTCGGCCGGGGCGAGGCCGTCGAGCAGCGAGTCGAGCGGGAGCTGCTTCACGATCTCGGCGGTCACCCGGTCGGTGACGGCCGTCTTGATCCGGGGGTCCCTGGCCAGCGGGGCCATCGTCGCGAGGTAGCGGTCGGTGTCGCTGATCTGGGACCTCGCCCAGAAGGCGAGGGCGCTGAGCGGGGTGAGCACGCAGGCCAGCACGATCAGCAGGGCGGCGAGGAAGGAGCGCACCCGGTGCCGGGGCGGCGGACGGTCCGTCGGGTGCGGCGCCGGGCCGGTCGCCAACTGTCGGGCGAGCCGTGCCTCCTGGGCCTCGACGGCGCTCAGCCGGGCCCGCAGCTCGGCCAGCTCGTCGCCGGGCCGGTCGGTCGGCATGCCGGGACTCCGTTCCTCCGGGGGTGCAATCCAGGAGACAACGGATCAGATCGGACGGCCAGTCGGGAGGCGCGGTGGCGCGAACGGCCCCGCGACCAGCCCCTGTGCGGGCCCGCGAACGGCCCCGCGAACGGCCCGGAACGGCGGAAAGCCCCTGGTGGGGTCACCAGGGGCTTTCCGGAGGAGAAAGGAGGATCAGGCGGTCGTCTCGGGCCGCTTGGTCTCGGTGGCCTTGGTCACGTTGGTCGGCGTGACGGCCGGGCGGTCGGCGCTCTGCTGGGGAGCGGCGGTGCTCTGCGCGGTACCGGCGGCAGCGGCGTCCGCCGGGGTGTCGTCCTCGCGCATGGCCTTCGTCTCGGCCTTCAGGATGCGCATGGACTTGCCCAGACCGCGGGCCATCTCGGGCAGCTTCTTCGATCCGAACAGCAGGATGACGACCGCCAGCACCACGAGAATGTGCCAGGGCTCAAGACCGTTCCGCAGCATCCCTGGCCACCGGTCCCTTCTTGTCTAGAGTCGTGGCGGGCGCCAGCGCCCGTGTTGGCCAGTATGCCTGGCCATGACGGAGAACGGATACACCAGCTGGGAAACGCTGGCCAAAAACCAGGTGCCGTTCGAGCGGATCGCGAGCGCCGCGCCGTCCACCTGGCCGAATGCGGGTGCCGAAGCTCACACCCGCCGACCGCTCCGGTCCGATCGGTATCCGATCAGTAGATGAACGGCACCAGACGCTTCGACACCCGGCGGTACTCCGCGTACTCGCTCCCGAGGGCGTCCAGCAGCAGGCGCTCCTCGGCGGAGATCCGCCAGCCGTACGCGGCGAGCAGCAGGGCCGCGACCACCAGGGCGGCGGCCCAGCCGCCGGTGCCGACCGCGTAGCCGACCCAGACCAGCAGGCTGCCGGCGTAGCCGGGGTGCCGGATCAGCCGGTACGGGCCGGTGCGGACCACGCGCTGGGTGTCCACGGTGCGCAGGGTGCGGGTGTAGTAGCGGCCCAGGGTGCGCATGCCCCAGGCCCGCAGCGCCAGCCCGGCGGCCACCGCGGCCACCCCGAACCAGCGGGCCCAGGTGGGCAGTTCGCCGACCGCGGCGCGGTCGAACAGCACCACGGCCAGGACGGAGAGGGCGTAGCAGCCGAGCAGCAGCCGGGTCGACCCGCGGTCGCCGCGGTCGGCGTGCCAGCTGCCGGCGGAGGCGTCCTCGCGCCGGCGCAGCAGCAGCTCGTAGGCGATCCAGCAGAGGAGGCCGAGGAGGGAGAGGAGGGCGGGCAGGGACATGAGGGGCTCCCGGCGGTCGGGTCCGAGGTGTGCCTCCATGGTCCTCCCCGGCGGGCGGCCGGGGCACGCACCCGGGGGTGGACCCACCGCGGTCCACCCCCGGGTGGAGGCCGGGCGCGGGCGTCGCGCGGCGTTCGGGCGGGGTTCGGGGCGCGGACGGCGGAGAGCCCCCGCCCGGGTGGGCGGGGGCTCTCGATGACTCGCGTGGATCGGGCCGGCCGGGTCAGGCGGTGACGGGCTCCGGGGCGGGGGCGGGGGTGGCGGCCGGGAGGTGGCGCATCAGGCGGTAGGCCAGGGCCGCGGCGCCCAGGGCGAAGACCAGGCCGACCACGGCGGCGACGTGCAGGCCGTCGGTGAAGGCGGTGCGGGCGGTCTCCAGCAGGTCGGCGCCGAGCCGGCCGGGCAGGTGGGCGGCGACGGTGGCCGCGCCGCCGAGGGTGTCCTGGGCGGTCCGGGCGGCCTCGCCGTCGACGCCGGCCGGGAGGGCGCCGTCCAGCCGGTGGTGGTAGACGGCGGCGCCGGCCGCGCCGAGCAGGGCGATGCCGAGGGAGCTGCCGAGTTCGACGGCGGTCTCGGAGGTGGCGGAGGCGGCGCCGGCCTGCTCGACCGGGGCGGCGGAGACGACCATCTCGGCGGTCATCGTCATGGTGCCGACCGTCCCGGCGGCCAGTACGCCGGCCGCGGTGAGGGCGAGTGCCAGCGGGGAGTGCGGGCCGACCTGGGTCATCATCGCGAAGCCCGCCGAGCCGACCAGGAAGCCGCCGCCCATCAGCACCGCCGGGCGGACCCGGCCGGCCAGGGCCGAGCTGACGCCGACCGCCGCGCCGACGCCCAGGCTCGGCACCAGCGACCAGAGCGAGGCGGTCAGCGGGCTCATGCCCTTGACCAGCTGGAGGTACTGGGAGGTGAAGAGGGCGAAGCCCATCATCGCGAACATCGCGATGCTGTTGACGCTGATCGCGCCGCTGAAGGTGCGGATCCGGAACAGGCCGAGGTCGAGCAGCGGGTTCGCGGCGGTGCGCTGGCGCTGGACGAAGGCGCCGGCCAGCAGGAGTCCGGCGACGACGGCGAGCCCGGGCAGGAGGCTCCAGCCCTCGACGGCGATCGTCTTGACGCCGTAGACCAGCGGCAGGATCGCGGCCAGCGACAGCGCGGCGCCGAGCAGGTCGAAACGGCCGGTGCGGCGGGTGGAACGGTACTCGGGGAGCAGGACGGGCGCGGTCAGCAGGACCAGGGCCATGACCGGGACGGCGAGCAGGAAGGCCGAGCCCCACCAGAAGTGCTCCAGCAGCAGGCCGCCGGCGACCGGGCCGAGGGTGGCCCCGGCGGTGAGGATGCCGCCCCAGGCGCCGAGCGCGATCTGCCGCTGCCTGGGGTCGTGGAACATCGTGCGGATCAGCGCGAGGGTCGAGGGCATCACGGTGGCCCCGGCGGCGCCGAGCACGGCGCGGGCCGCGATGAGCTGGCCGGCGTCGTGCGACCAGGCGGCCAGCAGCGAGGCGCCCGCGAAGCCGGCGGCGCCGATCATCAGCAGCCGGCGGCGGCCGATCCGGTCGCCCAGCGCGCCCATCGTGATGAGCAGCCCGGCCAGCAGGAACGAGTACATGTCCATGATCCACAGCTGCTGGGTGCCGCTCGGCGCCAGCGTGGTGGAGATGTACGGGACGGCGAAGAAGAGCACGCCCATGTCCATGGTGAGGACGAGGGTCGGGAGCAGGAGGACGGCCAGGCCGATCCATTCGCGACGGCCTGCGCGGCCGGTGGTTGCGGTCATGGGGAAGACGGTACGGATGTGTCAGACGCTTGTCTAGTACACATGTGCAAGACATCTGTTCAGTTCTTCCGTAGGATCGGGGCATGGGAAACCGCGAAGACCTGATGGCCGGCGCCAAGCGCTGCCTGTACGAGAAGGGCTACGGGCGCACCACCGCCCGTGACATCGCGACCGCCTCCGGCGTCAGCCTGGCCGCGATCGGCTACCACTTCGGCTCGAAGGAGACGCTGCTCAACGCGGCGATGATCGAGGCGATCGGGGAGATGGGGGAGGCGCTCGGCGCGGTGGTGATCGCCGCCAACCAGGTGTCGGACGACCCGGAGGTGCGCTTCGCGGCCGTCTGGGACGGGTTGCGGGACGTCTTCGTCGAGCACCGCGGGCTCTGGGCGGCCCAGTTCGAGGCGCTCGCCCAGGCCGGGCACGCCCCCGAGCTGGCGCAGGCCTTCGCGGCGGCGCAGAAGGAGGGCCGGCTGGGCCTCGCCGCGGTGTTCCGGGGGCTGCCGGAGGTGCCGGACACCGAGGAGGAGGTCGCCCGCGGGAGCTTCTACCAGACCCTGCTGGCCGGTTACTGCGCCCAGTGGCTGGCCGCGCCCGAACTCGCGCCCAGCGGGCAGGACTTCCTGCGCGGGCTGCGGCTGGTCAGCGACAGCGTGTTCAACCCCGTGCGGCCGTAGGGAACGTCCCGCCCGTGGGGTGCGCCCCGCCCGGGGGGAGCGCCCCGCGCGCCCGTAGCGGGTGTTCCGCCGCCCGCTACGCGGTGACGGCGGTCAGCAGCACCACCGAGTCGACGTGCGCCAGCAGCCCGTGCCGCTCCTGCGGGACGGGCTCCAGGCGGCCGGCCGCCAGTTCCAGCCGCCGGCCGGCGATGGTCAGCGAGACCCGGCCGCGCAGCACCTGGACGCTGCCCGCGGTGGGCGGGTTGTGCTCGTCCAGCGCGGTGCCGGCGGTCAGCGCGATCACGGTCTGCCGCAGGATCCCGTCGTGCAGGACCAGGTGGGCGCTGCGCCCGTGCGGGCTCTCGGCCGCCCGGGCGGCGTGCTCCACGGCGAGCTGTTCGAGATCGGGCATCGCGCCTCCTCCTCGCTCCGGGCGCACTCCGTGTGCCCAGGGTCGCGGACGCCCGGGGGCCCCGCACCCGGAAGCGCTCCGCACCCCGGAAGGGCCCCGCATCCCGGAGCGGCCCGAGGTGCAGCCCCCGCCGACTGCCCGCATCGTGGAGGCATGGCGACCAACCAGATCTTCAACGGGCTTCAGGTCAACCGCTCGCTGCTGGCCGGCGGCGTGGTGCTCACCGGCGTCGGATCGCTGCTCGGCGCGGCCGGCGCGGCGATGGTGTGCGCCGCGCTGTTCACCGCCGGCCGCGGCTGGCTGCGGAGCCTGGAGACCGCTCCGACCGCGCTCGCCCAGCGGGCCCTGCACGACGCGAAGGTGGCGTCCTCGGCCGGCTGGGACGCCTGGCGCGCCCAGCACGGCTCGCCCAACTGAGCCGGTACGGCTGTCGGGCCGGGTGCGGCGGGTCACGCCTCCGGGCGGCCCGCCGCACCCGGCCCGAACGGCCCGAACGGCCCGGGCGACCCGAACGGCCCTACAGCCCGAGCGACTTGGCGATGATGCTGCGCATGACCTCGCTGGTGCCGCCGTAGATCCGGAACACCCGGTTGTCGGTGTAGAGCCGGGCGATCGGGTACTCCAGGATGTAGCCGTAACCGCCGTGCAGCTGGAGGCACTTGTCGATCACGGTGGAGGCCGACTCGGTGCAGAACAGCTTCGCCGCGGCCGCGTCCGCGACGGTCAGCTCGCCGTCCTGGTACAGCTCCAGCGCCCGGTCCACCATCGACTGCTGCGCCACCACCTGGGCCTCGCAGTCGGCCAGGGTGAACTTGGTGTTCTGGAACTCGGCCACCGCCTTGCCGAACACCTTGCGGTCCTTGACGTACTGCACCGCGAACCGCACCGCCGCCGCGGACGCCGCGTAGGCGCCGACGGCGATCGCCAGCCGCTCCTGCACCAGGTTGTGGGTCAGGTAGGAGAAGGCCCGACCCTCCTCGCCGAGCAGGTTCTCCACCGGCACCCGGACGTCGCTGAACGCCAGCTCGGCGGTGTCCGAGGTGCGCAGGCCGATCTTCTGCAGCTTGCGGCCGACGGTGTAGCCCGCGGAGGAGGTGTCCACGCAGAGGATGGACAGCCCGGCCCGGCGGTTCTCCGGGTCGTACGGGGCGGTGCGGCAGACCACCAGGACGAGGTCGGCCAGCACGCCGCCGGTGATGAAGGTCTTGGCGCCGTTCAGGACGTAGTGGGTGCCGTCCTCGGAGAGCCGCGCGGTGGTGGTGATGCCCGCGAGGTCGGAGCCGGCGCCCGGCTCGGTCATCGCGATCGCGGTCATGATGTCGCCGGAGACGAAGCCGGGCAGCCAGCGCCGCTTCTGCTCCTCGGTGGCGTACTCCAGCAGGTACGGCAGCACCAGGCCGGTGTGCACGCCCGAGGAGCCGAAGCTGACGCCCGCCCGGGCGGTCTCCTCGGCGACCACCGCCTGGTACTTGAACCCGCTCTCGCCCGCGCCGCCGTACTCCTCCGGCACCTCGATGCCGTAGACGCCGAGCGCGCCGAGCTGCCGGTAGAAGTCGCGCGGCGGGTGGCCCTCGGCCTCCCAGCTCTCGTAGACCGGGACGACCTCGTTGGCGATGAAGTCCCGGATGGTCTCCCGGAAGGCCTCGTGGTCCTCGTTGAACACGGTGCGGCGCACGGCGGCGCTCCCTTCGACGGCACCGGCCGGGGCTGCCGGCCGGGGCGGAACGTGCCTGGTGATGGCCCCACAAGTTAATCCGGGGTAGCTTCGACTGTCCAGCGTCCGAAGGCTATTGGAGCACGGGCGGCGGAGGCGGCAAGTGAATCCTTGCTAGCCTGCTGGGAGTGTCCGGGGAGACAGCGGGGAGGCGCGCCATGGTGGTCCGACGGCCGCCCGGGCGGCGCGCCCAGATCCTGGCCGTGGCCGCCGACCGCTTCCACCGCAGCGGCTACCACCAGGTCTCGATGACCGAGGTCGCCGCCGGTGTCGGCATCACCGCGCCCGCGCTCTACCGGCACTTCCGCGGCAAGCCCGAACTGCTCGACCGCGCCGTCCGGTTGGGCCTGGACGCGCTCGCCGAGGGCCTGCGCCCGGCCCGCACCACCGCCGACCTCGGAGCCGCGCTGGCCGCCGTCGCGGTCGGCCACCGTCCGCTCGGCACCCTGGTGCAGCGCGACGCCCGGCTGCTGCCGCCGGCCCGGCGGGCGGCGCTGCGCCGCGAGCTGCGCGCGGACGTCACCCTGATGGTCGCCGTGCTGCGCGCGGAACGGCCGGAACTCGCCGTCGGGGACGCCGAGTTGCTCTGCTGGTCGGCGCTCTCGGCCTGCGCCGGGCTCTCCTACCAGTCGGCGGCGCCGCAGCCCCGACGGGCCGAGGCGCTGCTGCGCGAGGTGGTCGCGGCCGTCCTCGCGGTCTCCCCGGGCGGTACGGCCGCGGGGTCCGGCGCCGTGGCCGAGCCGCGGCCGACGCCGGAGCCCAGGGCGCGGGCGCGCCGGGAGGAACTGCTCGCGGCGGCCGTACGGCTGTTCCACCAGCGCGGCTTCGACAACGTCAGCACCGACCAGCTCGGCGCCGCCGTCGGCATCTCCGGCCCCAGCGTGTACCGGCACTTCGACAGCAAGGCCGAGCTGCTCGCCGCCTCGCTGGTGCGCAGCCGCGAGCGGCTCTGGCACGAGGTGGACGGCGCGATCGCGGCCGCCGCCGGGCCCGGGGCGGCGCTCGACGCCGGGCTGGGCGCGTACGTCGACTTCGCGCTGCGCAACGGGGACTACCTGGGCGCGATGCTCAGTGAGACGGAGCGGCTGGCCCCGCCCGACCGCCGGGCCGCGGTGGACTTCCGGCGGGACTTCCTGCGCACCTGGGTCGGACTGCTGCGGCAGGTGCGTCCCGGGTACGACGCGGCGGCCGCCCGGATCCGGGTGCACGCGCTGTTCGCGCTGGTCAACGACGGGGTGCGGAACCGTCCGCACAACGCCCGGCCGGACCTCGGGGACTGCCTGCTGCGGCTCGGCCGGGCGGTGCTGGGGCTCTCCTGACCGAGGCTCCCCCGGGGCGAGTCGGCGGCGGGGCCTAGTAGAGGACGTGCGGGTAGTAGACCTGCGCGTCGACGCCGCGGTCGCGCCGGGGAGCGTCGCGCCGGAGGGACTTGTGCTGGACGGTGTTGCCCTGGTCGGCGCTGACCGTCCCGCCGTTGCCCGTCACCGCGACGCCGTTGTTCTGGTTGCCCGCACCCGAACCGGTGGCCGTCTGCTGGGTGTTGACCACATTGCCGTGGACGGTGCCGATGATGTTGCCGGAGCCGGAGTCGCTCACCACGCTGCCGTTGGAACGGTCGCCCGCACCGGCGCCGGAGCCGCTGTCGGCGTGCGCGGTGGCGGCACCGAGGCCGACGAGGAGGAGTGCCCCGAGGGCGGTGACGGCGGCGGCTGCGCGAATACGGGACACGCTGGTCTCCCTGGCGAGAAGCGAATGGTGGTGCCGCCCGGAGCGGCCGCCCCGGGGCGCCGGGACCTGGCGTCGCGCCTTCAGCATTCACCAGTGGGGTGGACGAACTCCACCGAACGGGTGGCAATTCCCCCGATGGTGGAGGGGTGGTCAATTCGACGTTGTCGAAGTTGACCGCATTCCGTCATTCCATCGGGAAGGCGTCAAGAAGAAAGAAATGGTCGCCAGATAGTCGCACTGGCACACTGAGGACCCATGTCTGATGGTGCCCCGCCCGAGTTCACCCCCGCCGAGGAGCTGCGCACGACCGAGGTCGATCTCGGCGGCCTGGTGAACGTCCTCGCCACCCACCTCTACTCCACCCCGCTGGTCGCCCTGCGCGAACTCGTCCAGAACGCCCACGACTCGCACACCCGCCGGCTCCTGGAGGACCCGGACGGCGACCACCGCCCGCTGATCCGGGTGCGCGCCGACGCCGCCCGGCGGACCGTCGCCATCGAGGACACCGGCGCCGGCCTCACCGAACCCGAGATCCACTCCTACCTGGCCACCGTCGGCACCGGCTACACCCGGATGCTGCGCGAACTGACCGGCAACCAGGAGCTGATCGGCGCCTTCGGCCTGGGCTTCCTCTCCGCCTTCTCGGTCGCCGACGAGGTCACCGTCACCACCACCTCGCACCGCGAGCCGGGGCTCGGCCACCGCTACCGCAGCCGCGGCGGCGAGCAGTACCAGGTCGAGCCGGTGCCCGCCCGGCCCCGGCCGGGCACGGTGGTCGAGCTGGCGCTCAAGGCCGAGCACGGCCACCTCGCCGACGAGGACGTCCTGCGCGACGTGCTCGGCCGCTACTGCGTGCTGCTGTCGGTCCCGGTGCACGTCGGCGAGGACGAGCGGCCGGTCAACTCCGTCGAGGTGCCCTGGCGCGGGCGTCCGGAAGGCGACCCGTACGCCGCCCGGATGCGCTTCGCCGCCGCCTTCGGCCGCCGCTTCGAGCCGCTCACCGCCTTCCCGGTCGAGCCGGTCGAGGGCGCCACCGACGCGGTCGGCCTGCTCTGGGTCCAGGACGGCGGCAGCTACGGCAGCAGCGACAACCGCGACCTCGCCGTCTACCTGCGCGGCATGCTGCTCGCCGAGGACGCCCGCGACCTGCTGCCCCGCTGGGCCGGGTTCATCGGCGGCGTGGTCGAGTCCGACCGGCTCACCCCCACCGCCAGCCGCGAGGACCTCCAGCGCGACGAGCACTACCACGCGCTCCGGAAGGCCCTCGCCGACGCCATCGTGGACGGCCTGTACGAGACCGCCCGGCTGCGGCCCGCCGCCTGGCGCCGCATCCTCACCCGGCACGGCAACGACCTGCTCGGCGCCGCGCTCTGCGACGAGCGGCTGTTCACCCTGCTCGCCGACGACGTCCCGGTGCCCACCTCCCAGGGCGACCTCACGGCCGGCGCGCTGCGCGCGGCGGGCGGCGGCGCGGTGCACGTCGCGCTCGGCAGCGGCGGCGGCTTCGAGGAGATGCTGTACCGGGCGATGCGGGTGCCGATCGCGCGCGGCGACCGCTACGCCGTCCTGCCGTTCCTGCACCGCTACGCCGAACTGCGCGGCTGCCGGGTGGTCGAGCTGGGCAGCGAACGGGGCAACCGCGAGCTGTTCCGCGACCCGGAGCGCCCGCTGCCGGAGCACGAGGCGGCCTGGCTGGCCGGCGCCCTCGCCGACCCGGGCGAGCAGCTCGTCCCGGCCCGCTTCGACCCGCCCGGCCTGCCGCTGGTGCTGGTGCCGGACCGCGAGGCCGAGCTGAAGGCCCGGATCGAGGACGACCAGGCGGACGCCCGGATACCGTCCGCCGCCCTGCGGCTGGCCCGCGCCTTCACCGCCCGCACCGACGGCGGGGTCCGGGCCCGGCTCTACCTCAACCTGGCCAGCCCGGCGGTCCGGGACCTGCTCGCCGCCTACCGCGCCGGGCACACCGGCAGCGCGACCGCGGCCGGGCTGCTCCGCTCGATCAAGGTGATCATGGCCGCGGCCTCGTCCGGCCCGTCCGAGGGCGACCTCACCGCCGCGCTGGCCGGCATCGGCACCGCGGTCTCCGCGCTGACCGCCGCCGTCCCGGCCGGGCTGCCGGAGGTCCCGGACAGCCCCGGCGCGCTCACGGAGGAGCCGTGACGGACGGACTGTCAGTGGGGTGCGGTAGACAACTCATCAGCACGACGCAGGGGGAACAGCCATGACCACCGACATCTGGGCCTGGGTGCGGGACACCCACCGGCAGCTGGCCGAGGCCGGCCACCACCGGCTGGCCGACGCCATCGTCGAGCTGCCCGAGCACGCCACCGAGGGGCGCAACGAGCAGCTGGACGCGCTCTACCCGGAGGCGGTGGCCGCCGCCCGGGCGCTCGGCCTGCCCTGGGTCGAGGTCTACCTGCGGCACTGGCGGATGCAGAACCTGCTGAACAAGCGCCAGCAGGGCGAGGCGGTGCTGCCCGAGGCGGTCGACCTGCTGGAGTTCGCCCACCGGGAGGACACCGAGGGCTGCCCGCAGTCCGTCTGCGTGGTGCAGGACTTCGCGATCTGCCACGCCCGGGTCGACGGGCCGGGGTACGTGGCCGAGCGCCTCGCCGTGGTCGGCGAGACGCTCGACCGGATCGAGCCCGACCGGGCCTGCTACGACTGCCTCTCCCGCGAGTACTCCGACGCCCTGGAGGACGACGGCCGGGCGGCCGAGGCGCTGGACCACCTGGACTCCGCGGCCAACCGGATGCGGGCGGCCGGCCAGCCGGTCTCGCTCCGCTTCCACCAGGCCCGGGCCGGCACCCTGCACCTGCTGGGCCGGCACGAGGAGGTGCTGGAGCTGCTGGCGACGGCCGAGCGGGCCGAGCAGACGCAGGGGCGCCGCCTGGACGAGCGGGACCAGCGCTGGGGCGCCCTGCTGCGGGCCCGCGCGCTCGCCGCGCTCGGCCGCACCGAGGAGTCGCTCGCCCTGCTGCCCGAGCGGGCCGAGGCCGAACGCCACGCCGACCTGCGCGGCACCTGGGCGGAGACGGCCGAGCTGCTGGTCGCGGCCGGCGCCCGGGAGAACGACGCCGAGCTGGGCGCCGTCCTGGCCGGCTGGGTCGGCTACCTGGACGGCGTCGGCGCGCACCGCCCCTGCGTGGACCTGCTGCTGGCGGCGGGCCGGCTCGCGCTCGCCCGCGGCGCCCGCACGGTGGCCCTGACCCTCGCCGCGACCGGAGAGCGCAAGCTCACCCGGCTGCGGCGCACCGACGGCGTGTCGGAGCAGGTCGCGGCCCTGCGCGCGGCCGCCGAGGCCCTGCCGGAGCCCGAGCTGCCCGTCCCGCCGGGCGAGCTGGCGGCGCACCTGGCCGAGGTCGGGGTGCCCTACGAGACCGGCGCCGACCTGCTCTCCGTCGCCCTGGACCGGTACCGGGGTGAGCAGGCCGGCGCCACCGAACTGGCGGTGCTCCTGGCCACCGTGCTGGGCGGCCTCGGCCACGCCCGCGCCGCGGCCGACCTGCTGTGGCGGCACCTGGAGGACGACCCGGCCGACCGCGAGCTGACCGGCGCGCTCGGCGAGATGCTGATCGACGCCCGGGACGCCGAGGGCATACGCCGCCTCGCCGACCGGGTGGCCGTCACCGCCCCGGCCGACGGGCACTGGATACGGGCCCGCTGGGCCGCCGCCGAGGGCCGCTGGGCCGAGGCGCTGGAGCGGTGCCAGGAGATCCTGGCGCTGGACGACGAGGTGCTCAACACCCGCCGCCTCGCCGCCCACGCCGCCACCGAACTGGGCGACCACGCCACCGCCCAGCGGATGTACCTGGAGCTGCTGGAGCGCGCGGCGCCGGCCGACGGCGCCGCCGAGGAGGAGGACGGCCACCGGACGGTCCAGGAGCCGGACCTCTGGCACCTGATCACCGCCGCCACCGCCAACCGGGACTGGGCCGTGGTCCGCTCCACCGGCGCGCTGCTCGACATCGAGTTCGACGAGCCCGAGGGCCCGGTGGACGAGGAGTGGCAGCTGGTCACCGTCCGCGCCACCCGCACCAACGGCGCGACGTCCGACCTGCCCGCGCTCCGGACGGGCCCGGCCACCGCCCGCATCCTGCCGGTGCTCGGCGACGACCTGACGCTCAACCACGGCGACGTGGTGGTCTTCGCCCCGGCCCTGCTGGAGCGCCCGCCGGCCGAGGACGCCCCCGAGGAGGAGCGGCAGCGCTGGCGCCCGGTGTTCGAGCTGCTCACCCTGCTCGACCCGGCCGGGTACACCACGTACTGGATCGACGGCGGCTGGCCCGGCGACGAGCCGTGGTCGGCGCTGCGCGAGGAGCTGCACGAGGCCGGGTGCGCGGTCTGGGTGTACAGCGGCGACGAGTACCGGATCACCGACCCGGCGGAGGGCGGTGACACCCTGCCCGGCGTCTACGCGGCCCTCGGCGTGCCGCCGACCGCCTCGGCCGCCGAGGCCGACGCCCTGCTGCTGCGGCTGACCGGCGGCTGGGCGCACCCGCTCGCCTGGCCGGAGCTGGCCAAGGCGGCCGGCGCGGACCTCGCCCAGCACGAGGAGACGGTCGAGCGCTACGGGCTCTGACCGCCCCCGACCGTACGGCCCCGGCGGGCCGGCCCTCCCGGGCCCCCGCCGGGGCCGTACGCGTTCCCGGGCTCTCACCGCGCGGCCCGCTCCCTGCCCGCTTCCTGCCCGCGCCGCGTCCGTCCGTCCGACGGGAACCATCCGGTGCCGCCCCGAGTCTTTGTCAATGCTTTACCATTCCATTGCCAAGACCCGACCTTCGGAGTGCCCGCACCGTGACCAGCCTCGCCCTCGGCCCGTCCTGGCTCGATCCGACCACCCTGATCTCCACCTTCGGCCTGATCGGCATCCTGGCCATCGTCTTCGCCGAGTCCGGCCTGCTGATCGGCTTCTTCCTGCCGGGTGACTCGCTGCTGTTCACCACCGGCCTGCTGGTGGCCGGCGGCACCTACCTGCACCAGCCGCTCTGGCTGGTCTGCGCGCTGATCGTGGTCGCCGCGGTGGCCGGGGACCAGGTCGGCTACCTCTTCGGCCGCAAGGTCGGCCCGAGCCTGTTCCGCCGCCCCGACTCCCGGGTCTTCAAGCAGGAGAACGTGGAGAAGGCCGCCGCCTTCTTCGACCGGCACGGGCCCAAGGCGATCGTGCTGGCCCGCTTCGTGCCGATCGTGCGCACCTTCACCCCGATCGTGGCCGGGGTGAGCAGGATGAACTACCGCGGCTTCGTGGTGTTCAACCTGGTCGGCGGCGTGCTGTGGGGCGGCGGGGTCACCGTGCTCGGCTACTTCCTGGGGCAGATCCCGTTCGTCCGGGACAACATCGAGGCCATCCTGGTCGGCATCGTGCTGGTCTCGGTGATCCCGGTGGCGGTCGAGCTGCTGCGGGCACGCCGCTCCGGCGCGGCCGCCGCCGACCGGCACCGCGCCGGGTAGGCGTCCGCCGCTCCGGCCACGGGACGCCGCGTACATGTGCGTCGGGCTGTTCGATCAGGCAAGGTGTAACCCGAGATCGAGCGGTGGCCGGCGGCCGCCAGGGGCGGCAAGGAGTGGAAGTGCCTAAGCGGGGCCGACCGGGTGCGGGCAAGCGGGCGAGGGGAGGCCGGGCGGCCCGACAGCCGCGGCAGGCGTCCCCGAAGCCGGTGCACCCCGCCGACGCCCCGCCCACCGAGGGCCTGCTCGGCCACCCCGCCCCGGTGGTCGAGCCCACCACCGTCGTGCCGCTCGTGCCGCCCGTCCCGGAGACCAGGGGCCTGCTGGCCCCGGAGCCCGAGCGGGTGTCCGAGCCGGTGCCCGCGTCCGTGGCCGGGCGGGTCGAGGCCGGGCGGGTCGAGGACGAGCGCCCGGTCCGCCGCCGCTCGGTCGCCGAGGACACCCTCACCCCCGAGGAGTGGCGGGCGGCCGGCTACACCCCGCCCACCGGCATCCCGGTCCCGGACCTGACCGCCGGCGCCCCCGGCGAGGCGCCCTGGCCGGACCGGATGCGCACCCTGCTGCGCACCCCGATGTCCGAGCGCCCCGCCTTCGAGCGCACCGCCCGCGAGATGCACCCCTCCGCGGCCGTCACCCGCAACGTCCCGCGCATCCTCGACCTGACGCTGCGCATCGGCGAGCTGCTGCTGGCCAGCGGCGAGGCCGCCGAGGACGTCGAGGCCGCGATGCTCGGCATCGCGCACGCCTACCGGCTGGACCGCTGCGAGCCGCAGGTCACCTTCACCCTGATCGGCATCTCGTACCAGCCCTCGCTGGTCGAGCCGCCGGTCACCGCCGACCGCGTGGTGCGCCGCCGCACCTCCGACTACACCCGGCTCGACGCGGTGTACGCGCTGGTCGCGGACATCACCGCGGAGCAGGTGACGGTCAACGACGCCTACCGCCGGCTCGCGGCGATGCGCCGCAACCGGCACCCGTACCCGGCCTGGTTCCTCGCCCTGACCACCGGCCTGCTGGCCGGCGCGGCGACCTTCCTGGTCGGCGGGAAGATCGACGACAAGGCCTGGCTGGTGTTCGCGAGCGCCTTCGTCGCGGCCGTCCTCGGCGACCGGCTGGCCTCCGCCCTGGCCAAGCGCCGGCTGCCGGAGTTCTACCAGTTCGTGGCGGCCGCGATGCCGGCCGCGGCCTCCGGCATCATCCTCTCGCTCAACGACTGGGGCCTGCGCGGCTCGGTCGTGATCACCGGCGGCCTGTTCGCCCTGCTGCCCGGGCGCGCCCTGGTCGCCGCCGTGCAGGACGGCCTGACCGGCTTCTACATCACCGCCGCGGCCCGTCTGCTGGAAGTGGTCTACCTGGTCGCGGGCATCGTGATCGGGGTGATGGTGATCCTCTACCTGGGGGTCGGCTTCGAGGCGAACCTGCGCCCGGACGAGAGCCTGGTGGGCGTCAACTACCCGCCGGTCCAGATGATCGCCGCGATGCTGCTGACCCTGGCCTTCGCGACGCTGCTCCAGACCGACCGCCGGACGCTGGCCCTGGTCACCGTCAACAGCGGCATCGGCTGGGCCAGCTACGGCGCGCTGGTGTACAACGCGGGCGTCAACCCGATCGCGGCGACCGGTGTGGCGGCCGGCCTGGTCGGCCTGTTCGGACAGCTGATGGCGCGCTACCGCAACGGTTCGGCGCTGCCGTACGTGACCGCCGCGATCGGCCCGCTGATGCCCGGTTCGGCGCTCTACCTCGGGATGCTCGCCTTCGCCCAGGGGCACTCCAGCGCCGGTCTGGTGTCGGTCTTCCGGGCGGCGGCGATCGCGATGGCGCTGGCGGTCGGGGTGAACCTCGGCGGGGAGATCGCCCGGCTGTTCCTGAAGCTGCCGGTCGGCGCCGAGCGCCCGTCGCTCTACCCGGTCATGCCCCGCCGGGCGGCCAAGCGCACCCGGGGCTTCTGACCGGACGGCGACCCGGTGTTGGGGGAGGCGTGGGCCCCGGGCCACGTCACGGCAGGCAGGACGCAGGACCAGGAACGAAGGTAAGACCCATGACGACACTGCTGGACGGCTACCGCGAGCACATCGTCGCCGCGCACAAGCAACCGCTGTTCCTGCTGCTGGTCGGATTCATCACCTCCTTCGTCTTCATCCGGTTCAGCGTCCGGATGATCCGCGCCCAGGTGCGCTGGTGGCCGGGCAACGTGACCCCGGGCGGCCTGCACATCCACCACATGGTGTTCGGCCTGGGCTTCCTGCTGCTCGGCGGCATCGGGGTGTTCGCCACCTACGGCGGGCACCCGTGGATCGACTGGTTCGGGCTGGCCTTCGGCATCGGCTGCGGCCTGGTGCTGGACGAGTTCGCGCTGATCCTGCACCTGGACGACGTGTACTGGAGCGAACAGGGCCGCAAGTCGGTGGACGCGGTGATCTTCGGCATCCTGTTCACCTCCCTGCTGCTGGTCGGGTACGTGCCGCTCGGCGTGGTGCCCGGCGAGGAGACCAGGTGGGGGCTGATCACGATCATCTCGGTGAACTCGCTGGCCTCGGTGGTCACCCTGCTCAAGGGCAAGGTGTGGACCGGCCTGCTCGGGATCATGGTCCCCGGCCTGTCCTGGATCGGGGCGATCCGGCTGGCCCGCCCGAGCAGTCCCTGGGCCCGCTGGCGGTACGCCACGCGCCCCCGGCGCCGGGCGCGTGCGCTGCGGCGCGAGCGCCTGCTGCACCGGCGCGCGGACCGGGCCCGCACCTGGCTCTTCGACCTGATCGCCGGGGCCCCCGACAAGGTGCCCGCCAACCACCCGGCCGCGCACCGGGTGGCCGAGCGGATGGCCGCCCGGGCCAGCGCCCACCTCGACGCGCACGCCGCCCGGGCGCTGGCCCGCCGTCAGGCCCGCCTGGCCGACCGCCGCTCGGCGGCCGCCGCCGGGACGGCGGGGCGGGCCCCGGGTGCGGCGGACCCGGCGGCCGGGCCCGGTCCGGACCGCTCCCGCCTGGCGCAGCAGCGTCGCCGTACCGTCCGGGCGGGGCGCAGCCGGGCCTTCGCCGCCGGTCCGACCGGGCTGGAGAGCCGGCCCGCGCGGCACCCCAGGCTGCGGACGCACACCCGCCGGATCGGCCGGTAACCCGCCCGGCCGCCGCCCGCTCTCGTCCGCCCTTCTCGGCCCGCCCTCGGGCGCCCGGTCGGAGCCGACGTTTGGTCAGATCATCTGATCGTCACCCGACCGGCGGAGCACTTTTCCAGGTGTGAAGCCTGCCGGAATTGAGAACATGAGCGTCATGTGACCGTTCTGTCACGTGATGGGATGATTCATCGGACTCCCCGCCACCACCGGGCCGCCGGGCCGTCGCCCGCCCGCCCCGATGCCGCGCACCGTCCGACGCCGTCCCCTCCGGACCCGTCAGAAGGGATGATGTCGCGTGGCTCGCAGGCTCCTGCCGACCCTCCTGTTGTCCCTCACCGCACTGCTCGGACTGCTCCCCGCCGCCCAGGCCGCCCCCGCGCTCGGCGAACCCGTCACCGGTGTACCGGCGGTCGGCCGGCCCGCGGACGAGGAGCCGTACCCGACCACCGAGGAGATCGACCGGGCCCGGGCCGAGGCCGAGGGCAAGGCCTCCTCGGCCGCCGCCCTGGAGGCCGCCCTCACCGCCGCCCGGGCCGAGCTGGACCGGGCCGGGCGCACCGCCGAACAGGCCGTCGAGGCCTACAACGGTGCCCAGCTGGCCCTCGCCCGGGCCCGCGCCGAGGAGGCGGCCGCCGCACAGCGCGCCGCGGCCGCCGAGACCGAGCGGGTGGCTGCCGCCGAGGACGCGGCCCGGCTCGCGGCCGAGACCTACCGGCAGGGCGCGGGCGCCGAACTGTCCGCCCTCAACGCCCTGCTCGGCGCCCACGGCCCGCGCGAGGCGGGCGAGCGCGCCGCCGCGGTCGGCCAGGTCAGCGAGCGCACCCGGCAGATCCTGGACGCCGCCACCTCCACGGCCGCCGCCGCCCGCCGCGCCTCCGCCGAGGCCCGGGCCGCCACCGGGGCCGCCGGGAAGGCCGCCGCCGAGGTCGGCGCGGCCAAGGCCCGGGCCGAGCAGTGGCTGGCCGCCCAGCAGAGCGAGGTGGCCGCCGCCGGGCAGCGCCGCGAGCAGCTGCTCGTCGAACTGGCCGCCGCCCGGAACACCACCGTCGAGCTGGAACGCCGGCGCCGCGAGGCCCTGGAGGCGATCGCCGCCCGCGAGGCCGAGGCCGCCGCCCGCGCCGCCGCCGAGCAGGCCGCCCGGGAAGCCGAGGCCGCGGCGGCGGCAGAGGCGGCAGCGGCCGCCGCTGCCAGGGCCCAGGCCCCGCCCCCCGCCCGTCCGTGGTCCGCCGAGGGCGCGGCCGCCGCCATCGCCTTCGCCAAGTCCAAGATCGGCCTGCCCTACGTCTGGGGCGGCGAGGGCCCGGGCGGCTACGACTGCTCCGGGCTGACGATGATGGCCTGGCGCGAGGGCGGCCGGCAGCTCAACCACTTCGCCGCCGACCAGTACGCCCAGAGCACCCCGATCGGCTACCGCCAGCTGCGCCCGGGCGACCTGGTCTTCTGGACCGACACCGGCCGCGCCGCCGACATCTACCACGTCGGGCTCTACATCGGCGACGACCAGATGATCGAGGCCCCGCGGGCCGGCATGCCGGTCAAGCAGGCCAGCCTCTGGATCATGGGCACCCCGAACTTCTACGCCCGCCCCTGACCCCCGGGCCGGCGAGCCGCGGTCAGCACCTCGACGGGGGCGGTCGGCACCACCCCCTCGGCGGCGGCCGCGAGGGCGGGGTCGAGGGTGACCAGGGCGTCCGCCTGGAGCCGGGTCAGCGCGAGGTACTCGGCGTCCAGGGTGTCCGGCAGGCCGAGCCGCTCGGCGATCCGCCAGGCGGTGGCCTGCAGGACGCGGTCGCCGAGCAGCCGGATCCGCAGCGCCCGCACCGCGTCGAGCGCGCGTTCGGCGTCCCGCTCGGCCAACTCGCCGTGCCGGACGGCCCCGTAGAGGAGCGACAGCAGCTGCGAGCGCAGCAGGGTCGGGGCCGGCAGCTGGTGCCCGGCGGGGGCCGCGGCCCCGTCCCGGACCAGGTGGAGGGCCACCTCCGGAGTGATCACGTACGTGGCCATGGCGGTGGCGGCCTCCTCGGGGCGCGGGGATCGCCGACCAGTCAACTCCGGCGGGCGCCGCCGATGGTGGACGCCACGAGGACCGCCGTGAAGGCCGTCACGAAGGCCGCCGCTCCGGCGGGCTACCGGTCGGCCAGGTCGGCCAGGGCCTGGCGGCTGTCGCGCAGCCGCACGACGGTCCAGCCCCAGGCGGCGGCGAACGGGATCGACACGAGGAACACGGCGAGCGCGCCGCCGATCCGGCCGATCATCTCGGAGTCGCAGGCCTCCGCCATGTGGAAGCCGGTCGGCTCGTAGAAGGCCGGTGTGCCGCAGATCCCCGCGGCCGGGAGGAAGACCAGCCACAGCGCCCAGAGCCAGCCGGCCACGGTCAGCCCGCCGACCAGCTTCACCGCCAGCGACCAGCTCTCGTAGTCCTTCAGCCGGCGGACGTACTGGTCCTCCATGGTTCCCCCCGAAAACGGATCGTTTGTGCCTGAACCGGCACGAGGATGCCAGGTCGGGCCGCCGGGGCGCCACTGTCGGCGGGTCGCGCTAGCGTGGCCGCCGGACCGGCACTGAGGAGGCGTCATGCGGCTGCGGGATGTTCGGGCGGGGGACGTCGAGGCGTACGTCCGGATGCGGTGCGACCCGGTGATGATGGCCGAGCTGGGCGGGCCGCTGCCCCGGGAGAAGGTGGAGGCGCGGCTGCGCAAGGACCTGGCCGAGGTGGCCGCGGACGGCGCCTGGATCAGGATGATCGTGCCGGACTCCGCCGGGGGCGACGAGGCCGCGGGCGTCGTCACGCTCTGGTCGGACGAGGAGGACGGCGTGCCGGTCTCCGAGATCGGCTGGATGGTGCTGCCCGAGTACCAGGGCCGCGGCCTCGCCAAGGCGGCCGTCCGCCTGGTGCTGGACGCCGCCGCCGAGGACGGCCGCTGGGGCGAGGTGCACGCCAACCCGGGGACGGCCAACGGGCCGTCCAACGGGATCTGCCGGGCGCTCGGCTTCCGGCTGCTCGGCGAGCGGGACCTGGACTTCGCGGACCGCGTCCTGCGGACCAACCACTGGGTGGTGGTGCCGGGCGAGCACACCGGGTCGCGCACGGAATAAATCGGATGCCGCCCCCGAAAGGCCGCCGTACGGTGGCCCCATGGGCAACAGCAACGATCACGCGGCCGTCGACACCGTGAGCGGGCTCCAGGTACGGGCCGTCTCGGTGGACGAGGTCGCAGAGTGGAACCGGGCGCTCAACTTCGGCTTCCTGCGCCCCGAGGTGGCCGTCGCGGAGGACCTGCGCCGCCGCTACTGGGAGCCCGGCCGGATGCTGGCCGGCTTCGACGGCGAGCGCCAGATCGCCACCTTCCGCAGCTTCGACACCGAACTGACCGTCCCGGGCGGGGCCGTCGTGCCGGCCGACGCCATCACCAACGTCGCGGTCACCGCCACCCACCGCCGCCGCGGCCTGCTCAGCGCGATGATGCGGCGGGACCTCGCGGCCGCCGCCGAGCGCGGTAGCGCGGTCGCGATCCTGGCCGCCGCCGAGTACAACATCTACGGCCGCTTCGGCTTCGGCCCGGCCACCCAGGGCGCCGGCTGGAACATCGAGCTGCGCCGCACCCGCGGTCTGCGCGAGGGCCTGCCGGGCGTCCCCGGCGGCCGGACGGACTTCGTGACCATGGCGGAGCTGCGCGAGCTGGGAGCAGACCTGCACGAGCGCTGGCGGCGCACCCAGCCGGGGGCGATCGAGCGCGACACGCTCTGGTGGGAGCGCACCTCCGGCGAGGTGCGGGCGCCGGGCGACGAGTTCAAGGAGCCCTTCGCCGCCGTCCACCGGGACGCCGCCGGGGAGGTCACCGGCCTGGTGCTCTACCGGATCGCCAACAAGTGGGACGGCGCCTACCCCGACTGCAAGCTCACCGTGAGCGAGTTCATCGCCCTCGACCTGCCCACCGCCGTCGAGCTGTGGCGCCTGGTGCTGTCGGTCGACTGGGTGTCCCGGGTCGAGGTGCCCAAGCTCGCCCCGGACGACCCGCTGCCGCTGCTGCTCCAGGACCCGCGCGCGGCCACCCCGCACGAGGGCAACGGGGACCTCGTGTGGCTGCGGGTGCTGGACGTCGAGGCCGCGTTCGGCGCCCGGAGCTACGGCGCCCCCGGCCGGGTGGTGCTGGAGGTCGACGACAGGCTCGGCTACGCCTCCGGCCGTTGGGCGCTGGAGACGGCCGAGGACGGCACCGGCCGCTGCGTCCGGACCACGGACGACGCCGACCTCGCGCTCGGCGCCTCGGAGTTGGGCTCGCTCTACCTGGGCGCGGAGACGGCGTCGAGGCTGGCCGCGGCCGCCCTGCTCACCGAACTGCGCCCGGGCGCGGCCGCCGCCGCCGACCTGCTGCTGCGCACCCCGCTGCGGGCCTGGACGCCGACCGAGTTCTGATCCCGTGCGCACACCGGAGGCCGACCCGTTCGCGGGCCGGCCTCCGGCATGGCGGCGGACGCAACAGCCGCGCGGGGCTCAGGAGATGGTGTAGACCTGCTTGCTGCTCGCCCGGTAGGAGTCGAGCAGCACGGCGCGCCACGAGCTGACGCGCAGTTCCAGCTTCTCGCCCTTGTTCAAGGTCCCGGAGACCTTCACGTCGGCGACGTGCGGCGACTTCTTGCAGTCCGCCTCGTTGGACTGCTTCCAGCTCTGGCTGGCGCCTCCGTACTCGAGCCACGTGGTGACCCTGGTGGGGCCGTCGCAGGTCGCGTCGGCGGTTCCCGTGAAGGAGTATCCGCCCTCGCCGTTCCAGGACAGCGTGCCCTTGACCGCGCCCATGCCTTCGGCGTTCTGCACCCAGAGGTCGACGGCGGTGGAGCCCGGTGCCACCGAGTTCGGGGCCGCCACCGCGTGGGGCGCGGCCAGGGCCGTCGTGCAGGCGGCGAGCAACACCACGGGAGCCATACGGGACTTGAGAGTCGAGGCCAGGGAACGCATGTGAACTGATCTCCTTGTCTTCCTGTCGGATTTGCATGTTCACGCTAGATCGCTGCGGTGGGCGTTTCCATCCCTCGAACGGGTGAATGATCTTCGGCCACATCGAATCCCAGGCCGTCTCGATCCGGCGCGGGAGGGGCGATTGACGATGAGTCAGGATATGGAGGGCGGGCCCCCGAACGCATCCGGCCGGGCACTCCCGGTGGGGGAGTGCCCGGCCGGAGCGTTCCGTCCGTGGCCGGGGCGGGCGCTACTTGACCGCCGCCTTGCCGATGGTGGGCAGGATGAAGTCCTGGATCAGGCCCTTGGCGTCGCGGACGATCGGCCGGAAGACCCGGTAGCGGGACAGGTTGATCATCCGCGCCGCGAGCGGCGTCGAGCGCCGGACGAACTCCCTGGTCCGCTCGGTGTCCGGGGTGCGGTCGAAGACCCAGTACAGCACCACGATCATCAGGTAGAGCCAGAGCACGTCCGGCAGCAGCTCGACCAGTTCGGCGTCCAGCTTGGGCGCCAGCTCCGAGCCCTGGAGGACGTCGCGGAACAGCTCGACCGCCGTCGCCCGGGCCGGGTGGGACTCGTTGGAGAACGGGCTCAGCGAGCTGGTCGGGTCGGCGGCGGTGCGGAAGAACTGCGCGGAGAACTCGTGGTACGGCGCGGCCGTGTCGAGCCAGGAGTCCAGCGCGATCCGCAGCCGCTCGGAGAAGTCCCGGGTGTGGGCCATCCGGCGCCTGGCGTCGGCCGCGTGCTCGTAGGTCATCCGGTCGTAGAACCCCTGGATCAGGAATTCCTTCGCCGAGAAGTAGTAGTAGGCGTTGCCCACCGAGACGCCGGCCTCGGTGGCGATGGCGCGCATGGTGGTCTTCTCGTAGCCGCGTTCCTGGAACAGCCGCATGGCCGTCTCCAGGATCAGGGCACGGGTCGCCTCACTCTTGTCGGTCTTCGGCTGGGCCCGGCCGCCGGGCAGGGGCCCGCCCTCCGGTGCGGGGCCGCCCTCCGGTCCGGGCACGGCCGGAGCCCCGGCCGTGCCGTTCCCGCCGTCCGTTCGGTTCGTCGCTGCCAGGTCGTCCACGAGGACGAGCCTAGCCGGAGACGACGTTCCATCCGGTGTCGGTGTTCGTGGCACCGGATGCCCCCTCCGCACCCGGTACCACGATGACCCCCCGAATTTCGAACGCGTTCAAAAGCTGAGGGGAACTGTAGACGCTTCGGTTGAACATGTTCAACTCCATCTCTGTGGGAGGCTGGTCACATGATCAGTTCAGGACAGATCGTCATTCGGCGCGGCGGAGTGCGGGACGCCGAGGCCGTCGCCGAGCTGCACGCCCACAGCTGGCGCACCACCTACCGGGGGATCGTCCCGGCGGAGGGGCTGGGCGACGGGATGGCGGCCCAGCGGCGCGAGCTGTGGGAACTGCGCCTGGACGCCGACTACGGGGAGCCGGAGAACACGCCCGAGCTCCTGATCGCCGAACGGGCCGGTGCGGTGGTCGGGTTCATCTACCTCGTCCCGCAGCCGGACGGCGGGGTGCTGATCGACAACCTGCACGTGCGCCCCGGCCTGAACGGTGGCGGCATCGGCCGCGAGCTGCTGACCGCGGGCCGCGCCCATGTCGCCGAGCGGCACCCCGGGGCCGCACTCTCCCTGGAGGTGCTGCGGGACAACACCCGCGCGATCGCCTTCTACGAGCGCGAGGGCGCCGAGCGGGTCCGGGCACAGGAGGGGGAGTTCCCCGGCGGATTCCTGCTGCCCGAGTACGTGTACGCCTGGCCGGCCGAGCGCGTGGCGACCGGGGCCGACCGGCCGGAGCTGGCGGACCGGTAGGAACGGACCGATGGGAACGGATCAGTAGGAACGGACCGGTGGACGTGGAAGCGGCGCCGGAGCGGCCCGGTCAGTCGAAGTCGTAGACCGTCACCGGGACGCCCCGGTCCGTCAGCCGGGCGGTGACCAGCGGCTCGACCCGCTCCCAGCGCCCGCCCGCCAGACCGCAGCCGATCCGCGGCATGTGGACGGAGGCGCCGAGCCGGAGCGCGTGCCCGCCCAGCGCGTCCAGCCCGGTGTCGATCGCCTCGTACCGCACGGGCACCCCGGTGGAGCGCCCCGTCCGGATGCCGCGCTGGCCGACCAGGTTGGCCACCCAGACGTGCGGATCGACCCGCACCAGCTGGACGGCGCCGAGCCCGAAGTCGTTCGTCGCCCGCTCCCGGTGCCAGCGCCGGTACGCCGCCTCCGGCTCGGGCCAGCGTCTGGAGAGCGCGAGCACGAAGCCCTTGCCCCAGCCGCCGAGGTCGTTGCAGACGTGCGCGATCACCTTCACGCCCTTGCCGTGCGGCGTGGTGGCATCGCCTCGGACGTAGGTGATTTCCTCCATGCCTCGACGTTAGAGGGAGGCACTGACAATCCGCTCGGAATTATCCGCCGCAGCCGAACCCGCCGAGGCCGCCGTACCCGCCGCACCTGATGCACCGTCCGAGCCGGGGCCCGAGGCGCCGCCGGTCGCCGCCGTCCCCGGCGTCGCCAGGTGCCGCCGCCCCGCCAGCGCGATCAGCAGCGCGAGCCCGGCGGCCGCGGCGGGCAGGGCGTAGCCGGTGCCCGGAGCGGCCCGCTCGGCGACCGCCCCGGCGAGCGCCGCCCCCGCCGAGATGCCGACCACGATGCCGGACACCGCCATCGCCATCCCCTCGTTGAACTGCCGCCGCGGCAGCAGCTCCTGGACCAGCGTCATTCCCGTCACCATGGTCGGCGCGGTGGCGGTGCCGGCCGCGAACAGCGCCACGCCGAGCAGTCCGAGACCGGCCCCGCCCAGTCCGGCGGCGAGCGGCAGCAGCAGCACCGCGACCATCGCCGTGGCGCCGAGCAGGAAGCGCGGGCCCGGCGCCCGACGCGGGGCCAGCAGTCCGAACAGCAGCCCCGCCAGGCAGGAGCCGGCCGCGACCAGGGCCAGCAGCAGGCCGGCCGACGCCTTGTGGCCGAGCGCGTCGGCGTACGCCACGGTGGTGATCTCGGTCGCGCCGAAGACCATGCCGGTCGCCAGGAAGGTCAGCACCAGCACCCGCAGCCCGGGCACCCGCAGCGGGGAGCCGGCTGGGTCAGCCGAGCCGGCCGAGACGGGCGGCGGCAGCGGCGGTTCGGTGCGCCGCTGGGCGGCGAACAGTAGGGCGCCGGTGGTGCCGAGGGCACCGGCGGTGACCAGTCCGGCCTCCGGGGCGAACGTGGTGCAGAGCACCATCGCGAGCACCGGTCCGGCCATGAAGCAGAGTTCGTCCAGCGCCTGCTCGAAGGAGTTGGCCAGGTGCCGGGCGGCCGGGTCGTCCCGGTGCAGGTGCGCCCAGCGGGAGCGGGCCATGCCGCCGAGGTTGGGCGCCGCCGCCCAGGCCGCGGAGCAGAGGAGGAGCGTCCAGTCGGGTGCGCCGAGCCGGACGCAGAGCAGCAGGCCGGTCAGCGGAACGGCGTTGTACAGCGCGGCCGGTACCGTCACCCGCGCCTGCCCGTACCGGTCCACCAGCCGTCCGATCAGCGGCATCCCGATCGCGCCGGTGACCAGCCCGGTCGCCGAGACCGCCCCGGCCAGCCCGTACGAGCCGCGCCGTTCGGAGAGCAGCACCACCAGTGCGACGCCGTTCATCGACAGCGCCAGCCGGCCGAGCAGTCCGGTCAGGGTGAAGGCGACGGCGCCGGGGGCCGCGAACAGCCGCCGGTAGGAGGTGAGGAGGGCGCGCGAGGGCATCGGGCTCCTGTGAGCAGGCGGGAAGGGGGTGCCCCCAGCCTGGTGCCGGCGGCGGGCGGCCGTCCAACACCTGTTTCGCCGCACTCACAACACCCTGTTGTTAATCTGCCGCCCATGCCCCGTGACCTGCACCCCCGTCTGCTCCGCGGCTTCGTCGCGACCGCCGAGACCCTGCACTTCGGCCGGGCCGC
Organism: Kitasatospora sp. NPDC001119; assembly: GCF_053598475.1. Taxonomy (NCBI): domain Bacteria; kingdom Bacillati; phylum Actinomycetota; class Actinomycetes; order Kitasatosporales; family Streptomycetaceae; genus Kitasatospora; species Kitasatospora sp. NPDC001119. The sequence continues at coordinate 259,622 of NZ_JBSFKI010000006.1, forward strand.
CGAGCGGCTGCACACCGCCCAGCAGGCGCTCAGCCGGGACGTCCGGACCCTGGAGGGGCTGCTCGGCGACGCGCTGTTCACCCGCACCACCCGCAGCGTCGAACTCACCCCGGCCGGGCGGCGGTTGCTGCCCCGGGCGCGCCGGTTCCTCGCCCTGCACGACGAGATCCTCGCCGAGGCGGCGACCGGGGCCGGGGCCGCGGCCCGGCCGCTGCTGCTCGACCTCAACAGCGACGTCAACGGCCCGGACCTCGCCGCCGACCGGGTGCTCGAACGGGCCCGCGCCGCCTGGCCGGAGGGCGAACTGCTGGCCCGCTTCCACGGCGGGCTGGCCGCGGCCGCCGCCGAGCTCCTGGCCCACCGGCTGGACGCCTCCTTCGGGCGCTTCGCCGGACTGCCCGCCCCGGTGCGCGGTCAACTCGTCCAGCTGCCGGTGCGGTTGGAGCGGGTTTCGGTGATGATGGCGGACACCCATCCGCTGGCCGACCGCGCCGCGCTGCGCCTGTCGGACCTGGTCGGGCACCCCGTCGACGTCTGCGTGGGCAATCCGGCCACCACCGAGTGGGCCGACCTCGGCACCCGGCTGCTGCGCGAGCACGGCCTGACGGCGGCCGCGCCGTACGCGCCGCCGGTCGGCGTGGACGAGACCGCCCGTTACCTGGTCCGGCACGGCGATCCGATGCTGACCACGGTCGGCGGTCCGCGGATGCCGGGGACGGTGAACGTGCCGCTGGTGGAGCCGGTGCCGCTGACCCTGGTCAGCCTGGTGCACCGGCCCGGCGAGCGTCACCCGGGGCTGCGGGCGCTGGCCGCGGCGGCGGACGAGCTCGGCGCGGCCGAGGGCTGGCTGCGCCGCCCGCCGGGCAGCTGGCTCCCCGCGGCGGACGCGGCGCTGCTGCCCCCGGGGTAGGCGAAAACCGCCCCTGCCCCCGGGGGGAGGGGCAGGGACGGTGCTCAGGGGGCGGCCCGCGACGGGGCGAGGCCGGCCGCGACGGGGGCGACCCGCGACGGGGACGGCCGGCTCAGGCCGCCTTGACGGCGGAGATCTCGAAGCTGAGCTTGACCTTCTCGCCGATCAGCACGCCACCGGTCTCCAGCGCGGCGTTGTAGGTCAGGCCGAACTCGGTGCGGTCGAGGACGGCCTTGCCCTCGAAGCCGACCCGGTCGGCGCCGTACGCGTCGGTGGCGCTGCCGGTGTACTCCAGGTCGAGCACGACCGGGCGGGTGGTGCCCTTGATGGTGAGGTCGCCGGTCATCCGGTACGAGTCGCCGCCGACCAGCTGGGCGGAGGTGCTGCGGAAGCGGATCTCCGGGTGGGCGTCGGCGGCGAAGAAGTCGCCGGTGCGCAGGTGCTCGTCGCGCTGGGCCTGGTTGGTGTCGACGCTCGCGACCTTGATCACCAGCTCGGCCGTGGAGTTGCCCGGGTGGGTCCCGTCCAGGTGCAGCGCGCCGTCGTACTCGGTGAAGCGGCCCTTGACGTTGGTGACCATGGCGTGGCGGACCGAGAAGCCGATCTCGCTGTGCGTGGTGTCGATCGTCCAGTCGCCGGTCAGGTGGGCGAGGTCCGGGCCGGCCGGGGTCCGGATGGTGGCCGCGGCGGGGGCGGTGACGGTCTTGGTGCGGTTGAACAGGCCCATGGCTTCCTCCTTGGTTCGAAGCCAGTTGTTTAGGCTTCAACTTGTTGGCTCCAGCATAGGACAACTTCGTTCAACTTTCAACCATGGCGTCCGGGCTTCCCCCGAACGGCTCAGCGGACCGGTCCTGTCGGCCCTCCCGGTTAGGCTGCGAAGGACGGTTCCCACCCCGCCCGGAAGGCCCCCGATGTTCGTCCTGCACGCGCTCTGGCGGGCGGACGGGCGGCTGGCGCTCTGGGCCGAGGACGCCCGCGCCCACCCCGGCGCCCCCGAGCCGCACCCCGACCGGCCCGCCCCGCGCGCCCACCCCTACGCCTGCCCGGCCGGCGAGCTGGCCGCCGTGCTCGGCGGCATCGGCCCGGGCCTCGGCTGGCTCGCCGGCCAGGCCCCCGAGCGCTGGGCCACCCTGCTGCTGCCCACCGTCGGCACCGTCCCCGCACCCTCGCCCGACCTGCCGGTCACCCCGCCGCGCGGCGGCGCCGTGCTCACCCCCTGGCGGGTCCCGGCCCTGCTCTTCGACGCCGGGGCCGCCGCCCAGCTGCTCGGCGAGGTCTTCGACCCGGTCTGGGCCGTCACCGGCACCGACCTGCCCGGCGCCGGACGGGTCGAGGTGGTCCACGGCCCCTCGCTGCGCTGGCTCACCGGGGTGCACGACCTCGCCTGGCGGACGGTCGGCCGGGGCCGGGTGCTGCCGCTGCCCGTGACCGCCGCCGACGGCCGGCCGCGGGCCCGGTGGCGGCCCGACCCCACCCCGGCCGGGCGCCGCGAGGCCGCCGCCCTGGCCGCCGGCTGCCCGCCCGTCCTGCTGGGGGAGTGGCCGCACGGGCCCGGCAGCGGCGAGGCGCTGCTGGGCGCCGCCCTGGGCGCACTGGTGGACGCCGAGGCCCGCGCCGCACTGGCGGACACCCCCTTCCCCGCGCCGGGGGAGGCCGTCGCCGAGCGCTGGCTGCACGCCCTCGCCACCCCCGACGGCGCGATCGACGGCGCCCCGGCCGGGGAGGTCGCCGAACTGCGCCGCCGGCTCGGCGCCTGGTACGCCGCCGCCGAGCCCGTCGACCCGGCGCTGCGGCTCTGCTTCCGCCTGGTCGAGCCGCTCGGCCCCGACGCGGACGACCCCGAGGGCCGCCCCTCCGACGACGCCTGGCGGCTGGAGTTCCTGCTCCAGGCCGTGGACGAGCCCTCCCTGCTGGTCCGCGCCGCCGACCTGCACGAGGGCGGCGCCGCCCACGCCGCGCTCGCCCGCAAGGCCGCCGACCCGGTCGACGTCCTGGTCGCCGAACTCGCCCGCGCCGCCCACCGCTGGCCCGCCCTGGACGGGCTGCGCCACCGCTCCCGCCCGTCCGCCCTGCCGCTCGACCGGGCCGGTGCGCTGGACTTCCTGCGCACCGCCGCGCCCGCCCTCGCCGAGGGCGGCTTCGGGGTGCTGCTGCCCGCCTGGTGGCGCCGCCGCCCCCGGCTCGGGCTCGCCCTGCGCGCCACCACCCCGCCCGCGCCCGGCACCCTCGCGGTCACCAGCCAGGTGGACCGGGACGCCGTGGTCGCCTTCCGGTGGCAGGCCGCGCTCGGCCCGGAGGGGGAGCCGCTCACCGAGCGCGAACTGGCGGAACTCGCCGCCGCCAAGCAGGGGTTGGTCCGGGTGCGCGGCACCTGGCTGGAGGCCGACCCGGCCCAGATCGCCGCCGCCCTCGCCTTCCTCGCCGACCGGCGCGACGGCGTGCTCGCCGCCACCGAACTGCTCCGGCTCGCCCTCGACCCGGACGCGACGGTCGCCGGGCTGCCGGTCACCTCGGTGCGCGCGGACGGCCCGCTCGGCGACCTGCTCGCCGGGCGGGGCGGCGGCGCGGTGGCGCCGGAGCTGCCGCCGGACTTCCGGGCCGAGCTGCGCCCGTACCAGGAGCGCGGGCTGGCCTGGCTGCGGACCATGTCCGGGCTCGGCCTCGGCGCCGTGCTGGCGGACGACATGGGCCTCGGCAAGACCGTCCAGACGCTCGCCCTGCTGGTTGCGGAGAAGGCCTCCGAGAAGGTCCCCGAGCAGGCCTCCGGGAAGGCCCCCGAACGGCCCGGTGGCGCCGTCGGCCCGACCCTGCTGGTCTGCCCGATGTCCCTGGTCGGCAACTGGCAGCGCGAGGCCGAGCGCTTCGCCCCCGGCCTGCGGCGGTACGTCCACCACGGGGCCGGCCGCCTCGGCGCGGAGCAACTCGCCGAAGCCGTACGGGGCGTGGACCTGGTCATCACCACCTACGGGCTGGTCCAGCGCGACCTCGCCGCCCTGCGCGCGATCCGCTGGCGCCGGGTGGTCGCCGACGAGGCCCAGCACATCAAGAACACCGGCACCGCGCAGTCCCGGGCGATCCGGTCGCTGCCCGTCACCCGGCACCGGATCGCCCTCACCGGCACCCCGGTGGAGAACCGGCTCGCCGAACTGCACGCCGTCCTGGACTTCGCCAACCCCGGCCTGCTCGGCCCGGCCGAGCGCTTCAAGGAGCGCTACGCGATCCCGGTCGAGCTGCACCGCAACCCCGAGCGCACCGCCGAACTCCTGCGCCGCACCGCCCCGTTCGTGCTGCGCCGGGTCAAGTCCGACCCGGCGGTGGCGGCCGAGCTGCCCGCCAAGCAGGAGATGACCGTCTGGTGCAACCTCACCGCCGAGCAGGCCGGCCTCTACCAGGCCGTGGTCGCCGACCTGCTGCGGCGGGTCGAGGGCATCCGGGGCGTGGAGCGGCGCGGCACGGTGCTGGCCTCGATCGGCAAGCTCAAGCAGGTCTGCAACCACCCGGCCCAACTGCTGCACGACGGCTCGGCGGTGGCCGGGCGTTCGGGCAAGGTCGCCCGGCTGGCCGAACTGCTGGAGGAGGCGCTGGCCGAGGGCGACCGGACGCTGGTCTTCACCCAGTACGCCGAGTTCGGCGCGATGCTCCGCCCGTACCTGGAGCGCAGGCTCGGCGAGGAGGTGCTCTACCTGCACGGCGGCCTGGCCCGGGCGCGCCGCGAGGAGCTGGTCGACCGCTTCCAGTCCCCGGACGGGCCACGGGTGTTCCTGCTCTCGCTGCGGGCCGGCGGCACCGGCCTCAACCTGACCGCCGCCAACCAGGTGATCCACCTGGACCGCTGGTGGAACCCGGCGGTCGAGGAGCAGGCCACCGACCGCGCCTTCCGGATCGGCCAGCGCCGGGACGTCCAGGTCCGCCGACTGGTCTGCGTCGGCACCGTCGAGGAGCGGATCGACGAACTCCTCACCGCCAAACGCTCGTTGGCCGAGGCGGTGGTGGGGGAGGGGGAGCGCTGGCTCACCGACCTGCCGGTCGACGCACTGCGCGAACTGGTCGCCCTCACCCGGGAGGACGCCGTGGCCGAGGAGGACCTATGACCGGTTCCGGCACCGAGGAGGACGCGTGACCGACGAACCGAGACCGCCCGTGGTCAACGTCGCCGCCTACTGGCGCGGCGACTTCACCCTGAGCCCCGCCCCGGCGGAGGAGGACGGCCCGGACGAGCCCTCGCTGCGCCGCCTCGGCCGCTCCGGCATCACCGCGTACGGCCGCGACCTCTCCGCCGTGCTGGCCCCCGCCTACGAGGCCTTCCGGAGCTGAGCGCGACGACTACCGTGCGGTAGCGTCGCGCGGGTGACCGACACCCACGAGACCGGGCCGGCCGGTGAAGCCGGGCAGACCAGCGCGACCGGGCCGACCGACCCCCGGCTGGCCGACTTCGAGCGGCACCGGCGCACGGTCTTCGGCATCGCCTACCGGATGCTCGGCAGCGTCGCCGACGCCGAGGACCTGGTCCAGGACACCTGGCTGCGCTGGAGCGGCGTCACCGGCCCGGTCGCCAGTCCCGGCGGCTTCCTGGCCCGTACGGTCACCAACCTCGCCCTCAACAAGCTGGACTCGGCCGCCGTCCGCCGCGAGTCCTACGTCGGCCCCTGGCTGCCCGAGCCGCTGGTCGCCGAGCCGGACGCGACCGACGGCGTCGAGCGGGCCGAGACCGTCTCGGTCGCCCTGCTGGTGGTGCTGGAGAGCCTGTCCCCGCTGGAGCGGGCGGTGTTCGTGCTCAAGGAGGCCTTCGGTTTCTCCTACCAGGAGATCGCCGAGGCCCTGGACCGCACCGAGGCCGCCTGCCGCCAGGTCGGCAGCCGGGCCCGGGCGCACGTGCGCGCCCGCCGGCCGCGCTACGACGCCCCGCCCGAGCTGCGCCGCCGTGCCACCGACGAGTTCCTGGCGGCCTGCGTCGGCGGCGACCTCAACCGGATGCTGGAACTGCTCGCCCCCGACGTCACCAGTTGGACGGACGGCGGCGGGGTGATCAGCGCCGCGCTGCGGCCGGTCACCGGCGCCGACAACGTCGCCCGCTTCGTTCTCGGGGTGCTCCGCCGGCTGGGCGAGGGGGCCGGTGTCCGTCCGGTGCTGGTCAACGGCGTGCCCGGCGTGCTGGTCACCGTGGACGGCGCGGTCGACTCCGTCACCGTCTTCGAGTTCGCCGAGCAGCCCGACGGCGCCGTGCGGATCTCCGAGATCCGGGCGGTCCGCAACCCGCGCAAGCTGGCCCACCTGGCCGGCCCGGCCCCCGCTCCCGGCGCCGACGGCAGCGCCGACCGCTCCGGCCCGGCTTGACCCTCGACCAGGTCGAGCCCGCAGAGTCACCGGCATGGAGAGCGAGCTGCACAGCATCGGCGAACTGGCCCGCGCCAGCGGCCTGGGCGTCGGCACCCTGCGCTACTACGACGGCGCCGAGGTGCTCACCCCCGCCTGGGTGGACCCGCAGACCGGCTACCGCTGGTACCGGCCCGGCCAGCTCGCCGACGCCCGGCTGCTGGCCCGGCTGCGCCGGGTCGGCCTGCCGCTGGCCGGCATCCGCGCCGTGCTCGGCGCCGCGCCCGGCAGCGGCGAGGCCCGGCAGGTGCTCGACGCACACCTGCGCCGGCTGGAGGACGGCCTCGCCGACGCCCGCCGCGAGCTCTCCCTGATCCACGCGATGATCGACCAGAGGGAGCAGCCGATGACCACCACCCCCGCCGGACTCCGGCTCACCGTCCCGGCCGAGGAGCTCGCGGCCGCCCTGGACGCGGTCCGCTTCGCGGTCTGCGGGCGCCCGGAGCTGCCCTCGCTCGCCGGCGTGCTCTTCGAACCGGACGGACCGGTGCTGCGCCTGGTTGCCACCGACCGCTACCGGATGGCCCTCGCCGAGGTGCCCGCCACCGGCGACACGCCCGAACGGCCGGTGGCCGGCACCGTCGTCCCGACCGCGCTGGTGGACGCGCTGCGCGCACTGCTCGGCGCGGGCCCGGCCGAGGTGGCGCTCACCCTCGGGGACGGACCGGTCCGGGCCGAGGTCGGGGAGCACCGCATCGAGGGCGTCGCGTTGGACGTCGACTACCCCGACCACCGGGCCGTCACCCGGCTCGAACCGGAGCACCGGATCACCCTGTCCGCCGCCGAACTGCGCGCCGCCGTCGAGACCGGCGCCACCCGCACCCTGCCCTCCGGCCCGGACGGCGCCGACTGCGAGGTCACCGTCCTGACCCTGGCCGGGGACGGAAGCCTGACGGTCGCCGACGACCCGGCCCCCGAGGGCTACCGACTGGCCGTCAACCGGGACTTCCTGCTCGACGCCCTCGACGCCGGGCGGCCCGGACAGCTGCTCCTCGAACTCGGCGGCCCGATCGCCCCGTTGGCCGTCCGCACCCCCGGGCGGGCGGGCACCTTCTCGGTCCTGATGCCCGTCCGGCTGCCCGAGTCCGCCTGACCGCCTGACCGCCTGACCGCCTGACGGCCTGACCGCCTCGGCCTGACCGGCCTGACCGGCCGGGCCTGCGCGGGCTCTGGAAGGATCACCGCATGAGCCCGCACACCGATCCCCGTGCCTCCGAGGTCCACGTCCCGGCTCCCGGCGGCGGCCGGCTGTGGGCGGAGCGCCGCGGCACCGGCAGCCCGGTGGTCCTGCTGCACGGCTCCGGCATGGACTCCCGGCTGTGGGACGCCGTCGCCCCGGCGCTGTCCCGGCACCACGACGTGATCCGCTACGACGCCCGCGGCCTCGGCCGGTCCGCCGCGCCGGAGCGGGCCTTCGACGACGTCGCGGACCTGCTCGCCGTCCTGGACCACTTCGGTCTGCGCCGCGCCGCGCTGGTCGGCCTGAGCATGGGCGGGGAGACCGCGCTGGACTTCGCCCTCGCCCACCCCGACCGGGTCGCCGCGCTCGGCCTGGTCGGCGCCTCGGTCAGCGGCCACGACTGGCCGCCGTCCCCGGAGACCACCGCCTACGCCGAGGCCCGGCGCCGGGGCGACACGGCGGCGCTGGCCGCGCTGGAGCTCTCCGTCTGGGCCGCCATGGGCCGCGACGCGCCGGGCGGCGAGCTGGTCGCGACGATGGTCGAGGAGAACGCGGCCCGCCGGATCGTCAGCGAGCACCACCTCGCGGGCGCGCCGGCCCGGGCGGCCGAACCGCTCCTCGGCACCGTCGCCGCGCCCACCCTGGTCGTCCACGGCGACCGCGACCACCCGGAGATCGCGGCGATCGCCCGGCGGCTCGCCGCCGACATCCCCGGCGCCCGCGGCCACCTCGTCCCGGACGCCGACCACTACCTCCCGCTGCGCACCCCCGAACGGCTCATCGAGCTCCTCCTCGCCCACCTGGCCTGACCCCCGGCCCCGGCCCGCCCACCCGGTCGGTCTCCCGGCAGGGCCCGTTTGCTGCCGCTAGCACCCTGCTTGCATTTGCAAGCAGGGTGTTGCAGGCTGTCCGCATGGCCTCACTGAACGTCGGCTCGCTGGGCGAGTACATCCGCGAGCAGCGCCGCAACGCCCAGTACTCGCTGCGGCAGCTGGCGGAGGCCGCCGGAGTGTCCAACCCGTACCTCAGCCAGATCGAGCGCGGGCTGCGCAAGCCGAGTGCGGAGATCCTCCAGCAGATCGCCAAGGCGCTGCGGATCTCGGCGGAGACGCTGTACGTCCAGGCCGGGATCCTGGAGGAGCGGCGGGGCGAGGGCCTGGAGCTGCGGGCCTCGATCCTGGCCGATCCGCTGATCAACGAGCAGCAGAAGCAGGCGCTGCTCGCGGTCTACGACGCCTTCCTCAAGGAGAACGCGTCGTCGGCTCCCAAGCCGACGGCCGACGGCCCAGCCACCCAGAACACCCACCGGGAGGACCGGTAACCATGCCCATCACCGACGAGATCAAGAAGACCCTCGGAGACCCGACCCCGCTGTACGCCCTGGCCGGCGCCGGAGACCTCGCGTACGAGAAGCTGCGCGAGGTGCCGGGCCGGGTCGAGGCGCTGGCGGCGGACCGCAAGGGTGCGCAGGAGAAGGCGACCGCCAGGCTCCAGGAGGCGCAGTCGCTGCTGACCGGGGCGCAGGCCAAGGTCACCGAGACCGTCACCACCCTGCCGACCGACCTCAAGGCCCTGCAGGAGCGGGCCCAGGGCTTCGCCCTGCAGCAGGTGGCCCGCGCGGTCGAGCTGGCGGTGAAGGCCAAGGAGACGTACGACGAGCTGGCCGAGCGCGGCAAGGTCGTGGTGGACAAGGCCCGCCCGGGCACGCCGGACGAGGCCGAGCGGCCCGAGCCGGCCGCGGAGCTGGTCGAGGCCGAGCCGGTGGCGGAGGTCGCGGAGGTCTCGGAGCTCGCGGAGGTCGACGCCGAGCCCGCCCCGAAGAAGTCCGCGCGGGCCCGCAAGGGCGCCGCCGACGCCGCGGAGTGACCCGGGGCGTGTCCGACACGCCCCCGTACCCCGTGGGGCACATCCGGTGACCACGGGACGTTGAGCCCGTCGCGGACGGTCGTCGTGCCAGGATGGGCAGCGGTCGCAGCGCCGGAGTCGAGAGCAGAGGAGATCGAAATGGTCGGAGTGTTGCAGATTCTGGCCTTTTCCTACCTGAACCCGATCTGGTGGGCGACCATCGCCATCCTCGCCTACAAGCTGTTCGCCCTGGCCGACGCGGTCACCCGCCGGGAGGACGCCTACCGGGCGGCCGACAAGAAGACCAAGGGCTTCTGGGTGGCGATCCTGGCGATCTCCTTCGGCTGGGACTTCCTGTTCGGGGTGAACTTCTTCACCGGCATCGGCACCCTGGCCGGCCTGGTCGCCTCGATCGTCTACGTGGTGGACGTCCGCCCGGCGATCCGGGCGCTGACCGGCGGCAGCGGCGGCCGGGGCGGTCGGAGCAACACCGGGCCGTACGGCCCCTGGTAGGAGCGGCAGCCGACAACACGACGGCCCGGGCGGGGAGTTCACCCGCCCGGGCCGTCACGTTGTCCGCCCTCGTTCTTCGTCGACCGCTTCCGCGCCTGTCCGCGCGTCCCTCGGCCGGGGATCAGCCGAGGATCAGCTGCACCGGGTTGCGCTCCAGCAGCAGCACCGCGACGTCGTCGGTCAGCGCGCCGCCGTTCAGCTCCTCGACCTCGGCGATGGCGCTGTCGATCAGCCGCCCCCGGGTCAGTCCGGCGGCCTGGTGGTCGCCGATCAGGTCCGCGAGCCCGTCCTGGCCCAGCCGGCGCGATCCGGCCCCGACCCGGCCCTCGATCAGTCCGTCGGTGTAGAGCAACAGCCGCCAGCCGGCCCGCAGTTCGACCTCGTGGGCGGGCCAGGCGGACTGCCCGTCGTGGCACGGCAGCAGGCCGAGCGCGGGCCCGGCGAGGTCGGCGGGCAGGGTGATCGGCTCGTGGTCCCGGCCGAGCAGCAGCGGCGCCGGGTGCCCGGCGAGGTAGAGCCGGGCCCGCTCGCCGGTGCCGAGCGAGTCGAGGCCGCTGCCGGGGCCGCCGGGCTCGATGACCAGCATGCAGAGCGTCGCGAAGATCTCGTCGCTGCGCCGTTCGTGCTCCAGCACGTGCTGGAGGGTGGTGAGCAGGGTCTCGCCGGTGAGGCCCGCGAAGACCAGGGTGCGCCACGCTATCCGGAGCGCGACGCCGAGCGCGGCCTCGTCCGGGCCGTGGCCGCAGACGTCGCCGATCACGACGTGGACGGCGCCGTCGTCGGTGCGCACGGCGTCGTAGAAGTCGCCGCCGAGCAGTGCGCGGCGGCGGCCGGGGCGGTAGCGCCGGGTGAAGGAGAGCCCGGCGCCGTCGAGCAGCGGGGTGGGCAGCAGGTGGCGCTGGAGGCGGGCGTTCTCCTGGCCGCGCAACTCGGCCTCGACCAGGCGGCGCTGGGACTCGTCGGCGCGCTTGCGCTCGACGGCGTAGCGCAGGGCGCGGGCGAGCAGCGGGCCGTCCGTCTCGTGCTTGAGCAGGAAGTCCTGGGCGCCGGCGGCGACGGCGGCCGCTCCGAGTTCGGCCCCGGCGGCGTCGGTGAGCACCACGACCGGGGTGTGCGGGGCCCGGCGGAGCAGTTCGTGCAGGCCCGCCAGCCCGTCCGAGGAGTCGGTCGGGTGCGGCAGGTCGGCGGGCGCGGCGAGGTCGAGCAGCACGCAGCCGAACTCGGGGGTGCGGGAGCGCCCGCGCCGGGCCCAGTTCACCGGCGGGGCGAGCAGTTCGGTGGCCTGGTCCAGGCCGCGGGCCCAGTGGATCTCGATCGAGGTGCCGCTGTCGGCCACCGCCGCCTTGATCAGCTGGGCGTCCGAGGCGTCGTCCTCGATGACCAGCAGCCGCAGCGGGGCGCCGTCGGCCGGTCCGTCCGCCGCCGGGCCGCCCGGGTCGGAGATGTGGGACGGGTGGGAGGCGTGCGCGGCCCGCGAGCGGGGGTGGGGTATCGGGGGAGCCGCCGAGGCCGGTCCGGTCGTGACGCGGCTTCGGGCATGACCGACGGGGGCGCCGTCATGGGCGCCCGGCAGGCCCGCGGCACCAGGTGCCCGCCCGTCTCCCGTTGCGGGCATCGGTGGTTCCTCCCTTTCCCCGACTGCGTAACGGTCGACGTCCGTCCGCAGTGCCCGCCTGGCACCGCGCGTCGGGGAACTTCTCGCGACCATAACGTGATCTCCGGGGATTTCTCTGGCCGACCGGCGCCGTTGTGGCTATTGCCACGCCGGTGGTGGTGTGGTGACTGGACTCGGACGAGCACCCGGGCTCCGTCGGGTGGCTGCCGGAAAGGCTGCCGGGCGGCTCCGGGAAAGGGGAGAGGGCGATGGTTGCGCGGATCACTCTGGTGGAGGGTGACATCACGGAACAGCCGGTGGACGTCGTGGTGAACGCCGCCAACTCGTCCCTGCTGGGCGGTGGTGGGGTGGACGGCGCGATCCACCGCAAGGGCGGACCGCAGGTCCTGGAGGAGTGCCGCCGGCTGCGCGCCTCGCACTGGGGCAAGGGGCTGCCCACCGGTCGGGCGGTGGCGACGACGGCCGGACGGCTGCCCGCCCGGTGGGTGGTGCACACCGTCGGGCCGGTATACCGGGCGGAGGAGTACGAGGAGCGGGCGGAGCTGTTGGCCTCCTGCTATCGCGAGTCGCTGCGTGCCGCGGCGGGGCTCGGCGCGCGCACGGTGGCCTTCCCGGCGGTGTCGGCCGGGATCTACGGCTGGCCGCCGGCGGACGCGGCCCGGATCGCGCTCGGCACCGTCGCGGAGGTGCTGGACGGCGGTGACGCGGAGGCGGGCGCGGAGCTGGCGGAGGTGCGGTTCGTGCTGTTCGGGTCGGAGATGTACGGGGTGTTCGAGCGGGCCCGGCGGGAGCTGTTCGGCCGGGAGGTCTGAGGGCGGGGGTCTGAGGGCGGGACCATCGTGGTGTGTCGGGGCGTCAACACGCCAGAGATATTCGATAACTCGTTCGAGTGAACGTATCGAATCGCTCACCGGCTCCCGGCGCGCACCGCCCGCACGACGGCCACGACGGCCACGGCGGCTACGGCGCGAGCGCCGACCAGGGCACCGTGACCTCGCCCTGCCGCCACCGCCCCCGCGCGTCCACCAGCGGCCAGCTGCCCGCCAGCGCCGTGCAGGCCGCCACCCAGCGCTGCCGCGCCCCGAACGCCCCGTACGGCGCGGCCGCCGCCCAGGCCCGGTCGAAGTCGGCCAGGAAGGCGTGCACGGGCCGCCCCGGCACGTTGTGGTGGATCAGCGCCTTCGGCAGCCGCTCGGCCAGGTCGGAGGGCTGGCCCAGGCCGCCCAGCCGGGCCGCGAAGGTCACCGTCCGGGGCCCCTCCGGGCCGAGCGCGACCCAGACGTGCCGCCGCCCGATCTCGTCGCAGGTGCCCTCGACCAGCAGCCCGTCCAGGGCGAGCCGCGCGCACAGCCGCTCCCACACCCCGGCGACCGCCGATTCGTCGTACTGCCGGAGCACGTTCGCGGCCCGGATCAGCTGGGCCGGCCCGCCGCCGTCCAGCGGCACCTCGAAGCCCCCGCGCCGGAAGGTGAGCAGCGGCGGCTCGGCGTACGGCAGTGCGGCGGCGACCCGCTCCGGCTCGATCTCGATCCCGACCACCCGGACGTCCGGCCGCACCGTGCGCAGCCGTCCGGCCAGTTCGACGGCGGTCCACGGCGCGGCGCCGTAGCCGAGGTCCACCGCGACCGGCGGCCGTCCGGCGGCGCGCAGCTCGCGGCCGAGGGTGTGGGCGATCCAGCGGTCCATCCGGCGCAGCCGGTTGGTGTTGGTGGTGCCCCGGGTGACCGTCCCGACCGGGCGCCCGGTCCGTCCGCGGGCGGGCGCGGCGGGAGCGGGGTCGAAGGAGGCAGCCATGCCCAGAAGGGTAGTCGGGTCGCCGACGGCACCGTGCTGACCTGGGGCGATGGCGGCCGTTCCGGCCGGTGGGCCGGGGCGGGAATGCCGGGCGCGGTCCGTGTGGTTGGCACCCTGATGGTGATGTGTGCCCGGACGGGGCAGCGCACACCGGACAACGGGCGGCCCGGCGCGGACCGCCTCGACGGGCCGCACAGAGGAGGCTTCAGCCAGGTGATCCAGCACCCCGTCCGTTCGGTACGCCGGGCCCAGCCCGCCGCCCCCGCGCGCGGCCGGCTCCAGTCGCTCGTCCCCGGTCGCCGCCGCCCGCGCCGGATAGCCATGCTGAGCGTCCACACCTCGCCGTTGCACCAGCCCGGCACCGGGGACGCCGGCGGGATGAACGTCTACATCGTGGAGCTGGCCAAGCGCCTGGCCGACCTCAACATCGAGGTCGAGGTGTTCACCCGGTCGATCTGCTCGGACGACGCGCCGACGGTCGAGCTGGCCCCGGGCGTGCTGGTCCGCCACGTCACCGCCGGTCCGTACGAGGGCCTGGTCAAGGAGGACCTGCCGGCCCAGCTGTGCGCCTTCACCCACGGGGTGCTGCGGACGGAGGCGGGCCACCGCCCCGGCCACTACGACCTGGTGCACTCGCACTACTGGCTCTCCGGGCAGGTCGGCTGGCTGGCCGCGCAGCGCTGGGGGGTGCCGCTGGTGCACACCATGCACACCATGGCGAAGGTCAAGAACGCCGCGCTGGCCGAGGGCGACACGCCCGAGCCCGCGGCCCGGGTGATCGGCGAGACCCAGGTGGTGGAGGCGGCCGACCGGCTGATCGCCAACACCACCGAGGAGGCCGCCGAGCTGGCGCTGCACTACGCCGCCCGGCCGGACCAGCTGGCCGTCGTGCACCCCGGGGTCAACCTGGACGTCTTCCGCCCCGGCGGGCCGCGGACGCCCGCCGCCGCGCGGGCCCGGCTGGGCCTGCCGCAGGACGCCGCGGTGCTGCTGTTCGCGGGCCGGATCCAGCCGCTGAAGGCCCCGGACGTGCTGCTGCGGGCGGTCGCCGCGCTGCTGGGCCGCCGCCCGGAGCTGCGCGAGCACCTGGTGGTGCCGGTGGTCGGCGGGCCGTCCGGCACCGGGCTGGCCCGGCCGGAGAGCCTGCACAAGCTCGCCGCCCAGCTGGGCATCGGCGACGTGGTGCGGTTCCACCCGCCGGTCGGCCAGCCGGATCTCGCCGACTGGTACCGCGCGGCGTCGGCGCTGGTGATGCCCTCGTACAGCGAGTCCTTCGGGCTGGTCGCGCTGGAGGCGCAGGCCTGCGGCACCCCGGTGGTGGCGGCCTCGGTGGGCGGCCTGCCGGTCGCGGTGCGGGACGGCGAGACCGGCACCCTGGTGCAGGGCCACGACCCGCTGGACTGGTCGTACGCGCTGGAGCCGTACGTCACCGACCGGGGCCTCGCGGCCCGGCGCGGCGAGGCGGCGGCCCGGCACGCGTCCCGCTTCGGCTGGGACACGGCCGCGGCGACCACCGCCGAGGTGTACGCCGGGAGCATGGCCCGCCCGGCGGGCCGGCTGGCCGGGGTCCGTCGCCGACCGGCCTGAGCGGAGGCCCGGGCGGAAGCCCCGGGGTCGAGCGGCCTGGGGCTGCGCCCGCCCGGTACCGACGAGTAACGTCACCCCCATGGCAATCCGCACCAAGGACGAGGCCCTGACCCTCCTGCGCGCCGCCCTGGACGACGCCGGGGTGGCCTGGGAGCCGGCCGCCACCGACCCGTACACGCTGGTGGCGGCCCTCCCGGGCACCCGCAAGCTGAGCACCACCTGCGCCCTGCGGGTCGGCGACCACACCCTGTCGGTGAACGCCTTCGTGATCCGCCGTCCGGACGAGAACCACGAGGCCGTCTACCGCTGGCTGCTGGAGCGCAACACCCGGCTGTACGGCGTCGGGTACGCGATCGACGCGCTCGGCGACGTCTACCTGGCCGGCCGGCTGCCGTTGGAGGCGCTCACCCCGCAGGTCGTGGACCGGCTGCTCGGCACGGTGCTGGAGAACGCGGACGAGCCGTTCAACACCCTGCTGGAGCTGGGCTTCGCCACCGCGATCCGGCGCGAGTGGGAGTGGCGGACCAAGCGCGGGGAGTCCACCCGCAACCTGGCCGCCTTCGCCCACCTGGCCGCCCCGCGGGACGCCTCGGCCGAGGCCCCGGATGCCCCGGACACCCCGGCCGCCGGCTGACCCGCGGGCCGGTCAGGCGCCCGCCGGGGCCTTCCCGGCCGGCTCCACCGCGGGCTCCGCGGCCGCGGGCGCCGTGGCCGTGCGCGCCGGAGCCCCCACCGCGGGCGCCGGGACCTCCGTGGCCACGGGCCGACGGCGCCCGGCCGCGCCGGTCCGGCGGGCCAGCACCACGTACCCGAGCGCGGTGACCGTCCCGACCGCCCCGCAGGCCGTCCAGAGCACCGCCGGCCCCGCGTGCTGGAGCAGCAGCCCGCCGCCCGCGGGGCCGAGGAACGAGGCGAGCGACCAGGAGAGGCTGTGCACGCCCTGGTAGCGGCCGCGTCCGTGGGTCGGCGCCAGCTCGGCGACCAGGCCCATCATCACCGGCGTGTTGAGGATCTCGCCGACCGTCCAGACGGCCACCGAGAGCGCGAACAGCCAGGCCGAGGACCCGGCCAGCGCGGCCAGCCCGAAGCCCCAGCCGGTGAGCAGACAGCTGGTGATCAGCAGCCCGGTCCGTGAGCGGCCCTCCATCCAGCGGGTCAGCGGGATCTGCAGGACCACGATCAGCAGCCCGTTCAGGCCGATGACCAGGCCGTACTCGGTGGAGGTGATGCCGGAGGCGCCCATGTCCACGGCCAGCGTGGTGCTGCCCTGCTGGAAGACCAGCGCGAGCAGCAGGGTGAGCCCGACCAGCGCCATGAACGGGGCGTCCCGGAACACCGAGAGCAGGCTGACCGGCGGTTCGGCGGAGCCGTCCGCCCGGCCGGGCGCGGCCTGCGGCCTGGTCTCCGGGATCCGGATGAAGATCACCACCGCGCAGACCAGGGTGGAGAACGCGTCCAGCAGGAAGAGCGTGAGGTAGCCGTGGGTGGCGATCAGGCCCGCCACGGCCGCCGAGAGGCCGAAGCCGATGTTGATCGCCCAGTAGTTCAGCGAGTACGCGCGGACCCGGTCCTCGGCCGGCACCAGGTCGGCGATGATCGCCGAGGTGGGCGGCCGGGTGGCGTTGTTGCACAGGCCCACCAGGAAGGCCACCACGGCGATCGCCACCTGGCCGTCCGCGAAGCCGAGCACGGCGGTGAACAGCGCGGTGCCGAGCTGGGCGGCGAGCAGCGTGGGCCGGCGCCCGATCCGGTCGGCCAGCACGCCCGCGAGGATCGCCGCGACGGCCGAGCCGAGGCCGAACAGCGAGGCCACCAGGCCCGCGTAGGAGGCCGAGTACCCCCGGTCGACGGTCAGATACAGCGCCAGGAAGGTGACGACGAACGCGCCGAGCTTGTTCACCAGCGTGCTCACCCAGAGCCACCAGAACTGTCGCGGCAGTCCGCCCACGGTCTCCTGTACGAGTCTTCGGATCCGGGGGTTGGCGACCAGGGCGACGAGCATGTGGGGGCTCCCGTGGGCAGGCGTCCGCCGAACGGTGCGGCAGGCCCGGTCAGCCGACGCATGTAAGTGTCAGATGCGCGGAGCACACATTACACATCGGCCGAAGGTCCCCACCAGGGGTTTTCCGACCCCCCACTAAGCTGGGGGCCATGGCTGACACGACGTACCGACTCATCCTGCTCCGCCACGGCGAGAGCCAGTGGAACCAGAAGAACCTGTTCACCGGTTGGGTCGATGTCGACCTCAACGAGAAGGGCGAGAAGGAGGCCGCCCGCGGTGGCGAGCTCCTGGCCGCCGAGGGTCTGCTCCCCGACGTGCTGCACACCTCGCTGCTGCGCCGCGCCATCCGCACCTCCCAGATCGCCCTGGACAAGGCCGACCGGCACTGGATCCCGGTCAGCCGCAGCTGGCGGCTGAACGAGCGCCACTACGGCGCGCTCCAGGGCAAGGACAAGGCCCAGACCCTGGCCGAGTTCGGCGAGGAGCAGTTCCAGCTGTGGCGCCGCTCGTACGACACCCCGCCGCCGGTGCTGGCCGACGACGCCGAGTACTCGCAGGCCGGTGACGCGCGCTACGCCGACATCCCGAGCGAGCTGCGTCCGCGCACCGAGTGCCTGAAGGACGTCGTCGACCGGATGCTGCCGTACTGGTACGACGCCATCGTCCCGGACCTCGCCGCCGGCCGGACCGTCCTGGTCACCGCCCACGGCAACAGCCTGCGCGCGCTGGTCAAGCACCTCGACGGCATCTCCGACGAGGCCATCGCCGGCCTGAACATCCCGACCGGCATCCCGCTGGTCTACGAGCTGGACGCCGACTTCAAGCCCGTCACCCCGGGCGGCCGCTACCTCGACCCGGACGCCGCCGCGGCCGCCATCGAGGCGGTCAAGAACCAGGGCAAGAAGTAGGCCGCTTGCCGCTACGGCCCCGTCACCCGGTCCGACCGGGCGGCGGGGCCTTCGTTCGTTTTCGGTCGGTTCGGGGTCAACCCGCTTGCCTGGTGGGGGAGTTGGGTAGGTGGCAAAATGGTTCAGACCATTGACGGCCGCAGTCGGCGGCTCCTACCGTGAGGGCACCGGACTGGCGCAGGCATGCCAGGATCTCCCCGTCCGGGCCGCCGCACCCCCACGCGCGCGCGTCTGTGCCCCCGGCGCACACTCCATCCACCCCCACGGAGGAGCATCATGCGCACACGCCACATCGTCGGGGCGGCCGTCGCCGCGCTGGCGATTCCGCTGACCCTCGCCTTCCCGGCCGCGTCCCACGGCTGGATCACGACCCCGCCCAGCCGGGCCGCGCTCTGCGACACCCACGTGGACGGCGTCCCGTGGGACTGCGGTGACATCCAGTGGGAGCCGCAGAGCGTCGAGGGCCCCAAGGGCTTCCCGGCCCTCGGCCCCTCGGACGGCACCATCTGCGCCGGCGGCAACGCGCGCTTCGCCGAGCTGGACGACCCGCACGCGGGCGCCTGGCCGACCACGCCGGTGACGGCGGGCGGGCAGCTCACCTTCACCTGGAAGTTCACCGCCCGGCACGCGACCACCGACTTCCGGTACTACATGACCAAGCCGGGCTACGACGCGAGCCAGCCGGTCACCCGGGCCAACCTGGACCTGACGCCCTTCTTGACCGTCCCGTACGGCGGGCAGCAGGTGCCGAGCACGCTCAGCCACACCGCGACCATCCCGGGCGGGCGCACCGGCCACCAGGTGGTCGTCGCGGTCTGGACGATCTCCGACACCGGGAACGCCTTCTACTCCTGCACCGACGTCGCGTTCTGACGTCCGGTCCCGACGCCCGGCCCGACGCGGACACGGGCACGGACGCGAACGAGGTGCACGGCCGCCGGAAGACCGTGCACCTCGGGGACTCCTCGGACGGCGGCGCGCTCAGTGGCCGCCGCAGCAGCCGCCGTCGGCACCGCCGCACTGGCAGGGCGCGCCGGACTGGCAGCCGCAGCCGCAGCCCGGGCCGCAGCCGCAGCCGGCGGCGAGGACGGGGAGCAGCTTCGGGGCGGGTGGCTCGACGGTGGTGTGGGCGGATGCCGGTCGGGTCGGGTGGGCCTTCATCGAGCTTCCCTCCTTGTGACGGGCACAGTCCTGTGCCCCCAACGTCGAGTGAAGCCGCCGAATGGACGGAGCGTCAACGGGCGCGCGGTGGTGGGGCGCACGGAGTGCCGTGCGCCCGCACCACCCTCGTCGCAGGTTTACTCACCCCGGGGGGTGAGCCGGGAGCGGCCACGAAGCACCGCCCGGACCGGAGGTCAGTCGACCGGCGCGGCCTCGGCGGCCTCGGTGGCGGCCACGAACTCGGCCACGTGCTCGCCCGTCACCAGGTACACCACGCGCTTGGCGACCGACACCGCGTGGTCCGCGAAGCGCTCGTAGTAGCGGCCGACCAGGGTGATGTCGACGGCGGTCTCGATCCCGTGGTGCCAGCGCTCGTCGATCAGGTGCGACAGCAGCTCGCGGTGCAGGGTGTCGATCGCGTCGTCGTCCTGCTCCATCTCCAGCGCCTTGTCGACGTCCTTGGTGGCGATGACCAGGCCGGCCTTGGCCACCAGGCGCTGGGCGAGCTGGCCCATCTCCAGGACGGTGGAGTGCAGGTCGCTCGGCACGGCGGTGTCGGGGTAGCGCATCCGCGCGACCTTGGCGACGTGCCGGGCGAGGTCGCCGCAGCGCTCCAGGTCGGCGCTCATCCGCAGCGAGGTGACGACGATGCGCAGGTCGGTGGCGACCGGCTGCTGGCGGGCGAGGAGGTCGATGGCCCGGTTCTCCAGGTCGTGGTGGAGCTCGTTGACCTTCTCGTCGGCGGCGATCACGCCCTCCGCCAGGGCGAGGTCCGCGTCGAGGAGGGCGGTGGTGGCGCGGCCCATGGCAGAGCCGACCAGCCGGGCCATCTCGACCAGGCTGTCGCCGATCGCATCGAGTTCCTCGTGGTACGCGTCGCGCATGTTCTCTCCTCAGTAGCTGTGTCGGTGGCGGTGCCGACCGGTCAGCCCGTCCGACCGTCGTTCCGGTGTCCGGGTGACCGCTGCTGGTGGCGCGCATCGTACGCGCACACCCGAGCCGGTGGCCGCTGTTCGGCACACCGATCTCTCCCACACGGGCTGCCTGGCCAACTTTCGGCCGCCTGGGCGACGGTGCACGGCCGCTCTGGTGAATCGGCGGCTACCTGAAGGTGAATTCTCGGCAACGCGTGGTCGATGCCTTGATCGGGTGCTTGGGGACTGGCCTGGCCGTGCGCTTACGCTGGCCACATGGACGTGAACGTGGCCGCCGCCGCTGCCTGTGCCATAGCCGGGCTCGGTGTCGGCCTCACCGCCTCCATCGCCTTCCGCTGGAGCGAGCGCGAGCAGGCCAAGGGCAGGTACAGCGCAACCGGCGGCAGGAACCCCGGCCGGTACCAGTCACTGGGTACCGGCAACCCCGAGCCGCCGCTGCCGCCCGGGGTCGACACCGTGCTCTCCGTGCTCCGCTCCTGCGCGATCGTGCTGGGCGAGGGCGACGAGGTGGTCAAGGCCAGTTCGGCGGCGTACGCGATGGGCCTGGTGCGCGGCGGTGCCGTCGCGGTGGACCAGATGCTCGCGCTGGCCCGCTCCACCCGCCGGGACGGCGAGATCCGCCAGGTCGAGCTGGAGGTGCCCCGGCCGGGCGCGGCCCGCGCGGCCGAGCCGCTCGCGGTCTCCGTCCGGGTCGCCCCGCTGGGCTCCCGGCTGGTGCTGGTGCTGGTCGAGGACCAGACCGAGCGCCGCCGGGTGGAGGCCGTCCGCCGGGACTTCGTGGCCAACGTCAGCCACGAGCTCAAGACCCCGGTCGGCGCCCTGTCGCTGCTCTCCGAGGCGGTCGTGGACGCGTCCGACGACCCGGAGGCGGTGCAGCGCTTCGCCGGCCGGATGCAGGTCGAGGCGGCCCGGCTGGCCAGCCTGGTCCAGGAGATCATCGACCTCTCCCGGGTCCAGGACGACCGGCTGATGATCGACCCGGAGCCGGTCGCGGTGGACGAGCTGATCGCCGAGGCGATCGACCGCTGCCGCCAGCAGGCCGCCGCCAAGCAGATCCTGATCGCGGCGGGCGGCATCGCCGGCCTCTACCTGCACGGCAACCGCGGCCAGCTCGCCGCCGCGCTCGGCAACCTGGTCGAGAACGCCGTCAACTACAGCCCGCCCCGCACCCGGGTGGCCATCGCCACCCGGCGGATCTCCAGCGCCGCGGCGCTCGGGGAGGCGGACGGCGAGCTCATCGAGATCTCGGTCACCGACCAGGGCATCGGCATCTCCGAGAAGGACCGCGAGCGGGTCTTCGAGCGGTTCTACCGCGTCGACCCCGCCCGCTCCCGGGCGACCGGCGGCACCGGCCTGGGCCTGTCCATCGTCAAGCACGTCGCGGCCTCGCACGGCGGCACCGTCTCGGTGTGGAGCGTCGAGGGCCAGGGGTCGACGTTCACCGTCCGCCTGCCCGCCGGGCAGGCACCCACGGAGGACGAGCCCGACGACGCGTTCGACGACGAGTTCGGCGACGAGCCGGACCACACGCCGGACGGCGGCTCCGCCGCCGCACCCCGAACCCTCACCACGGACCGGACGGACCGCGCTCCCCGCGCGCCCCGCACGGACCGTTCGCTCCCCACCGGGGAGCGGGCACCACACCTGTCAGACACAACCCCGCAGCTTGCCCCGGAGGCCTGATCGTGACCCGAGTACTGGTGGTCGAGGACGAGGAGTCGTTCAGCGACGCCCTCTCGTACATGCTCCGCAAGGAGGGCTTCGAGGTGGCCGTGGCCGCCACCGGCCCCGACGCCCTGGAGCAGTTCGAACGGAACGGCGCCGACCTCGTCCTGCTCGACCTGATGCTGCCGGGCCTGCCCGGCACCGAGGTCTGCCGCCAGCTCCGGGTGCGTTCCAACGTCCCGGTGATCATGGTGACCGCGAAGGACAGCGAGATCGACAAGGTCGTCGGTCTGGAGATAGGCGCTGACGACTACGTCACCAAGCCGTACTCCACCCGCGAGCTGGTCGCGCGGATCCGCGCGGTGCTGCGCCGCCGCGGCGAGGACGGCGGCGCGGGCGACAACGGCGGCGGCCCGGGCGCCCTGGAGGCGGGCCCGGTCCGGATGGACGTGGACCGCCACGTGGTGACCGTGGACGGCGCCAAGGTCGACCTGCCGCTCAAGGAGTTCGACCTGCTGGAGATGCTGCTGCGCAACGCGGGCCGGGTGCTCACCCGGATGCAGCTGATCGACCGGGTCTGGGGCGCGGACTACGTCGGCGACACCAAGACCCTGGACGTCCACGTGAAGCGCCTGCGGGCCAAGATCGAGCCGGACCCGGGCGCGCCGCGCTACCTGGTCACGGTCCGCGGCCTGGGCTACAAGTTCGAGCCGTAAACCGTCCCCACCACGCGGAAGGCCCCCGCCGGCAGCAGCCGGAGGGGGCCTTCGCGTCGCTCCGGCGGGCCCTGGAGGGCCCGCCGGGGGCGGGGTGCGGCGTCAGTGCGCGGCCGGGACGGCCGGGGCGGTGGTGCCGGCCGGGACGGCGGCACCGGTGGCCGGCGCGCCCGGGGTGGTGGCGCCGGGGGCCGGAGCGGTGGCACCGGGGGTGGTGGCACCGGGGGTGGTGGTCTTGGCCGGGGTCGCGGTCGGCGACGGGGTCGGACCGAAGCCCTTGTACAGGCCGCGGCCGTCTGCGCCCGAGTCCGGGCTCACGGCGGCCTGGGCCTCGACCTTCTGGCCGTCCTTGAAGGTGAACACGGTCGGGGCGAAGCCGCCGACGTGGACGGTCGCGGAGGCGGCGGTGGCGGACGGGTTGCCCTGGCCGCCGATCACCACCGCGCCGCGGGCCGGGACGACGATGCCGGACAGCGGAGCGCCGGCGGCGTCCGCGAAGGTGGTGGCGGCACCGCCGACGGTGACGGACTGGAGCTCGGCCGGGGCGTCCGCGGTGTTCGCGATGTTCACGACCACGTTGGCGGGACCGGTGTGGTCGCCCGAGGCGCCCTCCCCGGTGACGACCACGATGTTGTTCAGCCGGAGGTTCGTTCCGAGGGTCGCCGCCGCGTTGTCCGGCTTGATCTGCAGGGTGTCCGGCGTGTTGCCGGCGGCGCAGGAGGACAGCGAGGCGATGGCGATGGCGGCGAGGGCGGCGATGCTGCCGCGTCGAAGGCTGCGGCTCACGGCGGCGGCTTCTCCCTAGGTCACGTGTCGGGTGGTCAGGTCTCAGATTATCGACCTCGCTTATGCGCTCCTCACGGGGTGGTCCCCGTGTCGCACTCCCGGGGGCCGCCGGGGGCCGTCCGGCCGTACGCCGGGGGTGCGTCCGGCGGTACGTCGACATGTCCGGGTCACGCGGAGGACAAGGTTCGACCAAGATCGAATAACGATTCGGCCGCGACTCGAAAAGGGGTGAAAGCTCAAGATCCAATCATGGTTGCGGGGGTGTTGCGCAAGGGTTTCGTCGAACCCCGGAACCGCCTCCGACCTGCGGGAAGCCCCTCTCGAACACCGGTCGCAGCACGTCATGGGGGTCCTTGTCAAGCCCCGAGACCGGCCCTGACCTGCGAAAACGCCCTTCGGGTGGGCCGAGAAGCGTGTTATTCTGGAAAGCCACGGAAGGGGTCCTGTCACATGACGTTCAAGGTTGGCGACACGGTGGTCTACCCCCATCACGGGGCCGCGCTGATCGAGGCCATCGAAACTCGCCAGATCAAAGGTGTGGACAAGACCTACCTGGTGCTCAAGGTGCAGCAGGGAGACCTGACGCTCCGCGTGCCCGCCGAGAACGCGGAGTTCGTCGGTGTGCGCGATGTAGTCGGCCAGGAGGGTCTGGACCGGGTCTTCGAGGTGCTGCGGGCACCGTACACGGAAGAGCCGACCAACTGGTCCCGTCGCTACAAGGCGAACCTGGAGAAGCTCGCCTCGGGTGATGTCATCAAGGTCGCCGAGGTCGTCCGCGACCTGTGGCGCCGCGAGCGCGAGCGCGGCCTCTCGGCCGGCGAGAAGCGGATGCTCGCGAAGGCGCGCCAGATCCTCGTCAGCGAGCTCGCGCTGGCGGAGAACACCAACGAGGACAAGGCGGAGACGCTGCTCGACGAGGTCCTCGCCTCGTAGCGCGCCACCGCAGTGCGGTCGGGCTGCCGCCCAACGCTCACAGCGCCCGGTGCCGGCGCGCCACTCCTCGGACGAACCGTCCGGGAGTGGTGCAGTGGCACTCCGGGCGCTGAGGCATGTCCGGACCACGCCACCCGCCCGAGCCGGCCCAGGCCTGCAAGACCGTTTCCGCACCCGTTCTTGCGCGGAACCGTTGCGCGGAACTTGCGGAGCTGTGCGGCGGACGGTGGACCGTGGTTCTTCGGAAGGGGCCCGGTGCGCCCGCCGGGCACGCCATGGCCATACCCACTTCGCCGAAGGAGTGAAACCTGAACGCGTCAGGAGCAGTCGCAGCAGCAGTGGTGCCCGCCGCCGGACGGGGTGAGCGGCTGGGGCCCGGGGCCCCGAAGGCCCTGCGGGAACTGGGGGGCGTGCCGCTCCTGGTGCACGCCGTCCGGGCCCTGGCCCGCAGCCGGGCGGTCGGCCTGGTCGTGGTCGCCGCGCCCGCCGACGGGGTGGCCGAGGTGGTCGCCCTGCTGGACAGCCACGGGCTGGACGACAAGGACATCCGGGTGGTGGCCGGCGGGGCGACCCGCCAGGAGTCGGTCCGGCTGGGCCTGGCCGCGATCCCGGACGAGGTCGGGATCGTGCTGGTGCACGACGCGGCGCGCCCGCTGGTCCCGGTCGAGGTGGTGGACGCCGTCGCGGCCGCCGTCCGGGCCGGGGCGCGGGCGGTGGTGCCCGCGGTGCCGCTGGCCGACACGGTGAAGCGGGTCGAGCCGAACCCGGGCGGCCCCGAGCCGGTGCTCGACACGCCCGAGCGCGCCACCCTGCGCGCGGTGCAGACCCCGCAGGGCTTCGACCGCGCCACCCTGGTCGAGGTGCACGCCAAGGCGCTGGCCGAGGAGAGTGCGGGCACCGCCGACGCGCCCCCGGTCACCGACGACGCCGGCCTGGTGGAGCGCTACGGCGGCCGGGTCGTCGTGGTGCCCGGCCACGAGGAGGCGTTCAAGGTCACCCGTCCACTGGACCTCGTGCTCGCCGAGGCCGTACTCGCCCGCAGGAGGGCCGCCGATGCCTACTGACCCGCAGACCCCCGTGATCCCCCGCGTGGGGATCGGCACCGACGTGCACGCCTTCGAGGCCGGCCGCCCGCTCCGGGTGGCCGGGCTGGACTGGCCGGACGCCGAGGTCGGCCTCTCCGGGCACTCGGACGCCGACGTCGCCGCGCACGCCGCCTGCGACGCGCTGTTCTCGGCCGCCGGGATCGGCGACCTGGGCGCCCACTTCGGCACCGACCGCCCGGAGTGGGCCGGCGCGTCCGGGGCGAAGCTGCTCGGCGAGGCGGCCCGGCTGGTCCGCGAGGCGGGCTTCGAGATCGGCAACGTGGCGGTCCAGGTGATCGGCGTGCGGCCGAAGATCGGCAAGCGGCGGGCCGAGGCGCAGGCCGCGCTCTCCGAGGCGGTCGGCGCCCCGGTGTCCGTCTCCGGCACCACCACCGACGGGCTGGGGCTGACCGGCCGGGCCGAGGGCCTGGCCGCGATCGCCACCGCCCTGGTGTACGAACGGCGTTGAGCCGGTCGCGGTGAGCGGTCGGGAACAACCCGGACCTGACGGGTGTTCACCGGGTGTTCCCGGGGCCCGAGTCGCTAGTGTTCGGCTCGGGCCCGGACGGGGCTTCCGCTCGGGCCGAACGCCGACGTGAAGGGGTTTCCGATGGGTGTCGAACTTGCGGACAAGGTCAAGGAACTGCTCGACAGCACGAGCTTCGCCGTGGTCTCCACCATCCAGCCCGACGGGGGCCCGCAGGCCTCCGTGGTCTGGGTCAAGCGGGACGGCGACGACATCCTGTTCTCCACCGTCGAGGGCCGCCGGAAGCACCTCAACCTGGTCAGGGACCCGCGGGTGTCCCTCGTCATCAACGACAAGGACAACCCGTACGAGTACTTCGAGGCGCGCGGCGAGGCGACGCTGACCACCGAGGGCGGCCGGGAGCTGATCGACGAGCTGTCCCGCAAGTACCTGGGCAAGGACTACACCTTCGACGGCCCGGAGGCGGTCCGGGTGGTCGTCCGGATCTCCCCGGACAAGGTGCTCGGCAACATCTGAGTCCCGTCCGCGTCCCGCCGTTTCCCCGGGATCACGCCCCCGTTGTCCCGGGGAATGTGGCGGGGCACCCCCCGGTGCCCACTACGCTTGACGCTGTGAGCATTCGTCTGTACGACACCAGCACCCGCCAGGTACGCGACTTCGTCCCGCTTGTACCGGGTTGTGTCTCGATCTACCTGTGCGGCGCTACCGTTCAGTCGGCGCCACACATCGGGCACATCCGGTCGTACCTCAACTTCGACCTCATGCAGCGGTGGTTCGCCTACCGCGGCTACCAGGTGACCTTCGCCCGGAACGTCACCGACATCGACGACAAGATCATCGCCAAGGAGCGCGAGCTCGGCACGCCGTGGTGGCAGATCGCCTACGAGAACGAGCGCGCCTTCAACGACGGCTACGACGCGCTCGGCTGCCTTCGGCCGACGGTCGAGCCGCGGGCCACCGGGCACATCCCCGAGATGATCGCGATGATGCAGGGCCTCATCGAGAAGGGCCACGCCTACGCGGCCGACGGCAACGTCTACTTCGACGTGCGGTCGTACCCCGACTACCTGGCGCTCTCCAACCAGAAGCTGGACGACCTGCGCCAGCCCGAGGGCGAGGGCGAGACCGGCAAGCGGGACCAGCGCGACTTCGCGATGTGGAAGGCCGCCAAGCCGGGCGAGCCGAGCTGGGAGACCCCGTGGGGCCGCGGCCGTCCGGGCTGGCACCTGGAGTGCTCGGCGATGGCCCACAAGTACCTGGGCGCGGCCTTCGACATCCACGGCGGCGGGCTGGACCTGATCTTCCCGCACCACGAGAACGAGATCGCCCAGTCCAAGGCCTACGGCGACGACTTCGCCGGCTTCTGGGTGCACAACGCCTGGGTCACCATGGCCGGCGAGAAGATGAGCAAGTCGCTGGGCAACTCGGTGCTGGTCTCCGAGATGGTCCGGGCGTGGCGGCCGATCGTGCTCCGCTACTACCTGGCGGGCCCGCACTACCGCTCGATGATCGAGTACAGCGAGGAGTCGCTGCGCGAGGCCGAGGCTGGCTTCGGCCGGATCGAGGGCTTCATCCAGCGCGCCGTCGAGCGCTGCGGCACGGTCGACGCGGCGCCCGAGGTGCCGCCGGCCTTCGCCGAGGCGATGGACGACGACTTCGGCGTGCCGCAGGCGCTGGCCGTCGTGCACACCGCCGTCCGCCAGGGCAACAGCGCCCTGAACGCGGACGACAAGGAGAGCGTGGTGGCGCGACTGGCCGAGGTCCGTGCGATGCTCGGTGTACTGGGCCTCGACCCGCTCGACCCGCACTGGGCCGGGACGGAGCGCGGCGAGGACCTCCACGGAGTGGTCGACTCGTTGGTCCGTCTGGTCCTGGACCAGCGGCAGGCCGCGCGCGAGCGCAAGGACTTCGCCACCGCGGACGCCATCCGCGACCAGCTCGGCCTCGCCGGGCTGGCCATCGAGGACACCCCGTCCGGCCCGCGCTGGACGATCAACAGCCAGTAACCCCATCCGACGATCGGGGTGATGGGTGGGCCGTACCGGACCGGTGCGGCCCTCCCGCATGACGTAGCGCATGCCGTCGGCCGCCACCGGGCAGACCGGGACGGCCGGGGCATGCCGGACAGACAGGAAGTACAGCCATGGCCGGCAACAGTGCACGCAGGAACCGTCGCAACCCCGGATCGAAGAAGGGCGCGTCTGTCGGTACCGGCGGCCACAGCCGGAAGGCGCTCCAGGGCAAGGGCCCGACGCCGCCCGGTGCGGAGCGCAAGGGCCACCCGAAGCAGCGCGCCGCCAACGCCGCGATCAAGCGCGAGCGGGACGCCAAGGCCCGGGCCGGCATGCGCCGGGCCGGCGGCGGCGGCCGCGGTGGCCGCGGCGGTGCGGGCAGCGCCGAGCTGGTCTTCGGCCGCAACTCGGTGGTCGAGGCCCTGCAGGGCGACGTCCCGGCCAACGCGCTGTACGTCCAGCAGTTCATCGACACCGACGACCGGGTCCGCGACGCCTTCCAGGCCGCCAACGACCGCGGTATCCCGCTGATGGAGGCCCCGCGGCCCCAGCTGGACCAGATGACCGGCGGGATGAACCACCAGGGCCTGGTGCTCCAGGTGCCGCCGTACGAGTACGCGCACCCCGACGACCTGCTGGTCGACGCCGCCGACGCCGGCCAGGACGCGCTGATCATCGCGCTGGACGGCGTGACCGACTCGCGCAACCTGGGCGCCGTGGTCCGCTCGGCCGCCGCCTTCGGCGCGCACGGCGTGGTCATCCCCGAGCGCCGCGCGGCCGGCATGACCGCCGGTGCCTGGAAGACCTCCTCCGGCGCCGCGGCCCGGCTGCCCGTCGCCCGGGCCACCAACATGACCCGCACCCTGGAGGCCTACCAGAAGGCCGGTCTGATGGTGGTCGGCCTGGCCGCCGACGGCGAGGCCGAGATCGGCGACCTGGAGCTGCTGACCGGTCCGGTCGTGATCGTCGCGGGCAGCGAGGGCAAGGGCCTGTCCCGGCTGGTCTCGGAGACCTGCGACATGCGGGTCCGGATCCCGATGTCCGGTCTGACCGAGTCGCTGAACGCCGGTGTCGCGGCGGGCATCGTGCTGTACGAGGCCGCGCGACTGCGCGCCAAGCGCTGAGCACGGCCGGGTTGCGGCGCGCAGGAGATCTTCCGAATTCCCCGCAATCCGAGTGAAGGCGATCGGGCCCCGACCGGGCCCGATCGCTTTTTTCATGATCACTTCAAGTGTGCGCCGGACATCCACCCGGGAGAGTGTCCTAAGCGGGCGTCACCCGGTTAGACGGGCGTGGACACCAGAACACCTCGGCGCCCCCTGTTCGGCGACGGCAGCACCGGGATAGACGCGGGCCCCGGCCTCAACACCGTCAAGGTGGAGTCGGACCCTTCGCGGCTCAGCAGCACCCAGGCGAGCTTCCGGCTCCGGCTCGGCGGCCCGGTGGCGCCGCTGATCGATGCCCCGGCCGGACTGCTGTCCACCGGTGCCGCATTCGGCGACCCGTACGCCAACCAGGGCCTGATCCGCCGTCCGCTGGTCACCCCGCAGGTCGTCGTGCCCTCCTCCGCCGTCCCGGCGCTGGCCGGGGCCGGGGCCGGCGGCGCACCGCGCCGCAAGGGCCGGGTCACCGCCGTCACCTGGACCGGCCAGGCGCCCCCCGGGGACCTCGCGGCCACCCGGCTGCTGGAGGCGGTGCGCCCCGGCGGCACCCCGGTCGGCGGTGTCCGCCTGATCGAGGCGGACACCCAGGCGCTCCCCTCCCTCGCGGGCGCCCGCACCCTCCCGCGCCAGCCCCGCGAGGGCGCCGGCACCGCCACCGACGCGGGCGTCGGCCCGGTCGGCGAGCCGCACGGCTGGACCCCGAGCGGGGAACTGCCCGAGGTCTCCGCCGTCGACGCCGCGGGCAGGCAGCCCTGGTACCCGGGCCGCCGGGTCGACCTCGGCCTGGTGCTGCTGCCGCTGCGCGCCGTCCTCGGCTCGCTCTCCGTCTACGCCGGGTTCAGCAAGCTCTGCGACCCGGTGTACTTCGACGGCGGCGAGCGCGGCTCGATGATGCGCTGGCTCTCCTCGCTGCACCCCTGGAAGGTCGCCGAACCGCTGCTGGCCTTCGCCATGGCGCACCCGGTGGGCGCCGGCCTGGTGGTGTCGTTCACCCAGATCGTGGTCGGCGTGCTGACCGTCCTCGGCCTCTGGCAGCGGCTCGCCGCCGGCGCCGCGATGGCGCTCTCCGCCGCGCTGCTGTTCACCGTCAGCTGGCGGGCCGTCCCGGTCTACGACACCCCGGACCTGATCTTCCTCGCGGCGTGGAGCCCGCTGCTGATCGCCGGGGCGCCGTTCGCCTCGCTGGACGGGCGGCTCAGCCTGGAGGCCTGGCGCCGGTACGGCGCGGACGCGCCCGGGGCGCTGCGCCGCCGGGTGCTGCGCCGCGGCACCGTGGTCACCACGGTCGTCGTCGGCCTGACCCTGCTGCTCGGCTCGATGCTCGGCGCCGCCGTCCGTACCGGCGCCCGGGCGCACCAGGCGCCGGACCGTCCGGCCACCGACTACGGCACCCCGGTCTGGCCGTCCGGCAGCCCGTCCGGCGCCCCCGGCGGCAAGGGCACGTCCACCACGCCCCAACCCGCCGCCCCGCACCCGGCCACCCCGACGCCGAGCGCGACCACCCCGGCCGCCACGCCGTCCACCAAGCCGGCCACCCCGACGCCGAGCGGCAAGGCGCACTCGGGCAAGCCGGAGGCCGGGTCGGGCTCCTCCCCGGCCGCGCCCGCCCCGTCCGGCGGCTCCGGCGGCACCGCCCCCGCCTCGCGCGGCACCCCGGGCACCGGCGGCTCGGGGCCGGCGGCCAAGTCCAGCCCGAGCTCCGGCGGGCTGCTCGGCGGAGTGCTGGGCAGCGCGCCGCTGGCCGACCTCTCCGGCGGCCGGACCTCCCACCCGGGGGTGCCGACCGCGACCTGAGGCCCTCGTGACGGCGGTCGGCCGGGTGCTCCGCGGGGAGCACCCGGCCGACGCGTGTCCGCGGGCGGCCGTACGGCTCGCGGCCAGCTGGTTACCTGGGGGACCGGCCGGCGCCGGAGGCGAGCTCCTTGGCCGCCTCGGTGAGGTCCTTGGCGGTGTCGATGGCCCGCCAGTACACGCCCTGCGGCAGCTGGTAGCCCGCCAGCCGCTTGCCGCGGGCGAGCTGGGGGAAGGTGGTGCGCTCGTGGTCGCCCACGTCCGGCAGCAGCTCGGCGAACTCGGGGCTGAACACGTACAGGCCGGCGTTGATCAGGAAGGGCGAGGGCGGCGCCTCGATGAAGTCCAGCACGTTGCCGAACTGGTCGGTCTCCACCGCGCCCCAGGGGATCCGCGGCCGGGCCAGGGCGAGCGTCGCGACGGCGTCCCGCTCGTGGTGGAAGGCGGCCATCTCGCGCAGGCTGAACCGGGTCCAGATGTCGCCGTTGGTGGCGTACCAGGGCTCGTCCGGGCGGGGCAGCGCCTTGGCCGCGTACTTGAGCCCGCCGCCGCGCCCGAGCGGCTCCGCCTCGACCACCGTGCGCACCCGCAGCGGCAGGTCCGCCTTGTCCAGCCACTCCTCCAGCACGTCGGCGAGGTGCCCGCAGGAGACCACGACGTCGGTGACGCCCTCCTCGGCCAGCCAGGCCAGCTGGTGGCCGAGGATCGGCGTGCCCGTCCCGGGGATCTCGACCAGCGGCTTCGGGCGGTCGTCCGTGTAGGGGCGCAGCCGGGAGCCCTGGCCGCCGGCCAGGATGACGGCCTGGGTGACGGGCGTCGTGGTCGGCCGCGGCGGGTGGGGCTGCGGGGGCCGGGCGGACGGGAGGTCGGCGGTGGGGCCGGAGTCAGCGGTCATGCCTGAACAATAAGGCGGCGGACGGGGGCGTCCGCCGCCTCGGGGGCCTGCCTCGGCCCCCTTGCCTTCCCTTGCGTTCCCGGCCGCCTCAGCCGACGACGCCAGCCGCGAACGCGCCGTCGCAGACCGGGCGGGCGAAGGTGCGGGCCCGCTGGACGTCGCCCTGGTACTTGCGCACCGCGGCCTTGCCCAACTCGGTGGCCAGCGAGGTGCAGTACGGCGTCAGCGAGGGCTGCTCGCGCATCGAGCGCTCCAGCAGGTCCAGCGCGGCGGAGGGGTTCTTCGCCCGCAGCTCGTCCAGCAGCACCACCCGCAGCGACTCCTGCGGGGCGAGCCCGTCCGAGGCCTTGGCCATGGCGCCGGCCGCGTTGTTGGAGCGTCCGATCCCGGCGCCGTCGCCGCTGGACGCCGCCACGACCTGCTGGTCGAGCCCGGTCGGCGGGGCCCACGGGACCCTGGTCACGGCGAGGGTGCCGGTGGTCACCAGGACGACCGGCAGGGTCAGGGCGACGGTCTGGCCGATACGGCGCAACAGCTGCTTCACCCTCAGGAGAGTAGCGGTGGGTACGGGCCGGATCGCCCTCCGTTACCCCATCGAGTGACACGGTGTCCGGGTTTGTCCCCTTGCCGTGTTGACGCGGGGGCGTCCGGACGGGGTCGAAGGGGCGGGGTACGGACGGAGCCCGCCGGACCACGAGGGTCCGACGGGCTCCGGGTGCCGCGCTGGTCGCGGCCGTCGCGCGGGGTCGCGTCAGTTGCTCAGGCGCAGGCCGGAGCTGGTGGAGAAGACGTGGGTCTCGTTGGCGATCGGCACGACGTGGACGGTCTCGCCGCGGGCCGGGATCTGGCGGCCGGGCACGCGGACGACCAGGTCGTGGTCCTCGCCGCCGATCTGGGTGGTGCCGTAGACGAAGCCGTCCGAGCCGAGCTCCTCGACCACGTTCACGGTCACCGCGACGCCCTCGATGCCGCCCGCCGGGACGATCTCGAAGTGCTCCGGGCGGACACCGACGGTCACCGTCTTGTCGGTGCCGGCGCCGGCCAGGTCCTCGCGGGAGATGTTGACGACCGAGCCGCCGAACTTCACGCCGCCGTCCACCAGCGGCACCTCGACCAGGTTCATGGCCGGCGAGCCGATGAAGCCGGCCACGAAGAGGTTCGCGGGCTTGTCGTACATGTTGCGCGGGGTGTCGACCTGCTGGAGCAGACCGTCCTTGAGCACCGCGACCCGGTCGCCCATGGTGAGCGCCTCGGTCTGGTCGTGGGTGACGTACACCGTGGTGATGCCCAGGCGGCGCTGGAGGCCGGCGATCTGGGTACGGGTCGAGACGCGGAGCTTGGCGTCCAGGTTCGACAGCGGCTCGTCCATCAGGAAGACCTGCGGCTGGCGGACGATCGCGCGGCCCATCGCGACGCGCTGGCGCTGGCCGCCGGAGAGCGCCTTCGGCTTGCGGTCCAGCAGCGTGGTGAGGTCGAGGATCTTCGCGGCCTCCTCGACCTTGGTGCGGATCTCCGCCTTGTTCACGCCGGCGATCTTGAGCGCGAAGCCCATGTTGTCGGCGACGGTCATGTGCGGGTACAGCGCGTAGTTCTGGAACACCATGGCGATGTCCCGGTCCTTCGGCGGCAGGTGGGTGACGTCGCGGTCGCCGATCCGGATCGCACCGGCGTTGACGTCCTCCAGACCGGCCAGCATGCGCAGGCTGGTCGACTTGCCGCAGCCCGAGGGGCCGACCAGCACGAGGAACTCGCCGTCCGCGATCTCCAGGTCCAGCGCGTCCACCGAGGGCTTGTCCGCCCCGGGGTACACGCGGGTCGCCTTGTCGTACGTGACAGAAGCCATGGTTGTTTGTCTCCTTCACCGGCAGGAACGTGCCGGACGATCCGAGTAAAGGGGGGTCTGTTCTGCTCCGCCGGCCCACCAGTGGTCTGAACCACTGCCACGAACCGGCTCCCGGCGACGCTACCTGCGCGTCCGCCGCTTGTCAGCCCCCACCCGACCCGATTTCGGCATCGGTTCCATCACGCCCACCCATCCCACCAACCCCCGGATATACCCCCATCCCGTCACCCGGGCCCGGTAGACTGCCCCCCGGTGCCGCCGTGATCCATCGCGGACGGCCACCGTGCCTCCTTAGCTCAGCTGGCCAGAGCACCGCTCTTGTAAAGCGGGGGTCGTCGGTTCGAACCCGACAGGGGGCTCAGCTTCCGGCGCAGGTCAGAGCGCCGAAGAATGCAGAACGCCCCGGTGTCGCTTGCGGTCCGGGGCGTTCTGACATCTCCGGATGACATCAGTCGGTCTTGCGGCGACGCCTCAGCAGGCGGTCCATGTGCCTCATCGCCTCCCGCTGCTTCTCCTGCACCACGTGCGTGTAGACCTCCATCGTGACGGCGATCTGGCTGTGCCCGAGGATGGCCATCAGGTCCCGGGGCGCTACGCCGGCGGCGGACAGGAGCGTCGCGCAGCCGTGCCGCGTGTCGTGCAGCCGGATCGGCGGCAGAGCCTCGGCCTTTGCAACCCGCGTGAACGAGCGGGTGAGGTTCCGCGGCTCGATCGGCTGGCCGGTCGCCGTAGTGAAGACGGAGCCGGACTCCGGCCAGTCCTTCCCCGCCTCCAGCCGCTGGCGGCGCTGCTCGGTCTGCCGAAGCCGCTGCCAGCGAAGGGGAGCGATGCACATCATCGGCAGCGGGATGACCCGCTGGCGGCGCGACTTCGGAGTGTCCTCGTACAGCTCGCCGTCCCGGCGCTGGAGCTGGCGCCGGACGGTCAGCGTGCGCTCCTCCAGGTCGATGTCGGACCAGTGCAACCCGAGGATCTCCCCCCGGCGCAGGCCGAGCGCCACGGCGAGGACGAACGCGGCGTACATCGGGTCACGCCGGGACCCCTCCAGGAAGACCAGCGTGTCGTCGAGGCTCCAGGGCTTGGTCACTCGGTACTCCACTCGGGGGGCTTGGACGAGCTTGGCAACGTTGCGGGTGATCAGTTCGTCCCGCATGGCGGCAGAAAGGGCCGTGCGGAGCACCAGGTGCGACTCCTTGGCGGTCGCCACCGAGACCTTCCTGGTCACGGTGCTGATGAGTCGGCGGACGTCGGCGGTGCCGAGCTTCTCCAGGCTCTTCGAGCCGAGCGTCGGCGCCAGGTGGAGCCGGACGTGCATCTCGTACTTGTCGTAGGTCGTCCGCTTGCGGTGCGGCGCGATGAAGTGCTCCAGCCAGTACGGCAGCCACTCGGCGAGCTTGGCCGACCGGGTGGGCGTCGGGACGCCCTGCCGGTCACGCCGGACGAGTTCCTGGCGCTTCTCGTCGCACTCCGTCCAGGTCTTGCCGTAGACGAACTTGCGGGCCCGGGTGCCATCGGGCTGGGGCACGTAGACAGCGGCCTGGTACCGGCCGTCCTTGCGCAAGGTCACGGTGCCAGCGCCGTTGGGGTTTCGCTTTTTTGCCATCAGGCGTTCTCTTCTTTCTTGGCGCGCAGGTAGTCGTGCAGGGCAGTGACGGGGATGCGGCGGAGGCTGCCTTCCTTGAAGCTGTCGAGCTTCTTCGTGCGAATGAGGTCGTAGACCTTGCTGCGGCTCATCCGCAGGGCCTCCATGACCTCGGGGACTTCCAGGGCGAGCGGCGGGATCGTGGTCACTGCGGCTACTCCTTGACGGAGGGGGCGGGGTGACGAGGTGCAGGCGGCCCGCGTTGTGGTGGGCGGGCCGGGGTTCGGGGTGCCACGGAAACCACGGAATACACAAAAACCCTCCCTGTAGCGTCTGACCTGCGGTGATGGGCTCGGGCGCGGTTCTCCACAGAAGTCCGCACTTATTCCGCAGAAATAGGCGGACACGCCTCGGGCCGCCGCCGGGGCGGGTGCCGGCGGCGGCCCGAGGGTGGGACGCCTGGGTTTTTGTGGAATTCCGAGCGGCTTTTGTGGCGGGCGGGCGCGGTGGGCGTTGGTGCTGGTCGGGGTGGGTGTCGGTGGGTTTCGTGGATTTTGTGGATTCTGCGGGCGGGGTTGTGGGGTGGATCAGTTGGGGTGGAGCTGCGGGTGGGTGGCGTACCGGGGTGCGGGCGGGCGGCCCCGGGTGCCGGGTTCGCGCGGGGGCGCGGGTTCGTGGCGGAGCCAGCCGTGTTCTTCGAGGAGGCCGAGGGCGGTCTCCAGGACGGCGACGGTGGGGAACTCGGCGCGGGAGAGTTTGGCCATGAGGTCGCGCCGGGAGAACGACGGGGCCGGGTAGGCAGCCAGGTGCTTGAGGACGGTGCGGGCGCCGGCGAGGGCCTTGTCGGCGCCCATGGCCTCGAAGACGTTCAGGGCGTGGACGGTGAAGTACTCGCCGAGGCGGATCGCGTGCTCGACGGTGTCGGCGGTGATGGGGTGCTTGTAGGCGTCGCCGCCGTGCTCGGCGAGGTGGAGCAGGCCGGCGATGCGCACGGTGGCGCCGACAAGCTTGCCGCCCCAGTCGTTGACGTGGCCGAGCGAGCCGCCGCGCGGGTCCAGGCGCGGTTCGATGCGGTCCTGGAAGTCGACGAGCGCGGCCCCGGCCTCGGGGGTGGTGGTGAGGACGGCCGGGTCGGTCCAGCCCGCCATCGCGAGGGTGAGCGCGGCCACGCGCTTCTCGTACTCGTCCGTGACCTCGTCGGGGATCAGGTCGGGCAGGGTCTTGCGCCGGCCGACGAGGGATTCGGGCATGGAGTACAGGAAGCGGGCGAGCAGTCCGCGGCCGTCGAACTGGCGGTTGCGGCCAATGTCCTCCAGAACCGTGGGCTGGACGGCGAGGGCCATGGTGAGGGCGGGGTTGTCGATGTACTGCTTGTCGCGGGACTGCCGGTTGACCTTGAGCAGGTCTCCGGCGTGGCCCTTGAGGAAGACCTCCATGTCGGCGGTGCCGCCGGAGTAGCGGCCGGCGATGGTGTCGAAGATGCCGCCCTCGGCGGACATGACGGCCAGTCGCCCGCCCTGCTCGGCGAGGAGGGTGGTGATGGCGGCGGGGGTGCCGTCGTCGGCGATGAGCTGCGGTTCGGCCGGGACGGTGATGTCCTCGGCGGTGCGGGCCAGGTCGATCGCGAGGCGGTTCAGCTCCTCGCGTTCGTCCTCGCTCGCGGTGGCGGCCTTGGTGGCGGCCTTGTCGGCGGCGGCCTTGGCGAGGCGGGCGGTGGCGTTGGCCTCCACGATCGCGCTCGCACTCTGCTCGACCAGGGCCCGTTCCACCTTCACGAGCGGGCGGGTCATGGCTGCGAAGACGGCGCTCTTGCGGTTGGCCGGGGGCAGGGCGACGACGACGTAGAGGTTCACCGGCTCGCGCCAGCGTCCGCGCACGACCACCACGGCCCGCCCGCCGCCGGCGGCGGCCAGCACCGCCAGCGCCAGGCTCCCGGCGAGGTCGGTCGGGGTCTGCGTCTCCTCCGCCACGGCGTCGACCATGGCGCCGAGCCACTCGGGCAGGGCGTCGGAGGGGAACGTGGGCAGGGCGCGGGCCTCGCCGAGGGGGATCGGCTCCTCCCACCCGGGCGGGCCGGGGTCAACCGAGGGCGGGGCGGTGTCCTCCCAGCCCTCGGTGAACAGCGACTCGGACGGCGCGGCAGGGGCGGTCACTCGGCCCACCGCCTCGGGCGATCCCCCGAGGAGAAGCGCTTCTCCTCGGCGCAGGACGGGTGACGGTTGCTCATGCGGCACGCCCCACCGTACCGGCGCCCCGGGCAAGGCCGTTGGCGATCGTGCGCCTGCACTCCCCCTCCCCGAGACCGGCCTCCACGCCAGCGCTCAGGAGGGCGTCGGTGGCGTCCGCCTCGGGCAGCGCGCCGGAGCCGACGAGGCGGCCGAGGGCGGCGGAGGAGGCGAACAGCCGGTCATTGCGCCCGCCCTCGCGGGTCTCCCGGACCTTGGCCGTCTCCCGCGCGACGGCCGTGTCGACGTACGGGCCGAGGCGCCCGATCCGGGCCCGCACCGCGCTCACGTCCACCACGACGGCCGGGGCGGGCTTGGGAGTGAGCAGGCCGAGCAGCCATTTGGGGAGCGGAAGCGGGTCAGTGTCGTTGACGACGGTGTAGGGGCGGTGGTTGACGACGCTGCCGGGGGCGACGACGTAGCCGCCGTGGGCCCGGGTGTCGACCTTCCAACCGAGCCCGTTGCCCTTCTCCCCGCAGGTGTTGCGCAGGACCACGCCCGCCGGGACGGCGAAGTACAGGTGGGCGCCGCCCCGGCCGGTGCGGACCTCGTACGTCTGCGGCCACGGCCGGCCGTGCTGCTCGCACAGGGCGGCGAACACGTCCCTTCCGTCCGTGATGCCCTGCTCGGCCCAGCGGGCGGGCGGGGTGTCGCGGTGGTGCTTGGGCATGTCCAGGTCGACCACCACTACGCCGGACGGCCCGCAGGCCAGGCCGATGTTGTACGGGGCCACCTGCCACGCGCGGCGGATCACCTCGGGGGCGGTGGTGGCCCGGTGCTCCCACCCGAGGTGCCCGCCCTCACACGGCCCGGTGCCGGGGCAGTCCTCCTTGCTGTGCAGCGCCGGGTACTTCGAGCCGGGGGCCAGCGGGAACACCCGCCGTCCCCGTTCGGCCGCCGCGAGCGCGGCCACCATCTGCGGGTTGCTGTTCATCGGTTCCTTCCAGTTCGGCGGCGCGCTCGGCGCAGACCTTGTGCGAGGGCCTGCGCTGCTCGTCGCGGAGGGGGGTGGGGCGGCGGCACCAGCGGCACGGCCGGTCACCGGTGCGGTCAAAATGGCGGGCCTCGCGCCAGTCGAGAGCGGGCGCCATGGCGAACCCGCTCTCCTAGTCGTCTTCGGAGCGGCAGGCGCAGTTCTCGGGGGCGGCGCCCTGCCCGATCTGGCAGGCGCAGTACAGGGTCCCGATCGGGGTCTCGATGGGGTCGCCGCCGGAGCAGTGGTCGCACTGGCCGGGCACCCAGTTCTCGGGGTCCTCGGGGTCGTACTCGTCGTAGTAGTCGAGGTCGTCGAGGTCGTAGTCGTACACAGCCGGGACCTATCGTCAGGCGCGGTGGATGGCGGCGGTGAGCAGGGCGGCGCCGAGACGGGGCGGGACGGCGTTGCCGATCTGCTGGCCGATGTCGCGGCCGGACCACGGGTGGTCCGGCGGGAAGGACTGCAAGGCGCCCGCCTCGGCCCAGGTGAAGCGGGACTCGGCGCCGTCGTCGGCGAGCACGCGGACGCGGGAGACCTTGCCGGTGACGGTGGCGGACGGCTCGGCGCTGGTGCGGCGGCCGCGCTTGGCCGGGTCGCCGCCGGTGCCGTAGTTGGAGACGACCGTGAACGGGCCGCGCTGGGGCAGGATGTCGCCCATAGCCGTCCACGGCAGCAGGGCCGGGTCGCCGGCCGTGCGGGGAGTGCCCTTGGCGTAGGGCCGGTGGGTGGGCGCGGGCAGGGCGGCGGTGCCGGTGCGGCGGGCGATCAGGACGGCGCGGCGGCGGGTCTGCGGGACGCCGTACTCCTCGGCCCGCACGACGCCCGCCACGGCGCTGTAGCCCTCGGCCCGCAGGATCGCGGCGTAGGTCTGCCACACGGGCAGGACGGCGGGAACCTGCTCCAGGACGATCGCCCTGAAGGGCCTTCCGGCGTCCGTGGCGTCCAGCACCCAGCGCAGGGGTTCCAGGACGAGCCGGATCAGGTCGTCCACCGGGGTGTGGCCGTGGCGGGCGACGGTTCGTCGCTCGGACAGCCGATGGGCGAACGCGACGATGTCGCCCAGGGCCCGGCGTCCGGCGCCGGTGCCGGCGGCGGAGAACGGCTGACACGGCGGGCCGCCGAGCAGCAGTTCGGCGTCGGGGAAGTCGCCGGGCCCGTAGCGGCGGACGTCGTCCTCGATCGTGGTCAGCCCGGCCGCGCGGCGGGTGGCGCATGCGTCCGGGCTGCACTCGATCCCGGTCACGTGGACGCCCAACTCGCGGGCGGGGAGGTCGAGCCCGCCGACGCCTGCGAACAGGTCCACCGCCCGCAGGGTCCGGGGGCTCACCGGGAACCGCCGAGCAGGTCGTTCACGAGCGGGGCCAGCGCATCGTTGGCGTGTGCGGCGAGGGCGGCGACCACGGTCTTGGCCTCATGGGTGAGGATGCGTCCGGGCCTGGCCGTGGTGGGCTGCACCAGGATGCTGTCCGGGATCGGGACGAACAGGGTGGCGGCGACCAGGACGGCCGGGCGGTCGGTGCGCTCCGGCTCGACGAGCACGGGCCACTGCTCGTGGGAGGACTCCCCCGGAGCGCGCTCCCAGTCCAGGGGGCGCGGGCGGCCGGCGGGGCGGCGTGCGAGATCGCCGTGCCGCAGGCCGACCCTGGCGCAGAACCGCACGCCACCGTTGTGGTCGTGGCAGACGTCGAGGGGGTAGACGTCGAACCGCACGTTCACGTACCCGGGGGCCATCACCGGGACGGTGGCCGTGCGCCACGCGGTGATCGCGAAGTCGACCGGGTGGAGCGGCTGCCCGTCGTCGTGGAAGTGGTCGGCGTGCTGGGTGAGGTAGGCGCCGTAGCGGGAGTGGCCGTCGCTGGCCTCGTCCCGGTCGGCGGCGTTGTCGATGACGACGAGCGTGCGGGGGCCGAACTGGGGCATGCTGGAGTCCTGGTCTCTGCGAGGGGATCGGACGGGCCCCGCAGCAGCCGCTTCTCTGCCAAGATCTGACGGCTGCTGCGGGGCCTTCTTGTGCTGCTCGGGGTGCAGTCCGGTTAGAACGGCGGCTCGGCCGAGCCGTCGGCCGGCGCGCCGTTCCACTCGCTGCCGGGCGCGGCCGGCGCGGCGGTGGACCACGGGTCGGCCGGGCGCGCGGCCGGGGCGCCGCCGCCGCGCTGGGCCTTGGTGACCTTGGCGGTGGCGAAGCGCAGACTGGGGCCGACCTCGTCGACGTCGAGGCCGAGCATGGAGCGGTTCTCGCCCTCCGGGGTCTGCCAGTTGTGCTGCACCAGGCGGCCGGCGACGACCACGCGCATGCCCTTGGTCAGGGACTCGGTGACGTGCTCGGCCATCTCGCGCCAGGCGGTGGCGCGCAGGAACAGCGCGGTGCCGTCGCGCCACTGCCCGGTGGTCTTGTCGTAGGTGCGGGGGGTGGAGGCGATGGTGAAGCGGGCCATGGCCACGCCCTGCGGGGTGAAGCGCAGTTCGGGGTCGTCGGTGAGGTTGCCGACGACGGTGATCGGAGTCTCTCCCACGGACACGGGTGCCTCCCAGGGCATCGGTGGTGTCGGGAGCGGGGTCTACCCGTCCCCCGCACCGCCCGGGCCCCGACCGCTGGCTGCGGTGGTGGTCCGGGCGGCACGGTCGGTCGGGCAGGCCCGTCAGGCGGCTTCGATGGCGGTGGCGAGGGCGTCGAGGAGGGTGTGGTGGGCGCCCAGGGCGGCCGGGCGGCCGGTGGTGATCTGGTCCTGTTCCTGGTCGTCGCCGAGGGCGAAGGTGGCGTCGAGGGCGGCGTGTACGGCGTCGCGGACGGCGGTGTCGGCGGTGAGGAGGAAGAGGGTGTCGCGGGCGGCGGTGAGCGCGGCCCGCGCGGTGCGGACGGCGGCGATCTGCTCGGCGGGGGTGCTGTCGGGGTTGGCGGTGGTGGCGGTCCATAGGGGGTAGACGGCGGCGCGGTAGGCGGTCAGGGCGGTGAGGAGGTGTCCGCCGGCGGTCTGGAGGTCGTGGCGGTGGGTGGCGCGGCGGGCGGCGCGCTGCTGGAGGTGGATGGTGCCGAGGCTCCCGGTGAGGGTGCCGATGACGGCGATGAGGCTGGCGAGCACGGTGTCCACGGGGTCCTTCTTGGTGTCGTCGGTGGTGGGTTCGGTCGGGCGCCTGGCGGGGCGGGTGAGGGGTTGCTTGTCACTCCCCGCAGGTGGGGCAGTAGACGCGGTCGTCGTCCGTGTTCGCGTGGCCGAGGCCGCAGCACTCGGGGCAGGTCTCCAAGTCCTGCCACTGGTCGTCGGTGGCGTCCGAGGCGGCGTCGGCGGCTCCCTCCTCGTCCCGCCAATAGGCGTAGGTGGACTGCTCCTCGTACCAGGTGTCGTGGTCGGCGTCGTCCGGGTCCTCGTCGTACATGCCGGCGTTCTCCCTTCCTGGCGGCGTGTGGGTTAGGGGTGCAGGTCGATGACCATGGCGGTGGCGTTGTCGACCCGGCCGGGGTCGTCGGTCCGGCTGGCGGCGGATCGCACGGCCAGGTCGGCGATCCGGTGGGCGGCCCTCTCGGGCGAGCCTCCGGTGAGGACCGGGGCGAGGATGCGGGGCGAGCCCACGGCCAGGCCCTTCCGGGCCTGGCCGACCGGCGCGGCCGGGAGAGTCCCGGCGTTCTCGTGCGGCAGGTAGGCGCCGTCGGAGGCGAGGAGGAGCCGCGTGGGCCGGACGAAGTGCAGGGTGATGGCGTCGATCCGGCCGGGGAGGTAGCACAGCGAGGAGGTGAGGCGGTCGTGGGCGCGGGGGTCGGGCTCGTGGCCGGACGCGCGCTGGTCGGCGGCCGCGTTGTGGTCGGTGGTGAGGAGCCGGGCGCGGGTGCCGTCGGCGAGGTAGGCGCGACAGTCACCGGCCCAGGCGATGCTCGCGGCGCCGCCGGGGCTGTGGAGGGCGACGATCGCGGCGGCGTCCGGGTACTGCCCCTTCGGGTAGGAGCGGGTGGCGCGCTCGGAGTGCAGGAGCGGGCGGATCTGCTCGATCGCGGCGTGGGCGTCGCCGAGGCGGGCGGCCAGCACGGCCAGGTCCCGCGCGATGCCGGGGACCCACTCGCTGACGTGCCGGCGGTCGCCGATGCCGTCGAGCA
Source organism: Kitasatospora sp. NPDC001119 (assembly GCF_053598475.1). Lineage (NCBI taxonomy): Bacteria > Bacillati > Actinomycetota > Actinomycetes > Kitasatosporales > Streptomycetaceae > Kitasatospora > Kitasatospora sp. NPDC001119. The sequence goes on from NZ_JBSFKI010000006.1 coordinate 301,691, forward strand.
GGACCCAGGCCTGGTGGCCGGTGCCGGGGTCGTCGTGGTGGGCGGTGGCGTCGCACTGGAAGGTACGGGCACCGAGGGCCTGGGCGGCGGCGTGGGTGGTGGTGTGCACGGGGCATCCCCCTGGTGAGTGGGCTGGACGGTCCAGCTCCCCTCACCACCCACCCGCGCGGGTGGGTGGATCGGGCAACTGCCGTACGCGTGGCGGGAGTTGACCGACCAGGGGCGCTAGAACGGCGGCTCGTCGGAGTAGCCGGAGTAGTCGGGCTCGGTCCAGCCGAGCCAGCGGCGGGCGATCCAGCACGGGACGGGCAGCAGGCGGCGGAGGCGCCACGGGTCCCAGCAGGCGCAGTGGACGGTCTCGGTGCCGTCGTACTCGCCGGTCTCGGGGTGGCCGTAGTCGCGGGTCCAGCCGCCGGCGCCCTCGCACTCGGGGCACTTCGGGTCGGGGGTGTCGGTCAGGCGGATCGCGGGCCGGGGCCAGGTGACATAGCGCAGGCGGAGTCGGGGCATGGGTTCTCCCTGGTCAGCGGTTGTGGGGCCGGGTGGGCCGGCTGTGATGTCTCAGAGCAGGGGCTCGTCGGAGTAGTCGGTCGGGGTCCAGCCGAGGAAGTGGCGTGCGATCCAGAGGGGGACGGGCAGCAAGTGGCCGCCGCGGTCGGGGTCCCAGCAGCAGCAGGTGACGTACCTAGGGTCGCCGTACTCGTCGATGTCGTGGTCGTCGCCCCAGTAGCCTTCGCCCTTGCAGTCGAGGCACCCCGGGGCGGGGGTGTCGAGCAGGTGGATGACAGGGCGGGGCAGGCTGAAGTAGCGCAGGCGCAGGCGGGCCATGCGGGGTCCTCCAGGTCAGGCGGTCTTGATGGCGGCAAGGTGGGTGGCCTCGTGGCGCCCGGTCACGCGGTGGGCCCAGCCGACTGCTTCGGTGGGTCAGCGGTTGCGGTTGGTGACGTTGACGTGCACGTTCACGGCGCCCTGTCCGCCCCGGCCGCCAGCGCCGCTGCTGGTCTTGAGGAGGTAGAGGACGCCGAGGGCGGCGACGAGCAGGCCGAGGCCGGTGGTGGCGGCGGCGAGGGTCTGGAGCAGGAAGCCGAGGCCGAGTCCTCCGGCGCCGATGCCGATGCCGCCGGCGAGCAGGCGGGCGGGCCACGGGTCGCGCGCCGGGACCGGCGCGGCGGCGGGGGTGTGCTGGGCGGGCAGGTAGGCGGGCCCGGGGTGGTGGTTCGGGGCGGGGAGCGGCGCGGCCGGGTGGTAGAGGGCGAGCGGGGCGAGGGCGGGTTGGGCGGTGTAGTAGGGGGCGCCGTCCTGGGTGTAGAGCACCGGGGCGGCGAACTGCGGCTGCGGGTGTGCGGTGTGGTCCACGGTGCTTCTCCTGTCGGCGGGGCGGGGTCGGGTCAGTGGATGGTGGAGACGTAGTGGGCGAGGGCGCCGAGGGCGCTGTTGACGGGTCCGGCGAGGCCGGTGCCGGCGGCGGTGAAGCCGGACAGCCACACGAGGGCGGCGCTGCCGGCGCTGACGCGCTGGGCGCGGACGAGGACGACGGTGATGACGGCGAACAGCAGGGCGGAGGAGACGGAGACGATCACGGCGAGGGGGTCCTTCCGGGCGCCCCGGGCGGGTTCCGGGGCGTGGTCGGGCGGCGGAGGGGAGGGGTGTCAGGGGCGTGCGGGGCGGGGGTGTCAGAAGCGTCAGGAGTGGGTGTCAGACGCGTCAGACACCCCTCGCGCGCACGCGTTACCCGGGGAATCGGCCTGTTCGGCGTCAGGGCCGTCTGACGCGTCTGACGCGTCAGGGCCGTCACGGGAGGGTCAGGCGGCGACCGGCTGGAGCGGGACGATCGCGTAGCGGCCGACGTCCTCGGTCTCGCGCAGGCGGCCGGCGTCGACCATCTCGGAGACCTGTCCGGACACCCAGCTGCGGCCCCGGTTGAAGCGGTCGCAGTACTCCATGAAGTCGGCCGGGCCGACCTCGGTGCGGCCCTCGGCCTCGAACTCGTCGAGCAGCTCGGTCATGATCTTCTTGGCCTCGGCCTTGCCGACCTTGGTGCGCGGCGGGATCTCGGGGCGGGCGATCTCCACGACCTGTTCGACGGGCGGGAGTTCGGCGTCCGGGTCGATCCACTCGTCGGCGTCGTCGCTGTCGTCGGCGGGGTCGAGGTCGTAGTCGTAGTGCACCGGGGCGGTCTCCTGGTCGTAGACCCCGTCCTCGTCGCCGTCCTCGGCGGGCAGGGCGGGGAGGGGGTAGTGGGTGCGCTGGGTGAAGGCGGGGCCGACCGCGTTCGCGGCGGCCTTGGCGGTGACGGGGTCGCAGGCGGCCCGGAGTCCGGCGAACTCGAGGACGGCCCAGGTCATGGCGTCCACCGGGGTGAGGTAGGCGCGGCCGGGGGTGGCCCAGAAGGTTTCGGGGATGCCGTTGGCCACCAGGTAGGAGTAGCCGGGCTTCTTGTCCTTCCAGGCCTGCGGGGAGGCGCCGGCGTCGAGGGCCTCGTCGGGGAGGGCGAATCCGGCGTCGCGGTCGTCGCGCAGGCCGAACACCCAGGACGAGCCGAGGGAGGCGCGGGTGTCGGTGCTCATCTGGGTGTGGGAGGCGCGCTGCATCGAGACGACCAGGGTGATCCCGGCGGAGCGGGCTTCCTGGGCGATGCCGGTGAAGACGTCGTCGTCGGTCTCGCGGATCGTCTTGGCGGCCTCTTCGAACCAGGCGATCAGGTAGGGCATGCCGGGGGAGCCGTCGGCCTGGGTTTCGGCGCAGGCCGGTTCCCACTGCTTGTAGCCGTACTTGGCCAGCCAGGACGTGCGGGCGGGGATCACGGCGCGCAGGGCGGTGATCATGGCCTTGGTGTCGTCCATGGTGAGCGCGGCCCAGTCGAGGGCGGGCAGCAGCGGGCCGAGGGTCTGCTCGGCCTTGGCCGGGTCGGACGCCCACACGATCGCGTCCCGGCGGGTGATGACCTCGGTCAGCGCGGTGAGGCCGCCCTCGGACTTGCCGGAGCCGGTCATCCCCATGATCAACAAATGCATGGCGTTGCGGTGGGCGGCCGGGTCGCCGGGGAAGAACATCGCCATGTCGGCGCCGTCCTCGTAGATCCCGGTGTGGATCGGGTCGGCGATCGACCCGCCCGGGTGCGAGGGGCCCGGGTAGGGGACGCCGGCCTTGAGCAGGTCGTGGGGGACGACGGTGAGCGTCGTGCGGGAGGAGTCGTCCGGGTCCGGGGTGGTGCGCAGGGCGTTCTTGGCGACCCGCAGTGCCCCGGCGAGTTTCGGTAGGGCCTTGGACACGTCGTCCGGCGTCAACTCGCCGCCGGGCAGCTGGAGTTCGAACTCGGCCTTGTTGGGCTGGACCTTGGCGGAGGTGACCATGGTCTTGGCGAGGCCGACCTTCTCCAGGATTCCCTTGTCGCCGTCGTTCGGCACGCCGTCGGGGTTGACCCGCAGCAGTTGGCGGACGTTCCACGTCGCCGCGAGCGCCGTTCCCCCTATCAGGTAGAGGCCGGGAAGGGGCCCGGCGAGGGGTCCGGCGAGGGCGGCGGCGGTGAACCACGAGGTGCCGGCGGCGACGGTGATCGCGGAGTGCAGACGGCGCTGCTGGCTGGTCGGGCGGCCCGCCCACCAGGTGGCGGCGGTGAGGCCGAGCGAGGCGAGGGTGAGCCCGACCGCGCCGGCGGCGGACTCGCCCCACATGGCGTTCGCCGGGACGGACAGGATGCCTGCCCCACCCGCGACGATCCACGGCGGCAGGTAGGGCTTCATGCGGTGGAGCAGGTACTCGCCGACGCCGCCGGCGTGCTGGTTGGGGTCGAGGTGCAGGTAGCCGGCCTGGCCGGTGTCGAGCTGGGCGAACTGGGGCTGCTGGCGGCGCACGGGCGGCCTCCCTGGGCTGCGTGGCGTGAGGGCAGTGGGGGACGGGGCCCGGCCCGGGGCAGCGCGCGGCACAGCTCACCCGGCGGCGGTCCGGGGGCGAGGACTGTGCGCGCCCTGCCCCGGCCGGGGGTCAGAGCGGGATCAGCCGCCGAAGTCGAAGCGGCGGCGGGGCTGGCGCGGCTTGGCGACGCGGGAGATCTCCGGGTCGTACTCGCGCTGGAACGCGGCGTAGGTGCGGGCGACCTCGGCGGCGCACTCCTTCGCGTCCTCGGCGGCCTTCTTCAGGTGCTTGGCCACCCGCCGGGCGCGGAACTGGGAGCCGAACGGGCGGCCGTCCGCGTCGGGGACCTCCTTGAGCACGGCGGCCAGCAGCTCGTGGGCCATGGCCAGTTCGAACGCCACCTGGGACATCGACTTGCGGCCCTGCTCGCAGTAGTTGCGCACGTCGGCGTTGGTGAAGAACTCCGGGTCGCCGAGCGGGGAGTAGGCGTTGCCGCCGCCGGAGCGCCCGCCCTCGGACGGGGTGCCGATCGGCCCCGACGCCGCGCCGGGGCCGCCCGGGCCACGGCCGCCGCCGTACGCGGCGCCCCCTCCGGCGGCGCCGCGGTTGTAGCTGAAGTGGTAGGTCGTGCTGCGGGTCTTGCTGGTGCTGCGGAAGCCGGAGGAGTCGGGCCCGGAGGTCGGGCCGGTGCCGCCGGGGCGGGGGGTACCGGAGCGGCGCGGGGGCGGGAACGAGCCGTCGGAGCCGGGGTTGCGGGGAGGGGTGCTCATCTGTGCTGCCTCCTAGGGGAGTTCAGGCCTGCGGGGTGTCGATCGGGGTGGCGGTCTTGCGGCGGCGCTGCGACCAGAGCGTCTGGGCGGTGGCGGTTCCGGCCAGCCACGCGGCGGCGAGGACGCCGTTCGCGGGGCCGAACCAGAGGGCGAGCGCGGCCCAGGCGAAGCCCGCGCTCCAGGCGGCGACGGCGCGGGTGCGGGCACGGGCCTGGCGGCGCACGGCCGCGCGGGGGTGCAGGCGCAGGGTCAGCGCCCACCCGGCGGGCAGCAGCACCGCCGGAACGGCGAAGACGGGCGCGGCGGCCGGGACGGCGGACAGCACGCCGGCCGCCGCGAAGACGCCGATCCCGGCCCAGGTCGGCGCCCACGCGACGCGGCGGCGCCACAGGGCCCGGCCGGTCACGAGGGCCAACCGGGCGCCCGGGGAGGGCCGGTGGGGGACGACCAGGACGACCGGGGCGGTGCCCGGGCCGAGGTCGACCACGTGCGCGGCGGGCGCTCCCCGCCGGCCGCGCTGCTGCGGTATCTGGACCTTGGTGGTACGGATGCGGGCCATGCGGACCTCCGGGGACGGTCAGAGCCGGTAGGGCTCCAGCGAGAGGAACAGGACGTTCGCGTCGCGCAGCTCGGGCCGCTGCTGGGTCAGCCAGTCGCGGATCTCCCGGTAGGCGCGGGCGCGGGTGCCGCCGGGCGGGACGGTCAGGGTGCCGTCGCAGGTCACGACGCCGAAGTTGGTGCCCACCGGGTACTGGAGGGTGATCAGCCAGGTGTGGGTGGGCTCAGCGTCCGGGGCGGTGGTGCTGGTGGTCACGGGGACTCCGTTCCTGGTCAGGCGGTGTAGCCGAGTTCGGCGGGGTTGGCGCCGTCGCGGATGGCGGCGGCGTCGGCGCGCATGTCGCGGGCCTGGCCGCGCAGGATGCGGGCGGCGGCCGAGGCCTGCCGGCGGGTGAGGTCGTCGGTGGCGGGGTCGGCGGCGACGGTGTCGCCGGAAGCGGCACCGTGGAGCTTGTCGGCGGCGCCCCGGTCGAGGCTGGCGGCGAGGGTTTGGGCGGCGGCACGGGTCCAGCGCATGAAGAACTCCCTGGTCAGCGGTTGACGACGGGCTTGCCGAGGTCGCGGTGGGTGAGCCGGACGTAGATGCCGGCCTCGGTGAGTCGCTCGGCAAGGGTCATGGCGACGGTGGCGGCGCGGTGCCGGCCGCCCGCGCAGCCGACCGCGACGGTCAGCGGCGCCCAGCTCGGACCGGCGTCGAACGAGTCGACCAGCAGCGCGGCGGCGGCGATCAGCTCCGGGATGCCCGGGGTGGCGAGCACCGCTCGGCGCACCGGCAGGTCGTGCGCGGTCTGGTGGCGCAAGGCGGGGTCGACGTGCGGGTCGCGGAAGTGGCGGCGCAGGTCGAGGGTCAGGTGCGCCTCGGGCGGGTCGCCGTGCAGGTAGCCGAAGCTGACGACGTTGATCTCGGTGATGGCCATGGCCGGGTCTCCGTTCAGTGCCAGCGGGCGCGGCGGATCATCCAGCCGAGCATCTCGGGCCGGCCGACGGAGCCGAGGCAGTGGCCGTCGATGGTGAAGGCGTGCCACCGGTGGTGGGTGCCGTCCTCGGTGCTGGTGTGGGCGCACATGACGCCGTCGAGCTGGAAGATGTCCAGGACGCGGCTCTGGTCGAACCCGATCGGGATGTTCACAGTGGATCTCCTGGGGTTTCAGGCCGCGAGGGCGACGGGATCGGCGCAGGTCAGGCAGGCTCCGAGGTGCGCGGGCAGGACGTAGCCAGCGTCCCGCCCGCAGGCGGGGCAGGTGCGGCGCGCCTGGTTGGCCTTGGCGAGGGCGGCGGCCCGCGCGGCGGTCATCGGCCGCACGGGCTTGGCCAGCGCGAGGCGGTAGAGGTAGGCGGGGCGAGTGCCGCCGTAGCGGGAGCGCCACAGGACCTGCGCGACCGGGTCCTGGCCGCCGGGGCGCAGGCCCTTGGCGCGGAGCTGGCGGCGGGTGAAGAGGCCACTCGGCGCCATGCGCCACGGGTAGGTGGGCGTGCCGCCGTGGCGGGCCCCGTCGGGGTCCCAGTGGCGGGGGCGGCTCATGCGGCCACCGCCCCGGCGGCGCCGTCCTGCTCGCTGAGCCGCTTGTAGACGGCGCTGACGTAGGCAGGGGAGCGGGTGGAGCGGCGGGCGGCCTCGCGCTGCGAGACGCGGTCGCGCCAGCACTGCTCGATCACGCGGGCGGCCTCGGCGCCGTCCAGACGGGCGGGCTCCTGCGGGTCGGTGTTCACCTCGTCGGCGAGGGTGTTCGCCTCGTCCTCGGCGGTGAACGCCTCGGGTTCCGGGGTGTTCACCAGGTCCGGTCCGTCCGGGTACACCGGGCCGTCGATCCCGTCGTCGGCGGCGTCTGCGGCCGGACCGGCGAACGCCTCGGCGATGTCGGCCGGGGCCGGGTGAACGGAGGTGAGCACCGGGTGAACGGGCTCGGTGTTCACCGCCTCCGCCGGACCCGCCGGGAGCACCTCCCGGGCCTCGATTCCGAGGCCAGGCGGCAGGGGCTCGGCGGGCTGCGGGGCAGGGGTGAACGGGGCCTGCGGGAGGGTGAACAGCGGGACGTTCACCACCTGCCGGGCGACCTGCGGGACTGTGGCCGGGCGGGTGCGGAGCGGCGGCTGGGGCCGCTTCGCAAGCCGGGCCAGGGCCCGGCGGTAGGCCGGTCCGGCCTCGGCGACGAGCAGCAACAAGAGCGGCGGGATCAGGTGGATCACCACGCCGACCAGGTCACCTTCCAGCGCGGCGGCCCCGATGTTGAGCCAGACCGTGGCCAGCCCGGTGACCCACCGGAAGAGGGCCGGCCAGCGTCCGGGCTTCACACCGAAGCGGGACAGGACGCTGTCCGCCTGGAGGCTCAGGATGAAGCACCCGTCGCCGGCGACCGCCATGACGGGGCCGGTGCCGTAGCCGGGTGAATGGGCGTCGATGAACGGGGCGGCGGTGGACATGCTCACCGCGACCACCGCTCCCGTCAGCACCCAGGTGCCGGTGCTGATCACGAGCGACGTACGGCGGATCTGGGCCGGGGTGGGCACCTCGGTGAGCACCGGGTGAACACCCCCGCCGGAGCGGTGAACACTCACCCGGCACCCCCGGCGTTCACCCGGGCCGCCCGCCGCAGCAGGCTGTTGCGCTCGCGCTCGTTCAGGCCGCCAAAGATGCCATGCGGCTCCTTGCGCTCCAGCGCGTCGGCCAAGCACAGGGACTTCACCGGGCAGCCAGCGCACATCATCTTGGCGCGGCGCTCAGCCCACTCGGCGGTCTCGGGTCCCATCTCCTCGGAGTCCGGATAGAACAGGTTGGTGTCGCTGTCGGCGCAGGCGGCGCCGCGCAGGTCGCTGTCCGGGTTCGGGCGGTACTCGGCGAGCACGGTGGCCGCCGGGCGGGCGACCAGGTGCGGGGTACGGGTCGCGTTCGTGGTCAGGGTGCGGGGCTGGGCCATCACGCCGCCGCCTTCCAGGTCCGCGCCCGGTAGCGCTCGGCGGTGTACATGAGCGCGGACCCGAAGCCGGCCGCCGGGCCGTCCAGGTCCCGCAGGATGTCCCGCGCGGCGTCGAGTCGGACCAGCCGGTCCTCGGCGGTCTCGTCCTCGGTGCCGATGAACAGCTCGACGTCGATGCCGACGCCGAGCGCCAGCTCCGCGAACTCCAGGGGCGTCAATGCCTCCTGGTCTCCGACGTACAGTTTCATGGGGTCACCTCGTCAGATGGTGGGTGAGCCCGCAGGGCCGCCGCGCGAACCTTGGCCGGGAGCGCGGCGGCCCGACTCGTGCGGGCCCAGCTACTCGTCACATCACGAGCAGCCATGACCCCCGACCCGACCGGCGAGCGGGCGGATCGGGGACCAAAGACACTCGAAACGTGCGGACGTCACCCGGTCCGCGCGGGGACGGGGACGCGCCCCGTCGTCTAAGCACTCTGTTGAGTTCTCAAAGGTCAAGCACTGCCTTCGGGGGGCTGTCACCCCACCCCTCCGGGCGCATTTGTGCAGGTCAAGCAAGCCCTAAGAGTCATGTTGAAGACTTGTCCTCAACTCCTCTTTAGGAGCTGAGATGACTATGACGGACTCTCAGGGAGTCGTCAACTCCTCTTGAGGACTTATCCTGGACGAGTCACGCAACCAGGGACGGTGGAGTCGCCATGGCGAAGGTGTACGAGCGGATCGCAGACGCTCTACGGGAAGAGATCCGCGCAGGTCAGCTCATGCCGGGAGATCGGCTGTCTGCTGAGACAGCTCTCGCGACGCAGTACGACACAAGCGTTCCGACCATCAGGCAGGCAGTTGGCGTCTTGGTTGCCGAGGGTCTGATTGAGAAGCAGCACGGCCGGGGCACGTTCGTCCGGAAGGAGCCGACCAAGGTCGTCCGCGACAACGCGCGCCACCAGTGGGAGAAGGACCGGGCACGCCAGCCCGAGGTCGAGCGACTGAGGACAGGGGCTACCGAGCGCGATACCGGCCTCACGATCAACGATCTGGTCTTCGAGGCGACCTACAAGCAGGTTCCCGCGACTGCGGGGCTTGCGGAGGTGTTCGGCATCACCGAGGGCACGATGCTGCTTCAGCGGACGTACCGGACGAGGTACCGAGAGGAGCGCACACCGCTCAACCGCTCGCAGTCGTACTTGGTGCTCGACATGATCTCCGGCAATCCCGATCTCCTGCGGGACGACCAGGAGCCGTGGCCGGGCGGGACGCAGAACCAGCTCTGGACTGTAGGGATCGAGCTGGACCGGGTGGTGGAGACATTCCAGGCCCGGCCTCCTGCGCCGGAGGAAGCTGAGGAGCTGGGCCTCCCGGCGGGCGTGTCCGTGGTCATCCTGCGCAAGGTCGGCATCGACACGACCGATCGAGTGGTAGAGGTCGCCGACGTCGTGCTGCCGGGCGACCGAACTGAACTCACCTTCACGACCAAGCTGACAAGGTGGTGAGCATGACCCACGTCATCTCCGTCATCACGGCGGTTCACGGACCGTCCGCGTCCTACCTATCGGACGCCTACAAGTCACTGCTGGCCCAGGAACTGCCCGACGGCTGGGACTGGCAGTGGGTCATTCAGGAGGACGGGGAGACCGATACCGTCGCTCCCTTCGTGCCGGATGACCCTCGCATCACCTTCGGGCAGGGGCGGCACGGCCGGGCCGGCGTGGCTCGCACGATGGCCCTTTCCCGGGCCACCGGGCAGTACGTCAAGGTGCTGGACGCCGACGACATGTTGGTGGAGGGCGCGCTCGCGCGGGACCTTGCAGCACTTCAGCGGCCCGGGATCTGCTGGTCGACGTCGCGGGTGCTTGATCTGCTTCCAGACGGCTCGACTGTGGGGTTCGACCAGGACCCCCCGGAGGGGCCGATCGAGCGCGGGACCGTCCTTGAGCACTGGAAGGCGCACGACTTCCGCGCTCAAGTCCACCCGGCGACCCTGTGCGCGCGGCGTGACCTCGTGCTCGCCCTTGGCGGATGGATGGCCCTGCCGGCGAGCGAGGACACCGGGATTCTCATGGCGCTGAACGCGGTCAGCCGTGGCTGGTTCTCGGCCGAGACTGGCCTTCTGTACCGCAAGTGGCCGGGGCAGAGCACTGCGTCCAGCGCTCACGTCCATGGGGGCGAGAGGACTGCGCGGATGGCGGTCATCGAGGCGCGGGCGCGGGTGCTCGCAGCGCTCGATGGCTGGCGTGTCGACGTGTGAGCCGAAACGCAAAAAGGCCCGGGCCCGACAGCGAATCGCTGTCGGGCCCGGGCCGTATGGGCGCTCCGCTGGGGTCGGTGAAGATGTGATGCTGACATCGCTTCCTGACATCAACACGCGTGGACGCCGACACACCCGCGCGTCTCCGTGAACACTCGGCGCTGGCGGACGGGATGCGTTCGGGCCGGTCCCCGACGACCGCGTTTGATCTTGTAAAGCGGGGGTCGTCGGTTCGAACCCGACAGGGGGCTCGTCGTACGGAGGGCCAGTTCGCCGGGGTGATCCGGGAGAGTTGGCCCTTCGTCGTTGCTGCGGTCCTGCTCGGGCTGTGCCACGGGCGTGCCAGAAGCGTCCGGTGTGCGGGACGTCGTGGAAGTGGATGTCCGGGGAGACACCGGCCTTGGCCTTGGCGGCTCCTGGAGAACCCGGGTGCGGCGAAGCTGCCCGATCGAGGAGGGAACCACCCGCTCAGCCCGAAGTGTGCCGGCGGCGCTCGGCACTGTCGACCTTGGTCCGGACGGGACATCCGCCGAAACAGCGCCGCCGCCCGGTGTACAGCCGTAGGCTTCGCACAAACTTCGTGATCATCCTCAGGGGGGCCTGCATGAGTGACTACGTTGACCACGCCAACGCTGCCCGCGCGTACCTGGACCGGCTGCCAAAGCATGTGTCACCCGATGCTCTCGTCGGAGCCGCGAAGATCGAGGCGTACCTCGCGTTCGCCGCCATCCTCGCGCGCCATCTTGAAGCCCCGGCCGACAGGTCCCGTCCGGCCCAGTAGCGGGGGTCGTCGGTTCGAACCCGACAGGGGGCTCCGCGCAGAACGGGAAGGGCCGGTCCGACGGGTGTCGGGCCGGCCCTTCCGTCGTGTCCGGGGTCAGTTCGGGGGGAGGGTGAGGGTGGCGAGGGCGCCGCCGGCGGGGTGGTTGGCGAAGGTCAGGGTGGCGCCGATGACGCGGGCGTGGCCGGTGGCGATGGTGAGGCCGAGGCCGTGGCCGCGGCCGCGTTCGGGGGCGTTGGTGCGGAAGCGCTGCGGGCCGTGGCGGAGGAGGTCCTCGGGGTAGCCGGGGCCGTGGTCGCGGACGGTGATCCGCGGGCCGTCG